>DATNBQ010000072.1:0-5869 GCA_035571955.1 Urbifossiella sp. | reverse complement strand
CCTCCAATTTTTAATTGCCGCGAAAGATCGAGGATTTCCGCAATGAGCGGCCATTTACGGCCGAGAATCGGCTTGACTGGCGGTTCCAAGAACGATGAATTCGGCTCGATCTGCTGGGCGGATAAAACCCACCCACTTTCCGGTTGCTTACCCGAGGCACGGAGCGCACAGAGAAAGACAATTAATCCAAGATCGCTTGTGACGGCGAAAAAGCCATGATTCTGAAATCCAGGAGACTGAATCTCTTTTTTGCACTGTGTCTCTGTGCCTCTGTGGTTAATCGATTCGACTCGAATCTTCACCTTGCCAAGATGCGGCGAATCCGTTCCAATCGCGGCCGCGACCAATCCGCAGCCATCCGAATGGACCGCCCGTGCCATGACGGCACCCCTTGCCAGTTCGACAGCGCCTTCCGAGCGTCCCGAGACGCCGCGGGTTCGGCTTGAGGTGCGGACCGGCTCGGGCCGCACGGTGAGCTACGAAGTGGCGACCGAGGAATTCCTCATCGGCGGGGCCGGCGGCTGCGACCTCCGCATCCCCGCCGCCAATGTCCCGCCCGTCGTTTGCCAGATCACGCATAAAGCCGGTGCCCTCACGGTTCGCCGCGTCGCTTCGAACTTCCCCGTGACGCTCAACGGTACGGCCATTCCCCCCAATGCGCCGGAGGCCTTGTCTCACAACGACCAGTTGGCACTGGCCGGGATTCAGATCGCCGTCCGCGTTCGCAACGAGGCGTATGTCTCGCCGCGGCTCATCCCGCTCGATCACGCGGAGCAAGTTGAGCAACCAAAGCCAACGCCGCTCAATGCTCGCGAAGCCGAACTGGCCCGCCGCGAACGCGAACTCGAAGCGCGGACCCAGGACCTCGAAGCGGACCGCGTGCTCTGGTATCGCCGCCGCCAGGAGATGGAACGCGAACTGGAACAGCATGGCCAGAATGCGGCCAGCGACCGGGAAGAGAAGTTGGCCAAACGCGAGGCGGCCTACGCACGCGATCGAGCGCAACTCACCGAAGATCTGCTTCTTCTGGAGCGACGCCGCGAGGAACTGGACGCCAAGCATCAAGCATTCGAAACGCGCACGCTCGCGCTGGATGCTCAATTGGAGCAATTGAAAGGCGAGGCCGCCGAGTGGGAAGCGACCCTGCGGCTCGCATCCGCGGAACAGGAGCGGCTTCGCGAAGAGGCCGACCGCCAGGCCCGGCAACGCCTCGACCTGGATGCCCAAAACGCCCGCCTCGCGGAACGATCCGCCCAACTCGAAGCACAGCAGGGCGTGATTGCGTTGATGCGGGCCAAGCTCGACCGAACGCGGGAGGAAGTGGAGCGCGAGGCAACGGCACTGGCGGCGGCCCGCGTTCGCGAGGAAGAATCGCAGGCCGAACTTCGCCAGCGGATTCGCGATGCCGAGCAACTGCGGGCCGAACTCGGCGCCGTTCAAGAGAACGCCCTTCTCGATCGGCAACGGCTCGACGAACGCGATTCGCTGCTTGCCGCGGGGCTAGAAGAAATCCGCCAGCAGAAAGACACGCTGACGGCTTTGGAAGCCCGCTTGAACGAACGCGAAGCGGCCCTGGATGCCCGTTCCGCGGAGTTCGCCGAGCAAGCGGGAACGCTCAAGGGGCACCTGTCGCAGTCGTTCGATTTGCAGGCCCGGCTCGAGGCGGACCGCGTCGCCGTGCGGGAACGGGAAGCGGCGCTGGCCCAGGCGGAAGAGACGCGGCAAGCCTTGCAGGAACAGCTGCGCAAGCGCGCCGAAGATTTAGCCTCACGCTCGCGCGTCCTCGACGACGCGGCCCGGCAACTCGCCGCCGACCGGGCCAGTGTCGACCAGGCCATCGCAGCCGCCGAGGCGATCCGGTTGGAAGCGGAAGCGCGATTCGCGGCCCAGCGAGCCGAAGTGGAAGCCCGGGCGGCGGAAGCCGAGCGGCTCGCGGCCAGTACCGCCGAACGCGAGGCGGCCCTGGCCCACCAGGTGGAACGCCTCAAGGACGTGGGGCAGGCGCTGGCCGCCGAACGCAAGGGGATGAGCGACGCGCGAGCCCAGTGGGCCGCCGATCGCGCCGCGGCCGAAGCCGAAGTTCATCGGATTCGCGAAGAACTCGAAGCCTACCGGCAGCGAACTGTCGCCGAGATCGACGCTTTGCGGTCGCAGGCGCCGGAACTCGGCGACCAGGCCCAAACCGCGCTCGAACGCCTCAACGCGGCCAAGGACGTGCTCCGCGGCCACCTCGCCGAATTGCATTCCTTCGCCCAGAACGGCCGGGCCGAACTCGAAGCGATTCGCACGCAGGTCCGCGGCGAATCCGAGCGGTTGGCCGAGCAAGCGGCGGAACTCGATCGCGCTCGCGCCGAGCATCGCCTCGCGGTGACCGCGTTCCGCCAGCAGATCGTCGAATGGAAAGCGAAGGTCGACGAGATCAAGCACGGGCTATCGCGCGGCGAATCGCGGATCGAAGCTCGGCAAAGCGAAGCCGCCGAGACCGCTCGCCAGGCCGAGGCGACTTCCCTGCACATCGCCGAGCAAGTGGAACTGCTCCGCCGCGAACGGGCCGAGGTCGTTCAAAAGCGAAGCGAGATGGAACGCCACCTCGCCGACATGCGCGAGTGGTACCGCAAGAAGCTGAAGGAACTCACGGCGACGCGGAGCGCCGAGCCCATCACACAACCGCGGCTCGCGGCCTTCGAAGAGAACGCGCTGCCCGTAGCCGAGGAACTCGACCCCGGCGACCGCCAACTCGGCGAACTGCTCCGCTCGCTCGAACTCGTCGATGCCGAGACGCTCGCCGGCTTGTGGGCCGAGGCCGCCCGCCAGCGGCGCAGCTTGCGGCAAGTGCTGCTCTCCAGCGGCGCCATCACTCTTTACCAACTCGCCTTGATCGAAGCGGGCAACGTGGACGGCCTGATGCTCGGCCGCTTCCGCATCATCGACCGATTGCGGGCGTCGCCCCGCGAATCGCTGTACCGCGTCCTCGATCCGCGTTCGAACGGCGTCTTTCTGCTTCGCCACCTTGCCGAAGCCGAGATGCAGGATGCCATGCATCCGGACGAATTTCGGCAACGGTTTGCGGCGGCCCACGACGCAGCCCATCCGAACCTGGCTGCCGTCGTCGAAGTCGGCGACATCGCCGGCCGCCCCGCCGCCTTGCTCGAATGGCTCTCCGGTCTCTTCAGCGCCGACTGGCCGGCGCACGCGGCCCACCCCGGTTGCTGGGTCCGCTTGATGACCATGGCCGCCGAGGGAATCGCAGCAGCTCACCGCGTCGGCCTCGTCCACGGCCGGTTGACCTCCGATTCGTTCGTGCTGACGGCATCCGGCACGCTCAAGGTCACCGGTTTTGGCGAACCGCTCTGGCTCGCCGGCGGTCCGCTGCCGTCCGTGGAACCGACGGCGGCCGCGGACTTGCGAGCGCTCGGCCAGGTCGCATTTGGCTGGTCGCAACTGGCGGCGAAGAAGCGAGCTCGGCCGGGCAAGGCGTTCCCCGCGGAACTAATCGCGATTGTGCGGCGGTTGGAAGCGGAGGCCGAGCCGCCGATGGCCGACACGGTTCCCGCCGACCGGCCTTACGATTCCGCCCAGGAACTGGCGGACGAGTTGCGGCGCGTCGCGCGAGAAACGCCGTTCAGCGACGATTCGTGGGAGAAACTGCTCCGACACGTTAACGAGCATGCCCCCGACGGTCCGGCGCTCTTGCGCCAATCGGCTTAAGGCGAGCCGGGAGTGTGAGCGACCCGAGTCGCATACTACATGTCAGTTCGGAAAACAATGACTTTAGACTCAACCAGCCCCACGCCTCTCCCCGTTGGGGAGAGGCCGCCATCTCGCGCTAGCGAGATGGCGGGTGAGGGGTCTTGCTATCTAGACTCAGCCCCTCACCCGGTTTGCTCGCTGCGCTCGCAAACCACCCTCTCCCCAACGGGGAGAGGGTAAGAAAAGGCCGCTGATTTAATGTCATTACATGCTTGACTGTCCGCATGGCTCCGGTCGCTCACGCTTCCGGCTCGCCAGCTCATTCTTCAAAGTGCGCGTACTTCTTCGGATTGAATCCCGTCCATTCGACGATATGCGTTTGCCCGTCGATGGGGATGTCGGCAGTTATCGCGAGGGTGTCGCCGGGCTTCATCCACGGGGCCTTGGCGACGAAATGCGAGCACTTTCCGGGCGGGTCGCCTTTGCGTTCCTCCGGCTCCGAAGGCTCGAACAGCAGTTGATGGGCCTTGCCATCTGCGGTAATGGCGGTGGCGAGCAACTTCGCAATGGGCAGTGGCGTCGGCGTATGGGCGTCGTCGGCTGACTCGATGAACACATCCAGTTCGTTGCCGCTCCTGGAAGAGAGATGCGCCGTGAGCCCGGCGTGATGATTCTTGCCGAGATCGGCCAGCTTCATCTTGTCCCGTTCGTGGGAGTGGGTCGGCTCCGCGGCTTCCCGGTGCGTCGCCGGCGGCGGCGTTGGCGCGCCGCAGCCAAATGCCAGTAAGCACGTCATTCCCGCGAGTCGTCTCATGCTCGTTGCTCAGTTCCCGAATTTAAACTGCCCAGGATTGTTCGGATTGAACATGTTCAGTCCGACGCCAACGGCGACGAGGCCGACGGAGGCGACCAGCGAAAGAATGCTCAAAATCAGGCCGGCGAGGGCCATTCCCCGGCTTTGCGAGTTCTTTTGCAGGCCGAGAATGCCGCACACAATCCCCGCGATCGCGACCGGCACGTTCAAATGGCAACAGCAGAGCAGTGGGAAGGAGAGGATGCCAAGGACGAGGGCGGCCACGGCGACACCGCTGGCGCCGGAAGTTCGTTCCGGGTTGTAATCGAAGTCGTCGTCGTAACTGGGGGAACGGCGAGTGCGTCGGCGGCGGCTCGGGCGATCGTCGTCGTCATCCTCATCGCGTTGACGGCGGCGTTCGGAGCGGTCGCGCGGGACTTCCGCGACGAATGGCCGCAGGCAGTTGCCGCACTCGATCTCCTGGCCGAGGTGCTCGGCGCCGATCTCGAGTTCGGCATTGCAGGCCGGGCACGTCAAGCGCACGTTGGCCATGACTCACCGGTTTTCTTTGGTGGCACCGGCTTCCAGCCGGTGTCTCCGTTTGCGGCTTCCAGCCGGTGTCTCCGTTTGCGCCACCGGCTGGAAGCCGGTGCCAAGGGATTCGCCGCGGCTGATCGATCACGCCTTTTCGTCGTTGAACAGCTCGCTGATCGATTGATCTTCGTGAATCCGGCGGATCGCGTTCGCCAGCAGAGCCCCCACGGAGATCACTTTGACGTTGGGCAACTGCTTTTCGCTCGGCAACGGGATGCTATCGGTCACGGCAATCTGCTCGAGCCCGGATTCGCGGAGCCGGTTGATCGCCTGATCGACCAGGAGGCCGTGGGTGGCACAGGCGTAGATTTTCCGCGCCCCGTGCTTGCGGGCGATCGCCGCCGCATTCACCAGGCTGCCCGCCGTCGAGATCATGTCGTCGAAGATGACCACGGTTTTGCCGTCGACCGAGGCGCCGATCAAGTGCGCGGCTTCGGTCTTGGTCGCGCTGCTCCGCCGCTTGTCGACCACGGCGATCTGCCCGCCGAGTGCCTGCTGATACTTCAGCGATTTCTTCACGTTCCCCTCGTCCGTACTGAGCACCACGAGATCGTCCTTGGGAATGCCGAGCGAGCGAACGTGGGCCGTGATCTCCTTGGAAGCATACAAGTGATCGACGGGAATGTTGAAGAAGCCCTGAATCTGGGCGGCGTGCAAATCGAGGCAAAGCACCCGATGCGCCCCGGCCGTCGTGAGCAGGTCCGCCACGAGCTTGGCGCTGATCGGCACCCGGCCCATGTCCTTCCGGTCTTGCCGGGCATAGCCGTAATACGGGATGACGGCGGTGATGCG
>DATNBQ010000071.1:0-5005 GCA_035571955.1 Urbifossiella sp. | reverse complement strand
CGATGCCGCGCAGCAATTCGATCGGGTCGTCGCCGGCGACGATGGCGTTCGACGGGTCGTACTGCACGCCGAAGTTGTCGCGGTCGGCAATGGCGTTCACCAGTTCGAAAAACACGTCCTTCTTTTGCGCGAATTCGGGGTAGCTCCAGAAACTGTCCTTGTAGTGGTTTTCGAGGCCGAGGACGATGCCGTGTTCTCGGGCGGCGGGGAGCACGGCCTCGATGCATTCCACGACCCAGGCGAGCCCCTGCTCGCGGCCGACGTTCGGATAGCGCTGGCCGCTGAGGACGCGGCAGACCGCGCCGCGGCCGCCGAGCCGGTGCGTTGCGCGGATCATTGCGATTTCGCGGTCGACGGCCCGCTTGCGGCCATCGGCATTTGGGTTCGTGAAGTCCGGCGAACAGCAGAGCATCGGCATCGCGAACCCGGCCCCGTGGATCGCCTCGGCCACCGAATCGAGGTAGCTCGCTTCCAGGCTCGTAAAGAAGCCGTCGTACATTTCGAGGCCGTCGGCGTCGAGTTGCCGGGCCATCGCGATCCAGTCGAACACCGTCATGGTCCGCGCCGCGGCGATGGTCTCGAGATAGCACTTGGGGAACGCGGAAAGCCGCAGCGGCATGGCGAACTCGCAATGGCCACCGTGAGCGAGCGATCATCCGGAGTGTCGCCCACGGTCGCGGCTCCGTCAATAGGATTGCTGGACGCTTTCGCCGGAGGTTCCATGCGCATCGCCGATCTTCGCTTGACCGGGCTCACTGGAGGCACCGTCGAGGGCGGCTGGGCCGAGGAACTCGTGCCCGAGGACAACGTTCACACCATCGTCGAGGTGATCGCGACAGACGGCCGCATCGGGGTCGGCAGCGTCTTCACGAGCAAGGCGCTCGTGGAAGGCGGCGTGAAGCTCTTGCGGCCATTCCTCGTCGGAGAACGCATCGACGAACCGGCCCGCGTCTCCGAAAAACTACGACAGAACACATTCTGGCAAGGGCGCGGCGGCGCCGTCGAACATGCCATCAGCGGCATCGACATCGCCCTCTGGGATCTATTCGGACAGGTGACGCAGCAGCCTGTGTCGCGGCTCCTTGGCGGCAACTATCGCCAGCGCATCAAACCGTACGGGTCGCTGCTGTTCGATTACCCGGACAAGCTGCGCGAGAAGTTGAAGCAGGCCGTGGCGCGCGGATTCAAGGCCATCAAGCTCGGCTGGAAGCCGTTTGGCCGCGTCGATGCGAAACTCGACGAGAAGCTGGTGAGCACGGCCCGCGAGACCGTGGGGCCGGGCGTGGAATTGATGATCGACGCCGGCGGCAGCGACGCCTACTGGCCGCAGGGCTACAAGTGGGCCCTTCGCACTGCACAAATGCTCGCCAATTACGAGGTGGTCTGGTTCGAGGAAGCGTTGCCGCCGGACGATTTCGCGGGCTTCGCCGAACTCCGTCGCCACGCCCCGCTGCCCATTTCCACCGGCGAGGTGCTGACCCGGCGGCAAAGCTTCTGGCCGCTTTTGCAACAGCATGCCGTGGACATCGTGCAGCCGGATTGCACCAAGTGCGGCGGCCTCACCGAGGCGTGGCGAATCGCCTGGATGGCTTACGAACACAACGTGCAATGGGTTCCGCACGGCTGGAACACGGCGATCGGCCTGGCCGCCGACCTGCAACTCTCGGCGGCGATGCCCGTGGCCCGCTACGTCGAGTACCTCACGCCGTCGCCGTATATCGAGGAGATTATCGCCGAGCCGTTCAAGGTGGATGCAGAAGGTTTTTTGCCGATTCCCGAGAAGCCGGGGCTCGGGGTGGAGTTGAACCGCGACGCGCTGAAGAACTACGGCATCACTTGATGCGTTGAGGATTCACGGGAACGGGGGCGGCGCTCGGCTCCGCTTTCGCCGGAATCAGTCCTTTCACTTGTTCGGCCAGTTCGAACGGATCGGGCAAAGCGACTTTCAAGAAGGACGCCACACCCAGAATGAATGTCGGCGATCGGCTCACGATCGCGGCATTGCCTGGCTCGGCCGTCGGGTCGTCGAGGCTGGCGCGATCGGACAGTTGCCGGCCCAGGGAAGGAAGGACCGGCGGTCGTTTTACATCGCGAGCTTTCAGCGTGATGCCGGGCGATTCGGGGAGAAGCGGCCTGGCGGGAACGGCGGAGGCGCCGAAGCCCAGGTCAAGCGGAATGCGTTCCCTCGGGGCCGCGATGGCGGCGCTGGCCGGACCGCTGAGCAAAAGCGGCGGCGGGGCGTATCGCGCCCTGGGCAACGAGGATGGCTCGATCACCTTGCCGGGAACGCGGCGGGTCGTTGGCGCTTGGCCGAACTTTTCCACCGGCGGCGGTGCCGGCTGTCGCGGCGCCACCACGGCCGGCAATGCTTTGCCCGCGGCGTCGTCCGGGAACGGGAAGACCGGCGGCGGCTCCTCTTTCTCTGCAGGCGGCGGTTCGGGCGGTAGCTTCTCTTCCGGCGCCGGAGGTTTGGCATCCGGTTCCGTTGGCGTCGGCTTCGCGGCTGCCACGCGCACTTCGGGCGGCGCTGGCGGCGATGGCTGGCTGCACGATGCCAACACGAACAAGGGAATCCACGCGAATCGAACCATCGGAACCATCCTGTTTGCGGTCGCTCACCCGCAAGCGAGTTAGCGACTTGGGAAAATCTCTCTGCGGCGCCGGGGGCTACTTCTTTGGAACCTCGATCACCAGCTTGATGGGACTACCTTCCTTCGGCAGCACCGCCGCGTTTACGTCCAGCTTCAAATACTTCTCTTCCTTCATCGTCCAGTCGGTTTGCAGCACGGTTTCATCCGTCACCGGAAAGAGCGCAATCAGCGTGCCGGTTAAATCCGCGCCGTATTTCTTCTCGTTCGGCTTGTTCGGATCGGTCGCGGACATCACCGAACCGGTGAAGCGGAAGGTCATTTTTGGGGCCGGTTTCTTCGACTTCGGATCGAGCAGCACCTTGTCCATCGACAG
Organism: Urbifossiella sp.; assembly: GCA_035571955.1. Classification (GTDB taxonomy): domain Bacteria; phylum Planctomycetota; class Planctomycetia; order Gemmatales; family Gemmataceae; genus Urbifossiella. The sequence goes on along the minus strand of DATNBQ010000071.1, from coordinate 2,041 downwards.
GCGCTTGATCGAGCCATCGGCCGCCGGCACTTCGAAGAAGACGTTCACGAGCGGCCCTTCGGCCTTGGCATTTTCCCCCTTGGCCGGCTTACCCGGTTTGAGACCGAGGGCTTCGAGTCCCTTGTGAACCTCGGAGGGATTGACGTCGATCGCCACGACGATTTCGTGGGCCTTGGCGCCCCTGGGAGCGCCCCACCCGGCAATGAGCTCGACGGGATACACCTGATCGAGCTTGGGCAGCTTGCGCGGCGCCACCTTGGCCGCCACGGTGACCGTGCGCTTCTCGGGATTCACGGTGACGCCGGTGAGCGATGGTTTGGGTTCGGCGCCGCGGGCCATCACGGCAACGATCGACGCGGCGAGCGCCAGGGTGAACTCGATTCGCATGAGGGGCTCCTTAACGCGCTCCGCTCCGCGGACTCCGCGTCGCGGCTAAACTACTTGCTTCCGATCACCGCGATGGCCGTCGGCTTGCGGGCGTTCGGGCCTTCCAGATTGCACGTCGCGACGACGATCTTGCCGCCGTGGACGATGACGCCGCCGTAAACCATGCCGGGCGCCGCGACGGCCGCATCCTTGGCCAGCGGCAACGCCCACTTCGGCGCGCCCGTCTTCAAGTCGATCGCGTGAACGGTTCCTTGCAGGTCGGCAATATAAACCACGCCGCCGGCAATCGCGGGCGGGGCGAAGATGTTGTACTTGGCGTCGTAAATCCAGGCGCGGTCGCCGTCGGCAATTCGATAGGCGCGGACCTTGCCGTCGGTCGCGGTGCAAACGGCCAGGCCGTCGGCGATGGCGACGCAGCCGACCACGCCGCCCGGCACGTCCTTCTTCCACTTCGGCTTGCCGGTGGCCAGGTCGAACGCGGCCAGGCTTCCCTTGCCGCTCTTTACTTCGTTGAAATAGTAGCCGATGGTGCTGCCGGGAACGATGACGGTGCTGCCGGCGACGCTCGCGCCGCCCCACGGATTCAGGGCCAAATCGGCCTTCCAGAGCGTTTCGCCGGTCGCGGCATTGAGGCAATAGAGAGCTCGTTCGCCGACCTTTTCCTTTTCGAGGAACGACGTGGGAACGAGGATGCGGTCGCCGATGGCGTTGATCGGCGCATCGACGTGCCACTTCCCTTGCCCCACCTGCCAGACCTTTTTCGGGGCCGGCTTGAGGAGCATGTCGTCGTTGGGAGGAATGGCGAAGTCCGGATCCTTCTTCTTCTGCACTTCGTACTGGGCGAGGAGTTCCTTCCATTTCGCGTCCTGCTTTTTGGCGATCTCGGCGAGGGACAGTTCTTTACCGTCGAGGGTGGCCCTGTCGAGTTGGACGCAGAGGGCGCCCGCGGCGCCGCCGCCAATGTAGACCTTGCCGCCGAGGATGGTCGGGCCGCCTTCGAGGTGGTTGAGGTCGCCGGGCAGTGGCAGTTCCCAGAGCGGTCGACCGGTGGCAGCGTCGAGGCAGTGCAAGAGCCCGCCAGCGTCTTGATGCATGCCGTCGCCGAGCACGAGCACTTTATGCTCGGCGTCGTACGCGGGGGAACTGACCGAGGCGAGCTTCAAGTACGGGGCGGACTTGGACCAGATAGGCTCGGGCTTGGTAAATGGGTAAAGCGCGATTGTCGGTCGATTGAAGCCGCCAAGCCCGGAGATGTAGAACTTGTCGCCGATGGCAACGGGCGAGGCGACGAAGTGGTCCTGCGATTTGAGCGACCAGAGGACGGTGGGTTTTGCCGGGCCGGGTTGGTTATCGGTGTTGCCGGTGCGCTGGGGGTTGCCTCGATAGGCCGCCCACGGGGCGGGCTCGGCGGCGAGCGAGGAACCACAAAACAGACCGAGCGCGAAGATGGAAAGCAGCTTCATCGGTTGATCGTTCCCGGATTTGCCGCGACGCGGAGCTAGCGGCTCGCCCTCCAATCTTACGGTGCGGCGGTCTTGTTGTCAGCGTGGATCGCCGCTACAGCAAAGGAATGGCATCAGGAATTTGGACGCCGCCAGCGGGCACCCGCGGGCTCATCTTCGATTGCGACGGCACCCTGGCCGATACCATGCCG
>DATNBQ010000070.1:0-7459 GCA_035571955.1 Urbifossiella sp. | reverse complement strand
CGGCCGAAAGCCGGCCTTTGGGTGGGTCGCTTGCATGACGATGCTCCTTCCGGGAATTGAGCCGTAAAAAGCGTAACATTCCCGCAAGAATGGTCAACCGAATGCACGCCGAGCATCGCTCGACGGTCCGAGGCTGAGCCTAGCGTTACCCATAATTGAGACGCTTACCCGTTCAATACCGAGGACCGCCAGGAACTGGCAATGCGTTCGCCGCTGGCATTCCCGAAGAGCTTCAAATGCCCAACGCGCCTTTACTACGGCGGCGACGAATTCCTGTTGATGTTCAGCACGCCGGCGCTGGCAGAGAAAGCCGCCGCGGCCGGCCGCGACGTGCAAGCCATCGAAGTGGATGGCGACCACTTCAACGCGGTCAATCAGGCAATTCCCCTGGCCATCGCCTATTTCCAGGATCATTAATGATAAGCCGCGAGGCGGAGTCCGCGGAGCCGAGCGGGCAACGCCTGCCAATTATTCCATCCGCACCTTGGCGCCGAAGTCCTTGGCGGCGCTGATGAAGTACGTCGCGCACGCCGCATCGATCAGGTCCGGGCTGAAATTCACGCGCTCCATGTTGTACTTGGCGATCGACATCATCTGATCGAGGATGTCGCGCGGCTGGCACATCCGGAACGGCCGCTTCGTCGGCCGATACCACTTCTCAATCAAGTAATCGACGCCGCGCTCGTCGAAATCGACGCGCTTGCCCCGGCAGACCAGTTCCCAAATCGCTCGATACTGCGCCTCGTCCGGATCGCGGATTTCGATCTTGAACTTGATTCGCCGCAGGAACGCCTCGTCCGCCAGCTGGCTCGGGTCGAGGTTCGTCGAGAAGATCAGAATCTCGTCGAACGGCACTTCAATCTTGGTGCCGTTGACGGTGTTGAGGTAGTCGTATTTCTTTTCGAGAGGCACGATCCAGCGATTGAGGAGGTCCATGGCGCGGACCTGTTGGCGGCCGAAGTCGTCGATCATGAAGATGCCGCCGTTGGCCTTCATTTGCAGCGGGGCTTCGTAGAACTTGCCGGTGCTGTTGTACTTCAAGTCGAGCATGGGCAGCGTCAATTCGCCGCCGACGACGATGGTCGGCCGCCGCACCCGCACATAGCGCTGGTCGTGGGAAACGGCCTTCTTCAAGAACGACGTTTCGCTCACGGGCCCTTCGTCCTTTTCCGCGATGCGGGTGTGCTGGATCGGATCGAAGACCTTGACGATCTGGCCGTTGGCCTCGATGGCGTAGGGAACGAAGATGGAATCGCCGATGAGCCGGGTGATGCGTTCTGCGACGCTGGTTTTGCCGTTGCCGGGGTAGCCGAAGAAGAAGATCGATTGAGCGGAGTTGATGGCCGGGCCAATTTCGTTGAAGGCGTCGTCGGTGATGACGAGGTCTTCGAAGGCCTTGCGAATGCTCCGCCGCGTGACGGTGAGCTTCTTCACTGTCTGGGCCAGCACCGCTTCCACGTAATCGGAAAAGGGAACCGGCGCCGGGCCAATGTACGTCGTCTTATCCATCGCCTCCTGGACGCCGGAGGTTCCCTTGGGCGGCTTGATTTCGTAGATGAAACTGGCGTCGCCGCTCGACCCGCGCTGGCCGACGATGTCGATCAGCGACTGTTTGCGCATGGCCTGGAAGACGGGGTTGATGACCGCGAATGGAATGGTCATTTCGCGGGCGAGGTCGCCGCCGGTCATCTGGCCGCGGGTGAAGATGGTGCGAAGGGTGAGGTCGAAAATGAACGGCAGTTCGAGGCCGAGGTCTTCCCAGCGGACGGGGACGCGTGGGGCATAGTGGTTGCGTTCGGTGGGGGCGGCTTCTTCGTCGGTGGGGGGCGGGTCGCCGATGAGGGTGACGCCTTCGAGGTCGCCGCCGCGCTGGGCGTCGGCCAAAAGCCCGTCATAGTGCAGCTGGTGCAACCGCAGGTGGCGAATCGCCTCCTGATCCTCGCGTTTTTCCGCTTCCGCCAGGCAATCGACCACGGCCGGGGCGATCGTGTACTTGACGCCGTCGATGTACATGTGGTGCAGGTACTCGCCCGGCCGGACGTAACAATCCGGCGTGTGGTACGGCACCTGGAGCATCTGCTGGTAAAACTCGGACGCAATGATGAACCGCATGGCCTGTCTTCCCGCAGGAATAATCGTCCCGCGGAAGCATAGAACACGCACTTTGATCGGGCGCGAGATGCCCGAGTATCAGCGGAATGGACTTTGCCGTTTGGGAGAGGTGGGGAACGCCGCATAGCCGCAACCCAGCGGGAAGACCGGCCGCTGCGCGCTCCTCGCAGGGTCGGCGGCTATGCGAGTCTTTGCCCGTGACAGGTTGGATGCCGGCGGATATGATCGCACTGTCGACGCCTGCCCCACACTCCGCCTGTCTCTTCTCCAGGAGCCTTCCATGCCGCATCTTCGGCGTCTCGCCATTATGGCGATTCTCGGACTGTTTACCGCGCCCTTGGCGGCCGCGGACTGGCCGCAGTTCCGCGGGCCGAACCGCGACGGCGTTTCGAAGGAAACCGGCCTTTTGCAAAGCTGGCCCGCCGACGGGCCGTCCCTCGAATGGAGCACCAAGGGCCTGGGCGGCGGCTATTCCACCGTGAGCATCGCCAAGGGGCGCATCTACACGCTCGGCAACTCGCCGGACAAGAAGGCCGACAAGAAGAAGAACCGCGGCCAGCTTTCCTACCTCGTCGCCCTCGACACCAGGGACGGCAAGCAACTCTGGGCCAGCGAAGTCGGTCCGGCCGGAGGCAACCTCGGCTGCACTCCCACCGTCGACGGCGACTTCATCTTCGCACTCGGACAAAAAGGCGACCTCGTCTGCATCGACAAGGACGGCAAGCAGGTCTGGCATCGCAATCTCGAGAAGGAGTTCGGCGGCAAGAAGGGCGGCTGGAGTTACTGCGAATCGCCCCTCGTCGATGGCGACCGCGTTCTCGTCACGCCCGGCGGCGATGAAGCGACCATCGCTGCCTTCAACAAGAAAACCGGCGAAACGGTCTGGAAGTGCCCGATCCACACCCGCCACACCGAGGCCGGCTACTCATCCATCGTCATCTCGAATGCCGGCGGCGTGAAGCAGTACGTACAACTGTTCAACGGCGGACTGGTCGGCATCAGCACCGACGGCAAGGTGCTCTGGACCCACGAGAAGCTCGGCGGCAACACCGCCAACATCCCCACGCCCATCGTGCTGGACGACTTCGTTTTCTCGAGCATCGGCTACGGCCGCGGCGCCTCGCTCATGAAACTCAAGGCCGACGGCCAGGCCGTTTCCGCCGAGGAGGTCTACTACAAGCGCGAACTGACCAACAAGCACGGCGGCGTCATCAAGGTCGGCGATCTCGTCTACGGCGACACCGACGATTCCGGCCACCCTTTCTGCGCCGACTTCAAGACCGGCAAACTTCAGTGGAAGCGCCAGGACGGCCAGGGCGAAGGGGGCGGCTCGGCCTCCGTGACTTACGCCGACGGCCGGCTCTACTTCCACTACGACAACGGCACGATGGCACTCGTCAAGGCCGTCGCGGACAAGTACGAGGAGGTCGGTTCTTTCCACGCCCCGAAGCGGAACGGCGCATCGTGGGCGCACCCGGTCATCAGCGACGGACATCTGTATTTGCGCGAAGGGGATTATCTGTACTGCTACGACATCCGCGCGAAGTGAATCCGCAGCCTTAAAACAGTTCCTCAATCACGCGGCCCACGGGCATCAGACCGATGCCCGTGATCTGTTCGCTGGTCAAGCCGACGAGGTGTTGCACCGTGGCGTGCAGGTCCGCGGGGGTCAGCGGCGTATCGGCGGGTTTCTCGGCGCGGGCATCGCTCGTTCCGACGACGCGGCCTCCCGCCACGCCGCCGCCGGCCAACAGCGCCGAATAACAGCCGGGCCAGTGCTCGCGGCCGGCCTTGTCGTTGATCTTCGGCGAACGGCCGAACTCGCCGACCGCCAGCACCAGCGTCGAACCGAGCAAGCCGCGTTCCTGCAAGTCGCCGAGCAAGGCCGCCATCGCCCGATCGAGCCACATCGCGTGGCGATCCTGCATGATCTGGAAGTTCCGGTAATGGTGGTCCCAGCCGCCGTCGCCGGCATCTTCCTCCGCCTCGACGTGGTCGCTCCAGTTCACTTGCACGAAGGGAATACCGCCCTCGACGAGGCGGCGCGCGAGGAGGCAACTCTGGCCGAAGCGGGTACGGCCATAGCGATCCGCAACCGAAGACGGTTCCTTGGCCAGATCGAAGAGTGCGGCGGCCGCCGGATTGGTGAGCATGGCCAGAGCCCGCGACCGGTAATCGTCCAGGGCGCCGGATACCGCCAGTTCATCGGTGCGGCGTTCCATCTTTCCCATCGCATCGAGCAGCGTCTGCCGATTGGCGAGGCGTTCCAACGTGAGTTCGGGAGGCAGTTGCAAGGCGGGTACCTTGGTTCCCGTCGCGGGGTTGTACTCGAGCCGGAAGGGATCGAAGCCGGCGCCGAACGGCCCGCCTCCTTCGCCAATGATCGCTTTCTTCCCCTGGTGCAGTTTGCCGCCGATGACGAAGAAGGGGTGAAGGCCGCGGTTGGCGCCGCGCTTTGCCGAGGCCTTGGCGACAACGGCGCCGAGTGCCGGTCGCGGGGAGCCTTGCAGCGCCTTGCCGCCGAGCCCCTGGCCGCCCGCCGCGCTGCCCGTGAGGCCGATCGTCCCCGCGATGCCGTGATCGTTCGATTGGGTGGTCAGCGTGCGAATCACGGCCAGCTTATCGGTGAGGCCCGCCAGTTGCGGGAAGAGTTCGCAGAAGCGGACGCCGGGAATCCTGGTGGGGATGGTGCTGAACGGGCCGCGGTAATCGAGTGATGCGTGCGGCTTCGGGTCGAAGGTATCGAGCTGGCTGGGACCGCCCCACAACCACAACAGAATGACGGACTTGGCGGCGCCCGGCGTGCGGCCCGCTGCGCTGGCACGGAGTAGATCCGCCAGCGACAAGCCGAGCACCGACGACGCACCGATCTGCACGAACGCCCGCCGATCGAGCGATTGACACGTCCGCGTTTTCTGTTGACCGAGTAACAACATAAGTTTAGCCGCGAGGCGGAGCCGAGCGCTCCGCACCGTTCCACAATACCCCGTTCGGCAGCGTCGGGCGAGAGCTTTGACACGGGATGCCAGCATGCACTCACCGGGCGCCGGGGGCCGGCGCGATGCGGGTGCCGATATCCAGGAAGCGCACGACGGCCGTCGGGTCGGCATTGTAGACGACGCCGCGCGCCCCCGGCGCCAGCGGGAACCCCTCGGCTTTCGCCGCATCCCACATCCGCGGCGGCAACTCACTCGACATCCGGAATAGCAGCTTCGAATAGTCGCTCAAGAGCGCCGCCTCCGATGCCAAGAAGTAGACCGACAGCCCCGGTTGAGAGGAGAGCAGCAGGTTGAAGACAAGGGCGTTGCCGTCATTGGTGGCGAGGTTGCGGACGGCGCGAGCGTTTGCCTGCGGGTTGCCGTCGCTCGGCATGCCATCCGTGAGGTTGAGCACGATCGGCGGGTATGCGTTCGGGTAGCGCGCGATGAACCCGGTGATGGCCAGGCCGGCCGCCGCGAACGCCTCGCACATCGGCGTCGGGCCGCTCGCCTCGGCATCGAACCAGACCGGGAACTTCACCGTCTGCTCGAGCATGCCGCCGGCGCCGTCCGGCACCAACTTCTTGCGGTTCTCGATGCGCAAGGGGTGATCGCCGAGCTGGCTGATCGGCACCAGGGCATTGTGCGGAAGCTGGCCGCCCAGCCCGGCCTTCACCTGCTTGCCGTAGCCGATCACGCCGACGTGGAAGTAATCGCGAACGCCGTCGGCTTTGGCCGAACGAAGCACCAGGTTCTGCAGCAAGCGGTTCACGGCGTCGGCGAGGAACGCCGCCTTGGACTGCTCGGCCAGGCCGATGAACGGCTCGTCCATCGACTTCGATTGATCGACGAGCAGCAAGATGCAGGCAGGGTTGGTGCGGCTAATCTGGGCGCTGTATGGCATGATTCCTCCCCTGGCAGTGCATTGTGTTGAGATACGATCCGCGGTTGAACCCGGCGAGCCAGTTGATGTTGGAACGCGGCGAGGCGTCACATTTGTTGCTGAGCATCCGTTCAATTGGCCAGTTGCCAGAATGATTACCACTGCTTTCTCGCTCCGATACAAGCCGCGGATCTGACCGCCTGCTGTCGTTTAAGACAGCAATGACATGGAGCCGACCACCTTTCTGACCCTCTCCCCGTTGGGGAGAGGGTGGTTGGCGAGCGCAGCGAGCCAACCGGGTGAGGGGCTGGATTCGTGAAACAAGACCCCTCACCCGCAATCTCGCTGGCGCGAGATTGCGGCCTCTCCCCAACGGGGAGAGGCGTTGGGCTGGCTGGCTCGATGTCATTCGCACCGCACTCCGCCCGACTTCACACCAAATGCTCGCCCTTTCGCTCGGGTGAGTTCTCGATGATGCTCTCAAAGGTGTCGAAGTGAACCAAAGATTCACCAACTTTCGAGCTGCGTACCGTTGGAACGCGGCGAGGCGAGACGCTTCTTCCAACCGGCGGCCGATTCCGATAGACTTCACAACGGAGTTGGCGCGGGGCGCCACACGTCGAACGCGCGTTCCGGTAGGAATGCATCTTCTCCCAGTTTTGCCCCGCTGCCAATGCGGGTTTCGCATCATGGCGATCGTCTTCAATTGTCCGCTTTGCAATCACCCGTACAAGCTCAAGGACGAGTTGGCGGGGAAGCGCGCGACCTGCAAGAACCCGGACTGCCGCAAGGTCATCACGATTCCGGAGCCGGTCGGACTGTCCATCGCAGAGTTGGGCGGCGTGGTTCCGGAAGGGCCGCGCCGCGCGGCGCCCGTGCTCGCCAGCCCCGCCGACATCGAGGCCGCCGCCCTCAAGGCCCTCGACGATTCCGAACAGGAACGCGAGGCCGAAGCCGCCGAAAAAGCCATTCTGGTCAAGTGCGATTACTGCGCCCACGAGTGGACCGAACCGTTCGAGAAAGCCGGCAAGAACACGCTTTGCCCGAACGAGGAGTGCCGCCAGCGCGTCAAGGTGCCGATGCCCAAGAAGGGCGACGCACCGCAAGACTGGCGGACCGGCGGCGTCAACAAGCCGAGCCTGGCCAAGGAGAACTTCGAGAAGCCCGCCGATGTCATCGATGCCGAGGCCAGGGTCGTTTCCAAGACGGCATGGACCGAAGGGGGCGGCGCCGAGCAGGAACTCGAACCGATCTCACTGAAGCGGCGGCTCTTCGTCGGCACGCTCATCGGCGCCCCGATTCTCGTTTTGGTCGCCGCCATTTGGCTGCTCGTCGCCTGGCGCAAGTCCGAAGGCGAAGTCCACCACTTCGACAAGTCGCTACAGGAGTTCGCACAGGGGCGCGAGGCACTGGCGCCGGCCGAGGTTCCGCTGTTCACGAGCATTCTCGAATTCGCCGCCGGCGAGTACGCCCTCTACCCGCGGCA
>DATNBQ010000069.1:0-18315 GCA_035571955.1 Urbifossiella sp. | reverse complement strand
TGCTTCTTTGCGGCCTGTGATCGTTGCTGCGGTTTTTTGCGGCCTCGCATGAAGGCGCGCTTGCGTTCGATCCGTTTGCGAACAGGCCCAAGAATCCTGCTCGTTCCATCCATTCCGCTCTGGCGACCTCCCCCTGTCGGCGAATATCCTTTTAAGTGGAAGGCGGAATTCGGCACATGCAGCGACGGACGTTTTTGAAATCGGCTCTAGCGGCGGCCGTTCCGACCACGCCGGTCATGGCGGCCTCGTACGGTTTGTACGAAGCGGGCTCGGTGCACATCGAGCGGCCAACGATTGCGTTGCCGCGCCTCCCCGCCGAGTTCGATTCCCTCCGCATCGCTTTTCTCACGGACATCCACCACGGGCCGTTCATCGCGCTCGATTACGTCGCCTCGATCGTCCGCACCACTCTGGCGCTCGCCCCCGACTTAATTCTGCTCGGAGGCGACTACATCAGCAAGCATCCGAACTACGTGCAGCCTTGCTTCGAAGTGCTCGCCGGGCTCGATGCCCCGCTCGGCGTCTTCGGCGTGCTCGGCAACCACGATTACCAAAGCGGGATGCCGGAAATGCGCTCCGCCTTCGCGGCCACGCCAATACAAGAACTGACCAATCGTGGGGTGTGGCTGGAACGCGGTTCAAACCGCCTGCGCCTGGCCGGGGTGGACGACTTGTGGTTCGGCAAGCCGGATCCGCGGCCGGCGCTCGCCGACGCGACCCCCGAAGACGCGTGCCTCGTGGTCAGCCACAATCCGGATTTCGCCGAGAAGCTGCGCGACCCGCGCGTCGGCCTCGTCATCAGCGGCCACACCCACGGCGGCCAGGTTTACATTCCCGGCTACGGCGCCCCGATCGTACCGAGCCGCTACGGCCAGAAATACTTACAAGGGCTGGTGCGAGCTCCAATGACGCAAGTGTACGTTTCGCGAGGGCTGGGAACCGTGACGCCACCCATGCGCTACAACTGCCGACCGGAACTCACGCTGATGACACTGGTCCGTCAATGACCTCAGGCAAAAGATATCGCCTCGGTAAAACTTTCTGAAAAGCGGATACGCGACTGCATTTTCTTGCCCAATTCGGCGGCATCCGACCTCGACAATCGATGCCTGTCCCCGTATCTTCCTTATCTCGCCATGCCCGTTCGCCGCATCGGTTGCGGGCGAATTGTCTCGGGCTGCATTCGTCGGAAGGCCGCACCAGATAGCGGCTTCCGACTGACTTCAGGAGTTTTTCGCGATTAACGCATTTTTCATTCCAGGCGGTTTTTTCGGAAGCCGGCGCAAGTTCTGCCTATGGGATGCGAACATCCTGGCAGGCAACGTGTCTGGTGGGAGTCGAAAGGGGGTCGCATGAACGGCAATCGAACCAATTACGGCGGCGGTGGCTGTGGTCTACTGCGGGAGAAGGACGCCAAGCGGAAGGCGCCGCGCGTCGTGCTCGCCGGCGGGCCCGGATTTGCCGCCAGCGCCGCGGACTACCTCTATCTGATGGGGCTGGATGTTTGCTCGGCCGCGACTCCCGCGGATTTGCACGCCCTGGCGATTCGCAACCGCACGGCGGCCGTGGTGCTCCCGGTCGAAGCCGGCGGCGAGAGCGGCTTCCTCACCTGCGCCAAACTGCGGCTGTCGCGGCCCAAGCTGAAGATCGTACTGGTCGGCGAACCGACTCCGCGTTCCGAGCGCTTCGCGCGCTTCGTCGGCGCCGGCTTCTCTAGGGAATCGGATGCCGCCAATGCCGTGCTCCGCCTGATTTGACAGCGATGCGAGGAACTCAACCACCCACCCGCGAACGAGGTGGGTTTTGTTTTTGCGTCCCTGTTTGGCCGCAACCTAGCGGGGAGCGCGAAAGTCTCGCGCTCCCCGCTGGGTCGCGGCTAATCGGAAATCCCGTACCAGAATCGCCGCGGATATGCGATAATAACCCCAAACTCGGGGGTCGTTGTCCATGTTCCAGCGCCGGGCCTTTCTTCATTCCTTTTCGGGGCTTGCACTGGCCGCGCTCTTGCACCGCGACGGCCGCGGCGCCGACCCCACCGGCAAACCGCACTTCGCCCCCAAAGCCAAGTCCGTCATCTGGCTGTTCATGAACGGCGGCGTTTCCCACATGGAAACGTTCGACCCCAAGCCGGCGCTCACCAAGTACGCCGGCAAGACCATCGCCGAGACGCCCTTCAAAGACGTACAAAACCCCGCCAAGCTCAAACTGGCCCGCGTCGTGGTCATCAACGACGCCAACGGCCAACAGCGCAACAAGCTGCTTCCCTTGCAGGTCGGTTTCAAGAAATACGGCAAGAGCGGCATCGAAGTCTCCGACTGGCTGCCGGGCATCGGTTCCTGCATCGACGACATCGCCGTGATTCGCTCCACCTACACCACGGACGACAATCACGGCGCCCAGACGCAGTTCCACACCGGCCGGCACATGCTCGATGGTGAATTCCCCACGCTCGGCGCCTGGGTTCATTACGGCCTCGGCACGCTCAACGAGAACTTGCCGCAGTTCATCAGCATGGGCAAACGCGAATACTGGAACATCAAGGACGGGCATTACCTCGGCCCGGCGCACGACGCGGTGCCGCTCCGCGTCGATCCGGCGAACCCGCTCGATTACGGCAAGCCGGAAGGCCCGGTGACGGCCGCGGAGCAGAAGGCCGGGTTCGAACTCTCCGCGAAGTTGAACAAGCTACGCTCCGCCGAGTATCCGCACGACGCGGCTCTCGATGCCCGCATCAAGAGCTATGAACTGGCCTTCCGCATGCAGAAATCGCTGCCCGAGGTGCTCGATTTCGCCAAGGAGCCGGCGGCGACCAAAAAGCTATACGGCATCGACCGCTCCGAGACGCGCGACTTCGGAATGCAGCTGCTTGCGTCGCGGCGGCTGGTCGAACGCGGCGTCCGCTTCATCCAGATTCAACACGGGGCTGGCGGCGCCGGCGTCTGGGACGCTCACGGCGGCCTGAAGGCCAACCATTCGAAGAATTGCCGCGCCGTGGATCAGCCCATCGCCGGCTTGCTCCAGGATTTGAAGCGGACGGGATTGCTCAAGGAAACCATCGTGGTGTTCGCGACGGAGTTCGGCCGCACCCCCGGCACCCAGGGCAGCGATGGCCGCGACCACCACATCTTTGGCTTCACAACGTTACTGGCTGGCGGCTGCCTGAAAGGCGGCATCGTCCACGGCGCGACCGATGAGATCGGCTTCCACGCCGTCGAGCACCGCCACTACGTCACAGACATCCACGCGACGATTTTGAATCAGCTCGGCCTCGATTCGCGGAAGCTGGAAATCCCCGCCCGCAAGCGTCTCGACGTCGACCACGGCGAAAAAATCGCGGAGATTATTGGGTAAAACGAGGTGATTGATGGCAAGCATAGTGCCTGTGGCGAAATCGTTGTATCTCTGCGAGGAAGTGGATGTTGAAGGGGGCATGACGAACCTTTATGGGTTCTTCAATGCAATCCATCCCGATTCCTATCCTCACGTCCAGGAATCTTTTATCTGTTTCGCGCAACTTTTAGGAGGCCTTGGCGAGGTGTCAATGCACATCGACGTTCGCGATGCGGAAACCAAAAGACTCATTGATTGCTCGGAGACACATCGTTTGTTTTTCCCCGATCGCACCACGCTGCTGCAAATCGCGGTAGCGATTGCGAAGTGCCCGTTCGAACGCCCGGGAGTGGTGCTCGTCGAGCTGTACTGCGAGAATACCTGGGTAGCGGACACGACCGTGCGTCTCCAGGAGATTATATCTTGAGCGAAGAATTGAAGCCTGCGCGACGTCGCTCGAAGTACACCCGGTGCGAGAAGACGGTTCTCGTACGCATCCATGTTGCAATGTTGCCGCGCGACTCGACGGAGTTCATCGAGCGAGCAAAAAACGACCGTCCACCCGGCGATGCGCCGATCCTGAATCGCCAGGAGGCTGCGCCGCTCGACGCAAATGGTGCTAAGCCCACATCCGTCGACCAATAAGGGAGCGGGTGCGATGGCGGATGCGGCCTCATCGAATGCGAACCTCGCGACGCACCTCACGGCGGTGTCGAGCGGCGGAGCCGCGCCGGTCGATTCCCCGGGCGCCGACCTGACCGGCCGAACCCTCGGCGAGTTCGAAATCCTCCGCAAGATCGGCGCGGGCGGCATGGGCCAAGTCTACCTCGCCCGGCAACTCTCGCTCAAACGTCAGGTCGCCCTCAAGCTGCTTCGCAAGGATCTCGCCGGCAACGCGACCGCCATGCTGCGCTTCCAGGCCGAGGCGGAAGCGGTCGCCACGCTCAACCATCCGAACATCGTGCAGGTATATGGGGCAGGCGAAAGCGACGGCCTTCGCTACATGGCCCTCGAATTCGTGGATGGCCGCAACTTGCGAGAACACCTGGCCCGCAAGGGGCCGCCCGAGCTCTCCATCGCACTGAGCATCATCCGCCAGGTCGCCCTCGCCTTGCAAAAGGCTCACGAACGAGGCCTCGTCCACCGCGACATCAAGCCCGAGAACATCCTCGTGACCCGCAAGGTGGAAGTGAAGGTGACGGACTTCGGCCTGTCGCGGTTCTTCACTGGCGAAGCGGTCCACCTGACGCAAAGTGGAGTGACGCTCGGCACGCCGCTCTACCTGTCGCCGGAGCAGGCCCAGGGGCAAGAGGTCGATTTCCGCAGCGATCTCTATTCTCTCGGCGTCACCAGCTATCACCTGCTCAGCGGCGAGCCGCCGTTCAAAGGGGCAACGGCGCTGGAAGTCGCGCTCAAGCATCTGACTGATGTCCCGCGGCCCTTGGGCGAACTTCGCCCCGATTTGCCGGCCGATTTATGTACGCTCGTTCATCGGTTGATGGCGAAGAAGCCCGCGGAGCGGCCGCAGTCGGCGCGGGAATTGTTGCGCGAACTGGGAAAGGTGAAGGAAGCGCACGGAGCGAAATCGGGCCCGGCGCCGGCCCGCTCGGCCAATCCCGCAGCCACGGTGCCACTGGCCTTGTCGTCGTCGGGCAACACCCCCGCGGCCCCAGGATTCTCGTCGCATTCCGGGACGGCGATCCGGCCGCTCGCCCGGCCGCGGCGCTGGCTGCGCTGGGCCTTCGTCGGCGTCGCTTGCCTCATCGCGCTGTCGGTCGGCGCGATAGCCGCGGCAATCGTGCATCCCAGGAAGCCTCCGCCGAAACCGGAGCCACAACCGCTCACGGGTTTGCCGGATATCCGCTTGCCCGAGAAGAAGTTGGTGACGCCGCGCGAACGCGAATTGCTCGCAATCGTTCAGGATCGCTCAACGCCCGCGGATACCTGGACCTCCGCGGCAATCGAACTCGGCCTGCTTTACCTGCGCGAGGGAAGATTAAACGAAGCGACGGCGCGCTTCGAAGCAATGGAAAAGGAAACGTTCCCGGCCGCACCGGCCGCTACGCTGTCAACGCGGTTCGCCGGCCGCCTCGGCAAGGCGATCGTCATGGCTCACCGCGACAACGATCCGCAGCATCCGAAGGCCGCCCAGGAATCGGTGCAGCTGTTCAACGAAGCCTTGACGACCCCGCCGCCCATCTTGCTTCCGAAGGGAAAAGGCGACCGGCCGGATGCGATTCGCCGCTTCCTGATTCGCCATGCGGACCTGGCGCAGGCGGCCGCCGAGGCCCTGAATCGAAACGAAGTCAACGGCGCCAAGATCGCCGGCCAGTTGAGCTTGCTGCGCTCGCCGCGTTCCTTGAGCAAAAAGGATTGAAGCGATCCTCCACTGGATTGACATCGCGTTGACGGGGCTGGCCTCGGTGCGGCTGCATCCGGCACGGAGCGTCGTGGTCGTGGCGGCACTCTTGGCGGTACTCGTGCCATACATTGCCGGCAGCGCGCTTGCCAAGGGAATGGAAGCGGAGACGGTGCGTGCAGCGAGCGACGCCCCGGAACTTACCGTCAGCGGCAATCAGTTCGGACGCGCCGCGCCGCTGCTGCTCACGGTTGCGGACGAAATTCGCCGGATTCCCGAGGTTGGGAGCGTCGTGCCGCGCATCGTGGGCGAAGTGATTCTCGGCAAGGACCAACTGCGCTGCGAATTGATCGGCCTGCCTCCGGATCACTTCCCGGCCTGGACGGCCTCGATTTTTGGGAAGTTGCCGGCCGACGACAAGGCGCACCAGCTTGCCGTCAGCGCACCCCTTGCCCGCCGACTGGGCCTGCAACTCGGCTCGCGACTGCCGCCGTTTTACCGCAATAACCGCCTCGGCGAACGCGTTTCCGAAGTGGTCGGCATCTTCGAGCCCCGAGCACCCACCTGGCAGTCGAACCTGATCCTGACGACATTCGCATCGGCCGCGGCCATCTTCGACCAACCCGGTCTCGCCACGGATTTTCTGGTCGATTGTTCGCCGGAATCTGCAGCGGATGTCAGCCGGGCGATCCAGGAACGACTTTCGGTTCCCTGCCGCGTGGTCTCGGCTGCAGAACTGCGGGCCACTTTGCCGAAGTCCCTGCGCGACCGCGCGGGAATCTTCAACGTGCTTTTCGTCCTGGCCTCGGTGATCGCGATTCTGGTGCTGGTCGCGGCCTCGGGGGTGGGCTTGCACGAACGCCGCCGCGAGATCGGAATCCTGAAAGCCACCGGCTGGCAAACGGACGAAGTGCTGCTGCGAAGCGCCGCGGAAAGCCTGGCGTTAAGCCTCGCCGCCGCTGCCGGCAGCTTCCTGCTGGCCTGGGTCTGGCTTCGCGCCCTCAACGCTTATGGCCTCGCCCCGCTCTTCCTCGCCGGAATCGACGAAACTCCGTCGTTCTCTTTGCCGTACCATTTGACGCCCGTGCCGCTTCTACTCGGCTTCGCCTTGTCGCTGACGATCATTTTGGTCGGCACTCTCGCCTCGACCTGGCTGGCGGCCTCCGCCGCGCCGCGGGCTGCCATGTAAATCTCGGTTCTTTTTTGGCGGCCTTTTTGTGCCTTATCGCGGCTTCCCCTAAGTCTTGAAGACGACCGCGGCTCCGTTTCAAAGCGTATTGCGGTTCGACTCGCAACGGTTGGATCGGGCAAGTGGGTGAAACTTTACCGCCTCTTTCCGGACTCTCGGCGAAAACTGTCGGGTATAATAGAGCGGGACTTGAACGATTCCGGCCCCCCAGGCGAACCGAAAGCCGGAACCGACCGTCTGATAATCAGTTGGGACGCGAAAACCACGATCGCTCGCGCCCGGAACCGCCGGCGATCGATTCCCCTGCGACATTTTGGTGCGGAACTTTCGGCCAGTTCACGGCTCGAATCCGCTGGCCTATGGACCGCCGTTCCGATTGTTCTTTCCCGGACGGGGAGCGACCAAGCTTATGAGCCGGATGATTCGCAACACGCCGCGCCCCTCGACTTTGGACTCGGAAGCGCGTCCTCCGGAGGAGCCGCGCGACCTTGACGATCCGGAGATCACCGGCCTGGATGAGCTGGCCGATGAATTCGACGAATCGGAAGAGGACACCGACCTGGAGTCGGCCGAAGGCGAGGTTGCCGAAGCGGAAGCGCCCGCGGAGGAAGAGGCTTCGACCGGCCCGGACGACGCGCTCGGGCTTTACCTCCGCCAGATGGGTGCCATTCCACTTCTCACCCGCGACAAAGAGCTGGCCCTGGCTCGGCGGCTTGAACATCATCGTAACCGATTTCGCCGAGCGGCTTTACTGTGCGTCCGCGTGCTCGGCCGGGTGGCCGACAAGTTCGAGCAGATCGCCGGCGGCCAGGCCCCCATCGATCCGAACGTCGATGTCTATTCCTCGCCGCAGCTTAAGCTTTCCCGGCTGCAGATTCAGAGCCGCCTCAGCCGCAACTTGACGACGCTTAAACGCTTGCTTGGTCAGGAGATGCAAGAATTCGCGGCAGGCGTCCGCGACGAATTCCCCGGTTCCGTCAAGGTCTGGCAGCGGGTTCGCTTTCACCGGCTGACCAAGTGCGGCAAACTGGCGGCCGAACTGTCGCCCCGCACCGAGCTCCTGGAGCGCTGGACCGGCGAGCTGGCCGATGTCGCCGACGAACTCAAGCACCATGTCAAGGCTCACGCCGCGGCGGGGTGCCCGCACGACCGCGCCAAGGCCGCCAAGGCGCTCCGCGACGCCACCATCCGCGCCGGCCTGACGCCCGATGAATTCACAGCATACCTCAAAGTGATTCGCAAGCGGCGGCTCGCCTATCAGCGCGTCCGCCGCGACCTGGCGGAGGCCAACCTTCGCCTCGTCGTCAGCATCGCCAAGAACTACCGCAATCGCGGCCTGCCATTCGCCGACCTCATCCAGGAAGGGAACCGCGGCCTGATGCGGGCCGTGGATAAGTACGAGTGGCAGAAGGAGTTCAAGTTCGGCACCTATGCGACCTGGTGGATTCGCCAGGGAATCACGCGGGCGCTGCACGACCACGCCCGCACCGTCCGCGTGCCGTGCCACCAAATCAGCATGTTGGCGAAGATGGAACGCAAGCGAAGCGAGATGTCGGCGGCGACGGGCCGCGAGCCTTCCAACGAGGAACTCGCGCTGGCCCTCGGCGCCAAGGCCGAGGACACCCGCAGCCTCCGCGTGGTCGGTCGGCATCCCGTGAGCTTGCACGAACCGGTCGGCGGCGACGGCGAACGGGCCCTCGAGGATTTCCTCAGCGATCACCAGTCCGATGCACCCGGCGAACATGTCGATGCACGCCTGCTGAAGGACCGCATCAACGAAGTGCTCAAGAGCCTGGCCCCGCGCGAACGCGAAGTGATCGAGCTCCGCTTCGGCCTCAAGGACGGTACTCCGAAAACGCTCGACGAGGTGGCTCGCCTGTATGGCATCACCCGCGAGCGCATCCGCCAGATCGAGGCCCGCGGCCTGTTGAAGCTCCGTCAACCGACCCGCAGCCAACGCCTCGAAGAGTTCGCCGATTCCGACGAGGAATAAAGGCGGCTTTGCCACTTTGATCGCGCTACTTCCCAGGAACTGGCTCGCTGCCGGATCCTGTGTCGCTCTTGTGCCTCACGCTCTTCGCAAATGCTCCCCGTTAGTTCTCGCCTGCCTTTCCGTCGTATTGGTGTCTGTCACGGGGGCGTCACGCCGCGGCGATTTCTCCTTGTAGCCACCCCGCCGAATTGACAGAATTTGTATGGTCTGCCTTTGCGCCCACACCGGAACGAGATCCGCTCATGCGAACTTCTCACGTGCGATACGCTTCGGCCGCGCTGTTGTTCGCATTCATCGCCGGTCTGGTGTTGGCGCAACCGCTCATCAAGACCGCGGTCCCCGTCGCGCCCGGCAAGAAGGACAAGAGCAAGGACAAGGACAAGGATCTCCGCCCCGAGGAAGACTGGGACCTTCCATTCGCCCCGCCGTACGAGCGCGACGCCACCAACCAGTTGCGCGGCGCCCGCGAATACCTCTCCTTCAAAGCCCCCCCCTGGAACACCATTGTTCCGCTGCTCCAGAACATCCTCAACGCCAAAAGCGATTCCTTCTTCAACATCAAGGACAAGGCGGGGGCGGAGCGGCGGACGCGGCGCATCAGCGTGAAGACCGAGGCCAACCGGATCATCGCGGCGTTTCCCAAAGAAGGCCTCGAATTCTACCAGCAGTCGTTCGGGCAAGACGCCGCCAACCTGCTCGGCGAAGCGGTGAAGCAGAACTACGACATGGCGATGCTCGCCGACCTTTCGCAGCGCTACTTCCACACCAAGGCCGGGGCCGAAGGGACCGTGCTGCTGGCTTCGCTGTACCTGGAGCGCGGCAACTATCTCGAAGCGGCGTTCGCATTCGAGCGATTGCTGGCCCGCCCCAATTCGGATGAGGTACTGACCCCGCGGACGCTGTTCAAGGCGGCCCTGGCCTTCCGCCGCAGCGGCGACCCGCACCACAAGGCCCTCGCCCAAAGCACCACGGACTTACTGCACAAAGCGACTCTGCGCAACGGCGTCCCCATCGGCCGCAAGACCTATTCCTTCGAGCAACTGAAGGCGGAGCTCGATCGGCCGGTCACTTCCATTCGCGCCACCTATACCGTGGGCGAGTGGAGCGGCCGCTACGGCAACGCCCAGCGCAGCGGGCTCGTCGACGGCGGGCCGCCGTTCCTGGTTCCCGCCTTCAAGCCCGCGGAGATGCTCGTCGATCGCCGCGAACTCGATCGCCCCGCCAACGACTGGCTCCGCGAGAACCTCAGCATCCTCTTCGATCGCGACAACGCCAAGAGCATGAAGTCGCTGCCGTTGCCCGGCTTCTTCCCCGTCACCACGCCGGACATGGTGATCTTCCGCTCGTACGACGGCATCCACGCCGTGGCCACGCGCGACCACACCGTTCTGGCCAACGGCGTTCCCAAGCTCATCCGCGCCGGCGATCTCAAATGGATTTCGAAAACCGAGTTCGGCATCCACCAGATGCTGACGCTCGACGATACCTTCGACGGCTCGACGGTGAAGGATTCCACGGAGCAGTGGTGGGCGGCTTACAAGACGCCGACATACCTGGCGTCCAGCTTGCTCTTCGAGAATCCGCTGCTCGGTTCGCTGGCCCACGACGGCCAGAACGTCTACTTCGTGGACGATGTGGCGGTGCCGCCGCCATCGACGCAGAACGACCCGAACTTCGGCGGCTTCCCGAATGGCATGCCGGTGCGGTTGAGCGGCCCGCTGACCGAGGCCACGCGGGCCGGGTTGCTCGTCTCCGTGAACATGAACTCCGGCAACCAGTCGTGGTCGCTCGGCCGCATCATTCCCAACAAGAACACGCATCCGCCGACCGTTTCGCTGACCGAAGAGCAGGCCGACAAGTGCACGAGCGCCTTCGATCTTTGCCTGCACGCCGTCTTTCTCGGGCCGCCGCTGCCGCTCAACGGCCGCCTCTACGCACTCATCGAACTCGATGGCGTGGTGCGGCTGCTCTGCCTCGACCCGAAGAA
This sequence comes from Urbifossiella sp., assembly GCA_035571955.1. Classification (GTDB taxonomy): domain Bacteria; phylum Planctomycetota; class Planctomycetia; order Gemmatales; family Gemmataceae; genus Urbifossiella. The sequence goes on along the minus strand of DATNBQ010000069.1, from coordinate 7,457 downwards.
CCTGCTTGTCGTGCCGGGGTGGCACATGAAGGCGCCGGAACTGGTCTGGTCGCAAAAGCTGGGTCGACCCAACCATTCGGTCACGGGCGATTCGATTCGCCGCTACCAGGGGGCATTCCTCAGCGCCGGCGAGGGCATCCTCGTTTGCCCGACCAATTCCGGGCTGATGGTCGGCGTGGACATCATGTCGCGGAGCTTGCTCTGGGCGCACGCCTACCGCAAGCTGGATAACTCGAAGCCGGCTTATAACCCGAACACGGGTATGATGAAGACGCCGGGACTGGAGTTGGCCGCGGAACGGTGGCGGGCGTCGGCGCCGATCGTATCGGCGGGCCGCGTCGTTCTCTCCGCGTACGATTCCAAGAACCTCGAATGCCTCGACGTGCGCACCGGCCGCTTGCTCTGGACCACGCGGCAACTCCCGGACGATCTTTACGTCGGCGGCGTCGTCAACGACAAGGTGATCGTCGTTTCCAAGAACGCGGTGCGAGCCTATCAGTTGTTCGGCGAAGACCCCGAGAGTCTGACGCCCAAGACGGCCTGGGAAAAACCGGCGACCCTCCTGGCCGCGACCCCGACGGGGCACGGCATCGCCTCGAAGAGTATGTATTACTTGCCGGTGCGGCCGGAGAACGCTGGCAAGGGAACGGTTCCCGCCGCCGAGATTTGGGCCATTAACCTGGAGACCGGGGCAGTCGCGGCCAAGACCGCGGCTCGCCTCCGCAAGGACGGCTACGGCAACGAACTTCGCCAGTTCGGCCTCGGCAACCTCGTCTTCCAGGACGGCCTCGTCATCGCTCAATCCGCCTTTGAAGTCGCGGTCTATCCGCAACTGGAAATCAAGAAAGCCGAGATGGATCGGCTCCTGAAGGCCAACCCGAAAGACCCGAAGGGGCTCTTCAACCGCGGTGAACTTTATCTCGACGACGGACACATCGCCGAAGCGATCGCCGACTTCAAGGAAGCCGAGAAGAATCAGCCGCCCGAGGAACTCAAGCCGGCCATCAGCGACAAACTCTACGTCGCCTACACGGAACTGCTGCGCGACAAGTTCTCCCAGGGCGAGCAATACCTGAAGGAATACGAGAAGCTGTGCGAGGTGCCGATCGAGGCGGACCTGGAGCCGTTCGAGAAGAAGCGCCGCGAGGACGACACGCTCCGCCGCAAGCGGCTCTATTACTCGCTGCTCGCCAAGGGGCGCGAAGGGCAGAACCGGCTCGGCGAGGCGTTCGACCTTTACCTGCGGCTGGCGAGCCTGGGTGAAGGCCGGCTGCTCGCCGAGATGCCGGACGAGCCGAGCGTGCGGATTCGCCCGGACGTGTGGGCCCGCGGCCGAATCGAAGCGATGATCCGCCGCGCCACCGACCCCGCTGCCCGCAAATCGCTCGAAGACCGCGTCAACAAGGAATGGAGCCACGTGCTGGCGACGAACGATCGGGCCGAGTTGCAAAAGTTCGTGGACGTGTTCGGCCCTTACTTCCCCGCCGGGTTCGAAGCCCAATTGAAGTTGGCCGAAATCCTGATGCAGAGCAAGAACGACGACGATTCCCGCGAGGCCCAGGTGCTATTGTCGCAACTGCGCTCGGCGGCGGAAGACCCCGTCGTGCGTGCCCGCGCCACCGAGGCCCTCGCCCGCATGATGGTCAAGAACCAGTTAATGGAAGACGCCGTCGGCCTCTACTTGCAACTCGGCAAGGAGTTCCCGACCATTGTCGTCCGCGATGGCAAGACCGGCGCCGATTACCTCACGGACCTGCTGACGGACCGGCGCCTGTTGCCTTATCTAGAGCCGTCGCGCTATCCGCTGCCGCCGCGCGTGAAGGTGGAAGTCGGCGGGCCCGTGAACCGCGGCAACATGGGCAGCACATTCGAAGTGGAGGTCGAGGGCGATCTCTTCCCCATGTATCGCCGCCTCCGCTTCGCCATGGATCTGGTTTCCTCCGGCAACAACATCTGGACGCTGCGCGCTTACGATCGCTCCACCGGGGTCGAACGCAGCCACTTCGGCGGCATCGCCCCGCCCATGCAATACAACCCGGGAAACTGGCAATCCGCCCGCCATATTCAGGGGTGCGGCCACCTGCTGCTCGTTCAGGTCGGCCACTGGGTGTATTGCTGCGACCTCGCCGAGAAGAAAGAACGCTGGCGCAAGAATCTGCTCGGCAACAACGTTAACCTCCAGGCCAACCAGATCGTCGATAACGGCAACGGCGACGTCTACGTCCACTTCGTCGACGGCACGCGGCAGCAGATCGGCCGCATCGCCGCCATCCAGCCCGGCTACGTCTGCCTGCTCACCCGCGACGGCCTCGAAGTCACCGAGCCGACCTCGCGCAAGCAACTCTGGACCCGCCGCAACGTCGGCGACAAGCTCCAAATCTACGGCGACGCCCGCCACCTCATGATCGTCGATGTCAACGACGCCCGCAAACCGGTCGGCACGCGGCTCGTTCGCGCCGTGGACGGCATGAGCGTCGACGGCGTCAAGGATCTCGGCCCGACGCTCGCCAGCGCCAAGTCGTACCGCATCCTCGGCGGCACCGTGCTGCTGCACGAAGCCACGGGCGCCAGGCACGTGCTGCGCCTCTTCGACGCCGCCGCGAATAAGGACGTGTGGAAGAAGGAGTACGATTCCAAGGCCGTGCCCATCAAGGCGATGAACCCCGACTGGACCGGCTTCGTCAGCTCGACCGGAGCGGTGGACGTTCTGGAAGTCGCGACCGGCAAGCCCGTGGCCGAATTGAAACTCGACCCGAAGTACGGCCCCGGCCACTTGAAGGGCTGCACCGAAGTGCAAATCTTGGACGATGGCGAGCGATTCTTCCTGGTGCTCGACCGCACGCCGACGGGGCCGGGCGTCGCCAACCGCCGCGCCATGACTTATAATTTCACTCTGACGACGCACATGGTAAACGGGCCTCTCTACGCCTTCGATCGCGCTACCGGCAAGCAACTCTGGTGGAACGAATCGGCCTTCGACAATCAGTGGCTCATCATGGACCGCTTCGCGGAACTGCCGGTGCTCTTGGCGGCGGCCCCCATCGCCGAGAAGAACGGCGCCATGTTCTACAAGGTCGTGGTGGTCGAGAAGCTGCAGGGCCACGTCCGGCTGAACAAGGGCTTGCAGAATAACAACCAGTACTTCCATCACCTCACGGTCGACGTGAAGAACGGCGAGATCGACCTGCACCGCTTCGATGCCCGCGTGCGAATCATGCCGGCCGAACCGACGAAACCCGGCGGCTGAGCCGCAACCGGCTCGGTTCGGCTTCGCGGCGGCTACTGACAGTCACGGAAAGGAATGACAACGATCCAGCCAGCCCCACGCTCTCCCCGGGGGTGAGGGGTCTTGTTGCGAAGATACAACCCCTCACCCGGTTTGCTCGCTAGGCTCGCAAACCACCCTCTCCCCAACGGGGAGAGGGTCAAAAAAGGCCGCTTTTTCGATGTTATTCGCTACCTGACCGCCAGTAATCTTACTTGCAATCGGTGCTGCCATGCTTCGGACTGCCGTCCCGCGCGTCTGGGTTCCCAACGACTATCCCACCTCGGACGGCAAGCCCATGGCCGAGACCGACGTTCACCGCAACCTCATGGTCGAACTGATCGAGACGCTGCAAGCCTGGTTCGCCGATTCGCCGACCACGTACGTTTCCGGGAATATGTTGGTCTTCTACGAGCCGGGGGACAAGCGCCGGCACCTGGCGCCGGATGTTTTCGTGGTGACCAGGAGCCACAAGCACGAGCGCGGCAACTTCGTTATTTGGGAAGAGGGCCGCAGCCTCGACGTCGTCATTGAGGTCACTTCCAAAACGACGATGCGCGAGGGCCTCGGCAAGAAGAGCACACTTTACCTGACGAAGCTCGGCGTCAAGGAGTACTACCTTTTCGATCCGAAGGAAGAGTATTTGAAGCCGTCGTTCCAGGCGTTCCGCCGCATCGGCGCGCGTTTCGTGCCGATCGAGCCGGTGGCGGGCCGCTTTCCCAGCAAGCTGTTGAAACTGCACCTGGAGCGATCGGGTTGGCAACTGCGGCTCTGGCATCCGGTGAGCAAGCAGCGCGTGCCAACGCGTGCGGAGCGCCTGGCGGCGGAGACCGCCCGAGCGGACCAGGCCGAAGCGGAAGTCGAGCGGTTGCGCCGCTTGCTCCAGCAGCAGCATCGCGCCAATGGCAACAACGGTCATTAGCGAACCGCCTATAATGACACGATGGTCCGGTTGACGCGCGAACCCATCGATTACGCGGCTCTCGTCGAGGCGGTGCGGTCGCCCCATTGCGGGGCGGCGGCGCTCTTCCTCGGCACCGTGCGCGACCTCACCGGCGACGAAATCACCGAGTTCCTCGATTACGAAGCGTATCCGCCGATGGCCGAGAAGAAACTGGCCGAGATTGAAGCGGCGATCCGCGGCCGCTGGACCGTCGGCGAAGTGGCCCTGGTGCACCGCCTGGGCCGGCTGGGCGTCGGCGAGATCAGCGTGGCGGTCGCCGTGACCGCGCCCCACCGCGGCGACGCCTTCGAAGCTTGCCGCTACGGAATCGACACGCTCAAGGAGATCGTGCCGATCTGGAAGCACGAAGGGCACGAGGTCGTGCAGCCATGACCGCGCGACATCCCTTGCGATTGGCCTCCGACGCCGGCCGTTCCGCCCCGCGGGCGGCACAGTCCGCTTCCCTCCAGGATTCCTTCGGCCGCCGCCACAACAACCTTCGCATCTCGGTCACCGATCGCTGCAATCTCCGTTGCACCTATTGCATGCCGGAAGAAGTTGTCTTTCGCGATCGCTCGGAACTGCTCAGTTTCGAGGAAATCGCTCGCTTCACGGAGGTCGCGGTTCGCCTGGGCATCGACAAGGTGCGGCTGACGGGCGGCGAACCGCTGCTCCGCTCGGAACTCCCGAAACTGGTCCGATTGCTGGCCGCTATTCCCGGCCTCCGCGACATCGGCCTCACAACCAACGGCGTTCTTCTCGCTCAGCATGCCGGCGCTCTTTTCGAGGCCGGGTTGCGGCGGCTCAATGTTTCCCTCGATACGCTCGACCCCGACCGCTTTCGGAAGCTTGCGCGGCGCGATGGCCTCGATCGCGTGTTGGCCGGGCTCGCCGCCGCGAAAGCCGTCGGTTTCCATCCCATCAAGGTGAACGCCATCGCCCTCCGCGGCGTCACGGAATTCGATGCGGTTTCCTTGGCCCGCTATTGCCGCGACAACGGCTTCGAACTGCGGTTCATCGAGTTCATGCCGATCGGGGCGGAGACATGGAACCGCAGCCAGGTGTTCCTCGCCGAGGAACTGCTGGAACTTTTGGGGGGCGAATTTGGTCCGCTCGTGCCGGCGGCGGATCAAGACCCCCGCGCACCGGCTGCCGACTACGACTACGCCGATGGCGGCGGCCGCGTCGGCATCATCGCCTCCGTCAGCCGGCCCTTCTGTGCCAGTTGCAATCGCCTCCGAATTACTGCCGACGGCAAACTCCGCAATTGCCTGTTCGCTCTCGATGAAATCGACGTGAAGGAACTGCTGCGCGCGGCGGATCGCAACGCGGATGAATCGATCGCCGAGGCCATCCGGCGTAACGTCTGGAACAAGTGGCCGGGCCACGAGATCAACAGTGCCGCCTTCGTGAAACCCACCCGCACCATGCACGCCATCGGCGGCTGACTTCCCAATGACACAATTTCGCACTCTCCTTGCCATCGCTTTGGCGATTCTGCTTGACCCCTTGGCCCATGGCGCGGACCCCGCGCCGACGTACTGGAAAGACGTGCGGCCGATCTTCCGCAAGCACTGCATCGTCTGCCACAGCGAACGGAAATTGACCGAACTCGATGTTTCCGCGGGGCTGGCGCTCGATAAGCCGGAATGGATTCGTAAGGGAAGCCAGGGCGGCAAGGTTCCGGTGCTCGCGGCCGGGAAGCCGGACGACTCGTTGCTCGTTCAACTGCTGACTTCCAAGGACAAGAAGCGGGCAATGCCGCTGGATGCCGATCCGCTACCGGCGGCGGAGCTTGCCATTATCCGCAAATGGGTGGCCGGCGGCGCGATCGATGGAATCAAGCCGAAGGAGAACGAGACCTCGATTCCCAGTCCCAGCAGTGCCAAGGTCCGCAAGTTGCCGGTGACGTTCGTGACGCGGACGGCGGCGTTGCCGCGGGTGGCTCCGATCGCGGCGCCGCTGACGGCCACGATTCCCGTGGGGCCGCTGCCGCCCATCGCCGCCGTCGCCTTTTCGCCGGATGGCAAGTTCCTCGCCGCCGGCTCCTACGGCCGGGCGATGATCTGGAACCTCGCCGCGGCCAAACCGGCAAAGGTGCTGACCAACGTCCTTGGAGCCGTGAACGATTTGAAGTTTTCGCCGGACGGCAAACTGCTCGCGGTCGCGGGCGGCCAACCCTCGGCGCGCGGCGACCTCCGCCTCTTTTCCACCAAGGACTGGAAGCTTGTCGCTTCGCTCGGCGGCCACCGCGACACAGTTTCCTCGATCGCGTGGAGCCCGGATGGCGGCAAGCTCGCCTCGGCCAGTTTCGACAAGACCGTTCGCCTCTGGGACGTGGACAAGCAGAGCGTCCTCCACGTTTTCACAGGCCACTCGGATTTCGTTTACAGCGTGGCCTTCTCGCCGCAGGGCGACTGGTACGCGACGGCCAGTAAGGACCGCACCGGGCGCATCGTCGATGTGAAATCGGGCAAGAGCACCGGCACCCTCAGCGGCATGGAGCAAGAGGTGCTCGCCGCGGCAGTGCGGCCGGTCACGGGTCAGGTCGTGACTTCGGGGTTCGAAACGGCGGTCAGTTGGTGGAACGCGGCGACGGCGGAACGCGCGCGAAAAACGGGCGGGCCGGGTGTCGCCACTCACGAATTAGCGTTCGACGCCAAGGGAACCGTGCTTGCCGTCGCGGGCGGCGACGGCACGTTGCGCACTTACGATTGCACGAGCGGGGCGCAACTGCGCGCCGTGCAGGTCGGCTCCGCCGCGTTTGCCGTGGCCGTCGATGCCGCCGGCCAGCGCATGGCCAGCGGCACTGCGGACGGGTTCGTTAAACTCTGGAGCGTGAAGGACGCCCGCTTGCTTGCCACCTTCTGGAACGGCCCGGGCAACGGCGAGCACGGCGCCTGGTTCGCCTTCGCCGATGGCTTTTTCTCGGCGTCCGCGGGCCTTGCCGAGAAGGCCGCCTGGAAGGCCGACGGCAAACCGCTGGCCGGGAAGTTCCTCGCGCCGCTCTATGCCCCCGCCAACGTGGCCAAGGCCGCCCGCGGCGACAAGCTCCCCGAACCAACGTGGAAGTAAATGGCATTGCCCAACTCGCACGCTCCCCGTTGGGGGGTGCAGTACATGCTTTGTAACGGTCACGCCGCTTTTCGGTAGCGGTTCTGGCCCGATTCCGCCGCCTCCCTCCGCCGCCAAAACGACTCCAAGGGACGATCGTCGCTCAAGTGATCCCCACGCAGTTGCAGGATTTCC
>DATNBQ010000068.1:0-2361 GCA_035571955.1 Urbifossiella sp. | reverse complement strand
GACGACGGGTCGTCGATCTTCACGCCGGTCAGGAACATCATCTTGGCGGTCTTCTCGGGCCCCTTGTGCGGCTTGTACTTGATCGACCCAAAACCGCGTTCGGCCACCGTGCCGCCGGCGTCATAAGTGCGCGCGAGGAAGGCCTTCATCCCGTAAAAGTGGTCCTGAGTCCAATCCTTGACGAGGGGATGGTCGTGGCACTGGGCGCAACTCACATTCACGCCGAAGAAGGCCACGCTGACTTCGCTAGTCAGTTTGTCGGCATCCTGGAGTCGCGGGCGGAGGAAGTCCGACGCGCCTTTCAGTTTGGTGTCGGACTCATCGGGGAGCATCAGGTCGCGGAAAATGCGGTCCCATGACTTCCCTTCCTTGAGAGCCGCGGTGAGGTATTCCCGGAGGGCGCCGGAGCCTCGGCGCTGGCCGTCCGGATTAAGCATGGCTTCAAACTGGGCGGCTTGATGGCGCGGGAAACCGGGCGAAGCGAGCAGTGTATCGACGAGCTGGGCACGTTTCTTGGCGTCCGTCGATTTCACGAACTCGTCCACTTCGGCCATCGTGGGAATGCGGCCGACGAGGTCGAGGGTGAGCCGGCGAATGAGAGCGGCATCGTCGGCCTGAGGCGCCGGCGTCACATTGGCCGCGGCAATCGCAGCGTCGACGGACCGGTCAATGGCCGATTCGACGGGCAAATTGGCCGGCAAATCGGCGCTAAGGGCCGGAGCCGAGAACAAAGCCAGTGAGGCGGTTACAAACGGAAGGAGCCTCATGAACGCTCCTGGTCGGGTGGGTGAAAGTCAGTGGATCGTCAAGGCGGGAGGGCGCAACGGCGGGTTTCAACCTTCTGGAAGTATAATCGAACGCGTGGGGAATGCCAGAGGCAAATTGGATGAACCGTGTAGCCGCGACCCGAAGGGGAGCGAGCGCTCCCCTTCGGGTCGCGGCTAACACGGAAAAACTCGGTACAGCTGGGGAACCTTTGCCATCGTCAAAGTTTTCCAGGCGCGGGCGCAATTGGCGCGAGCTGGACGCCGGCTCTGGCATGACCCGAAGAAACCGCGCCACGCTGCGCCTGCGCCGCGCGAACCGGTGGGTTCCACAACCTGGGGTTTGGCGGGGGTCGCCGGGCGCGGGTAGATTCCTTTCGAACCTTGCCGCCGCGGGACCGCGGAATGGGTCCGATTGCGCCGCCGGCATCAGCGGCGCCGGAAAAATCGGTCCCACCGCGGCCCGGCACTGGCGATCGCGGAATCTGGGGAAAATCTCTGCGGGGGCCTGCCCCGTCTTGAGTTAGGCAGCGGCACCGCTCTCGCCCCTTCGTGCGCGAGGCGGGCCGCGCCACTCCCGGCGTTCCGACGAACCGCACGCGATTCGACACCCCGGGACGGACAACAGGAACCAGGACGCGCGCCATGTCGAAGAAATCGCTCTCCGAGCTGTTCAAGCGGTGGGTGAACCGAGGCCGTCGGCTGCCGGGCAACACGCCGCTGCACCGCTATCGGACCCAGCTGCGGCTCGACGAGTTCGAGGTTCGCATCGTGCCGGCCACGCTGCCGGCCATCTCCGCGACCGATACGCGCACCGTGCCAATACAGGCCAATTTCAATGGAACTATCGGGGCCTTCGCTCCCCAGGCGGTCGCCGACCCCAACAATCCGAACACGATTGTCGTCATTGCGGCCGGCGATCCCATCACCGCGCAACCGTTCAATGCCCGTCTGCTCGGCAACATCAGCCTCGACGGCGGCAAATCTTGGAATCCGTTTAACGTTAGCGATCCGGATACCAGCTTCGAATCCGGACCGGGCGGCGTTCAACTCACCAATGTGAACAGCCCGTCGGTCGCTTTCTCACGGACCGGGCAACTGTACGTCGTATGGACGTCCACCACGGCGGATTTCACGACTGCCGGCGTCCTCCGCGTCTCCAGTTTCCAGGTCGGGGACTCGGGAACGGTCGCGCCCCTGAGCTCGGCCATTCTTTATCAGTGGCTCGGCCAGGATCCGGTTTACAACCCGACCGTGGCGGTCGACAACAACGTCGATCAATTCACCGACCCCGATACGCTGGTCACGTCGCCGCAGGACACGATGCTGCAGGCGTCGGACGGCACGGAGGCCGGCAAAGCGGTGTACGTGGCGTGGAATACCAATGCGCTTCGGCCGCAAGCCTCGGCGGGACACGGCAACTTCGGCGGCTCGTTCTTCAACCCGACGGCGATCTTCGCGGCGGCCTCGCGCGATCAAGGGGCCAGCTGGAGTACGCCGGTTCAAGTCAGCGACAACGGCTTCTTCGGCGGTTTCGGCGGTGTCGATCCGCAAATCGTTTTCACGCCGAGGTTCGCCACGTCCGGCATACCGATCG
>DATNBQ010000067.1:0-6904 GCA_035571955.1 Urbifossiella sp. | reverse complement strand
CGTCGCGCTCCTCGAACGATTGTTGAACCAACATCAGGCTCAGCAACGGAAGTGATCGCCGCGTTTGCCGAGGGCGTCAGAGCTTCGCCGACGCCTTCTCCAAAATGCACCGGAATTCGGGAATCCGGCGTCCGTGACCCTCGAATCCATACCGCTTTAATTTGGGAACGACTGCGATCACAATTTCGCCCGGGACAACTACCGACGAGATTTGCCGATTCGGTGTTGTCGAGGCGAAGTGGGTCGGGTCAGAAGGGAAGTGCTGCGAGCAAAGCCGAGCAATCGAACAGAGGGTGGGTTCGGTCAGCAGGTGGACTTTGCTCGGTTTTACTCGATGCTCATTCTTCTTTAGGTATGAGGCGAAGAAGGAATGCCTCGAACAAATCCGCCAACAGCGTCATATTCTGGAACTTCAACTCCTCTGGAAAGGGCTTCCCTTGAGTTCGGTACTCCGCTTCTTCTCCACTCCATCCTTCATCACGATCCCAGAAGAACACCTTTCCGTATTCACTCCCTGCCACACCCAAGCAGAACTGCCCATCACCTCCAGCAGATTCAGCAATCGGCAGGAAGTTGGTTGGCATCTGCTCACAGAACACGCTCATCGCCCATTTGATATGAAACGGGCTGGACTCATCGTCTCCATCGCCATAATAAACACCAACGTAAACAAACCGAGATTGGTTGATATCGCATCTTGCGAGGTTGGCAAACATGCCTCCACCATACTTGGTGACAAACGAACGGTAATCGGCGGGGAGCGACTGCCCGAATCGAGCCTCAATCGCATCACAATCTCCATCCCGAAGAGGCTCCAGCTTGCCTCCCCGTGCTGGAACCAATCCACCGAGAGCGTGAATCTTGGCTTCGGCGGTGTCGCTTAACATTTGATGACCCCCCTGCGAAGTGCTGACGCTGTCCCCGAATGGGGGAGTGTATTGAGTGCTGTGGGAATCAAGGCGACATAGCACCCGTAAGCGTGGTGGGGTGTCAATGGCGGATTATGCCCCGTCATCCACGCCTTCCCAGCAGTTGCGGTGATCTTGCCGCTCGCACCCATACAGTTGTGACGGGCAGCGACAGCGAGAGCGATCAACTCGAAGTCGTTCCCACTCCCATCCAATCCAGCAACCTCATACCACTCGACAGCCCACTTATCGAAGTACGGTTCTCCCAGCCGATATGGAACAACATTGTCCCCACCAGTCAGCCCAAACTTCTGTAGCGTCGCCGGGTCGTTATTGACCGTGAAATCCGAATCACCCGGCGTACCTGCCCATGTCCCTTGCTTGTCAGGCAGATCGACCTTGATTCCGGTCTGCGTGAAATTGGGCTTTACCCATCCACTGTTGGGTGGCGGCACTGTTCGCTTCTGGAGCGACACAAGTTTGCCAGCACAGTAGCACTCGATGGTGTTGTTGTTCTTCTTCAGATTCTCGAAGAACTCTGTCGCTGCCTTGTACGCCTTCGGGTCCGTGTTGAACAACGGCACCGAGTTGTTGTGAACCAATATCCCCTGCTCCCCGACCCGGTAGCAGTGGTCGGCATCCACTTGGAGGTTGAACACCGGCTCCTCGCCCCGTGGCTCAAAGCCACGCACTGCCACGGTCCCGCCACGGATCAACAAACGTTCGCCGATCGATAATTCCGAAACGGCGATCCAATCCAAGCGATCTTGCGACCAGAAGGGATGCTGTTCGGTCACACCGATCGGCTCATCACGACCCTCCAACCACAGATCATATACCGTACCGACGCTGTGTCGGAAGATACCAGTCACAACACGCCCCGGCCCCAACTCGATCTCGGGGCACCGCTCAATAGCCATAACCTGGAATTCGCCTTCTGCGCCCATCTCCGGCAAGTTCAACTCGGTCGCATCGCCAACTTCGGATTCTCCCAGCCAACTCATGGGCCGCAGCAATCCCACTTCCAGTCGATAGCCGTCGTCGTGCTCCTGAGCCAGCCAAACGGTATGCCAAGATGACTGCTCGATCCAGGTATCAGGAGTCGACACGCTGGATTCGTAACCGGCTTCGCCTGGGCGCCATGTCTCAACTCGCTGTCCAAGGCGACGCTCGATACTTGGCAGGGGGAGTCCATAGCCATCCGCAATTGGCACATCGCGTGTGAAGCACTTGCCGGGTTTGATCGCACACTGACCCGAATGTTGGCAAGGGTGGGCAATTGGTTTGGTTGATGCGTAAGTTTCCTTGCTTTAATCCACATCGTAGAATGATGGATCATTTACGCAGTCTGCGACTGTGTCCCCTACGAAATGTCTGCCGGTTTTGGGCGGCGAATGGGTGGGCGAGTTTGTCTCCCCTGGTACGTGAGATAGCCGCACGCCTCGAGGGTGCGGCGGATGGCCACACGAGCCATCGCTCGATCAGAACATACCTCGCCGGCCGCCGCTTCGCAAGGTTTCTCGGCCGCTTCCAGCGGCTTCGCCTCGGCCAATGGCGACCGCCCCTGCCAGATCAATTCGGGGCTCGGTCCGTCAAGGCTGCGGGGCGCTCAGTCGTCCGACTGGCCCGCCGCGGAACGGCGTGGACTTCGAGAAGGAAGAAGGGGATAATTAGCTTGACTGGTGTTGGTTTCAGGCGTTATGAGAGAATTGCCATGAATACGGAGAGCCGAGGCGTCCAAGTTGAAATCGACGCGAGCATTCGCGCGCGTCCCGATTTATTCGAGGCCGTGCAGCGCGCCAACTCGCGGTTGGTCGAGCGCTCGGCGTACATCGGGCCCAACGTTCGCCTCGATTGGCGACTGTCGCCCGCGAATGCTTGCGACATCGAACTCGCCATCACCGACGACTCGCCAGTGGGAAGGGGCTTCGCCAAGAGCCAGTTTCCATCCCGGTTTATGTTCGACGCATTCAATCGCGATCATTCCGTCTGGCGGGTATGGGACAAGGTCTTGGATGCCCGCCTCAAGAACAGTCATATTCGCCTCAGTCAACTCATCCCGCAAATCGAAGCCGAGGAGAGCCGCGATGCCCAGGCCGTCAACAGCTGAATCGATCCATTTGATTGGGATCGAGATCGCCGTTCTCGGCGAGCGATTCAACGCGCTCGAGGGCGACGTTCAAGCCAGCGACCTGGGGCAAATTCGCGAGCGGCTGGCCGTGCTCGAAAGCCTCGTCGCCGAACTCCGAAAGCGTGAGGAAGAGAACGAACGCCGCCGCTGGCAAATGAATATGTTGCTATTCGGTTCGGTCTTTACCCTCGCCGTTCAAATTGCACTGCTGTTCATCAGAAGGTAGTTTATTACCACTTCGCTTCTTCGCTGAATCCAAGTGCCGGGCGCTCGACCGGCTTCGCGATCCGACGCTTCACAATCGCTTCCGCCAAATCCAGGTCTTCCCTGGTCGTGATCTTGAAGTTCATCGGCGAACCGGGGACGACGGTGACCGAATGGCCGAGCGCCTCGACCAGCTGGGCGTCGTCGGTGATCGAGCCGGGGAACTCGCCGCGGCGAGCATAGGCCTCGACCAGCCAATCGCGGCGAAAGACCTGCGGCGTCTGCGCTTGCCACAGGCCGGCCCGGTCGATGGTGCCGACGATCCGCTGCGTGGCCGCGTCGACGCGCTTGAGGGTATCGGCGACGGGAATCGCCAGCATGGCTGCCCCGCACTTCGCTGCCGCGTTCACCACGGCGTCCACGAGGGCCGTGGTGCCGAGCGGCCGCACCGCGTCGTGGACCGCCACGAGATCAACCGATTCGGGGATGCGGGCGAGGGCGTTCGCCACGGAGTCGAAACGTTCCTGGCCGCCATCCACGACCTCCGCATTGGCAAAGGCAATGAGGTGGGCGAAGCGGGTGCGGAACTCGTCGCGGTCGTGCGGGGCGATGACGAGATAGACCTTGGAAACGTCGTCGCGCGTCCAGAACAGTTCGGCGGATCGCTGCCAGATGGGGCGGCCATCCAGCGAGGCGAATGGCTTCTTCTCGCGGCCGCCGAACCGCGACGATTGCCCCGCGGCCGGGATAATCACGGCAACCGACGGCATGATTCCCTCACGAAAAACGTCGCTCCCTCACGGTCGCGGCTCTGATCGAACGCTCCCTCAGGGTCGCGGCTCGGTGGTTCACGGTTGTTTCTTCGGAGCGTACTGCTGCTCCCAGATGCTCCAGACCTTGTCGCTGCCGTCGGACAAGGTCTTCGGCAGCGGCACCTCAAACGCGGCACTCACCTTGGAATCGATCGCGTCGACCACGCTGAACAGGTTGACCTTGCGGTTGCGAGCCGATTCCGGCGACGTCGACGGCCCGAGGTAGAAGAAACCGGTATAGGCGCCATCGGCGCGGAAGAAGCGATGTTCCTCAATCCGGGCGCCGTCCACCTGCACGAACAGGGGGGCCGGTTTGCCCGCCGGCGTCAGCGATTGCGGCTTCACTTCCTTCCCGTAAATGCGAACGACGAGGCAGACGCGCGGCTTCTCCGGTTCCTTCGTCTCGGGGTTGGTCGCGAAGACGTGTTCCTCCCAGCCGAAGGTGGCGACCCATTTTTTGCCGCCGGTGTCGTCATCTTTCCAGGTGCCGACCCAGGCGGCGCCATCAAGGTTCTGTCCGGCCGCGGTTTCCGGCGAAAGCTCGGTGATCGTCGTGATTTGCCGCGGTTTCAGGGCCTTTTCGCGCTGTTCGGCCCAGCCGAGCAGCTTGGCGGCGGGAAGTTGGTTATCGGTTTCGTCGGTCCAGCCGCGGCGGCGGAGTCGCCAGGTTGGGGCCGGGTTGCCGTATTCCCGCCAAATGTACAGCGGGGCCCGCGCGATGCCGAGCTTCACGCCCGGCTCCTCCATCAGTTCCCACCAGGCGAAGGCCGGAACCGTTTGCCGCAGCGGTTGCCCTTCGGGAGTCCGCAGGCTTTCGACGGCGACGGAAAGGTCGAGCATCTTCGGCCCCTTCTCCTGAATGTTCTCGCCTTCGTAGCCGTGAATGGAAGCGCGATACATCACGGCGCTGGCGAGCCAGGTCTTCTCGGGGTTCTCCTGCTGCCGGCCGGCACGCTTGAGTTCGTCGCCGAACGAACTGTACTTGCCCCAGACGATGCGGTCGAAGTGTACGCGTTCGTTCGGGTTGGGCCGCGAGAGGTTGACCATCAATCGATCGGCCGGGGCGAAGCGGAGGATTTGCCGATCATCGAGGGCGGGCTTGCGGCCGACCCAGGCTTCGTATTCGCCGAAGCTCGGCAGTTCGCTCCATTCGGGGCGTTCGAGGCGCGGGCGATCGAAGCGGATAGGGATGCCGCGTTTCAAGGCCTCGGTCGTCTTGGTGTCCTCGTGGCCGATCCGCACGCGCGGCCGCAATAACTCGGCGAGTTCGCGGCCCAGTTCCTTTACTTCATCGAAGAGCACGCTCCCCGGCGGTTCCAATCCATCCAGCACCACCTTGACCTGCTTGCGGAACAGGTCGATCTGGGCCGCGTCCCCCTTGTTGTCGTCGTCCTTGATGAGCAGCAAGCGCACGGCGATTCCCTTCCCCTTGCCGTCCGTGAACTCGCGTTTCAGGGCCTTCACGAGGGGGCCGAAATCCTTCACCGGCTTCTGCTTGTTCGAGTAATCCCAGCACGAGTTGTCCTCGCCGTCGGTGAGCACGATGAGGATTTTCGTCTGGTAATCCTTGACGCCGTCGTAGTCTTCGCGGGCGGCGTGGAGCATGGTGCGGATCACGGGCGAGTTGGTCCGTTCGCGGTCCTTGGGAGCGACGAGCGGCACGCGTTCCAGGATGCCCAGGAGCACGTTGAGGCTCTGCGGGTTCTTGTTCCAGTCGACGGTGCGCGGGGCGAGGACCTGACGGTCGAAGGTGCCGGGGAACTCGGTCTGGGTGATGTCGTCCTTGTCGATGCCGCCGCGGGTGGCCGCCGATTCGAACTCCTCGGCCTTGACGATCTGGTTGCCTTCCGGTGCGACGCCGAAGCCGCGAACGGTGAGGCGAGTGCCGTCCGGGAGGTCCTTCAGGATGGCGCGGAGTTCGTCCCAGGTGCGTTCGATGCGCGGCTTGCCGCCGTTGGCTGGCTTGGCGTACATGCTCGGCGAATAATCGACGACGATGGTGACGGCGCCGACGTCGATGTCGTTGGGGCCGACGAAGGCGACGCGGGGCAGGTCGTTCTCTTGCGGCCGGGAATGAGTGAGGACCACGTCCGGCTGGCGGTGCAAGGCGACCTGGGCGTCGTCGCGGACGTACTGGCCGCGGAAGTAGACGCTGCGGCGGATGGCGAGCGTCTCGTGGGCGGAACTGGCGACCTCCGTGGTCACGACGGAATCGGGCAGCGGCGACTTGCCGGGTTTGAGGTCGAGCAAGCGGCGAGCGGCGGACCCCGGTGCGAATTCCACGCGGCCGCCGGCGTCCTTCGAGGCAATCGAGGCCCACGCCGCCAAACGGCTGCCGGAAGGAACTGCCGGCGCCGCGACCGCGAACCCCACTTTCAACTGCGCCTCGGTCGTCCACAGCGACTCGCGCTGCACGGGCGCCACGGCGATCGGTTCGGCACTATAGAGCGCCGTGTAAGCCTTGAACTGGTCGTCGTTGAGTTCGAGTAGCGTTTTCAGATCGTGGCCTGGCATCTTGTCCGCGGCGTGCGTCGGATCGGGCGGCGTGAGCGCCTCGGCATCCTTGAGGAACGCCGCCGCCACGTCGCGGTAATAGGGTTGCCGGTCGTCGTACCAGTGATCGGTGACGGTGCGGCGGGCCTGGCCGAAGAGGAGCCGCTGCCAGCGGAGCTTGCGATTCGCCTCGGCGGGTTCGGCGCCGTCGCGGCCGGTGAAGGCAATCGCCGAGCGGCTGAAGCGTTCGCCGTCGATCGCTTTCGGGTCGGAAGCGGGAACGTCGGCGGCGTTCGCCAGCACCTGGTAATGTTTGCCGAGCCGTTCGCCGGCCGCTGCCGCGTCTTCCCAGCGGT
>DATNBQ010000066.1:0-3326 GCA_035571955.1 Urbifossiella sp. | reverse complement strand
CCGCTGGCACGAGGTCGGCCGCACGTACGCCGAGGTCAACCGCCTGTTCGGCGACATCGTCAAGGTCACGCCGACTTCCAAGGTCGTCGGCGACATGGCCCTTTTCTTGATGGCGAACAACCTGTCGCCAGGCGACGTGCTCGACCCGAAGCGCGAGGTCGCCTTCCCCGAGTCGGTCGTTGAATTCTTCGAGGGGAAGCTCGGCCAGCCGCCGGGCGGTTTCCCGCCGGAGTTGCAGGCGCGGGTGCTGCGCGGAAAAGTGCCGCTGGCCGACCGCCCCGGCGCGCTGCTTCCCGATGCGGACTTCGCCGCCGCCCGCGCCGAACTCGAACCGAAACTCGGCCGCCAGCCCACCGATCAGGACGTCATTTCGTATCTGCTTTATCCCAAAGTGTTCCTCGATTTCGTCGCCGCCGAGGCCCGCTATTCGGACCTCAGCGTGCTGCCCACGTCGGTCTTCTTTTACGGCATGGAAACCGGCGAGGAAGTGAGCATCGAGATCGAGCCGGGCAAGACGCTCATCGTGAAGTTCTTGACGATCGGCGAAGGCCAGCCGGACGGCAAGCGGATGGTCTATTTCGAGTTGAACGGCCAGCCGCGCGAGGTGCTGGTGGCGGACAAGTCGCTCAGCGAGGGAGCGGTGAAGGGCCGGATCAAAGCGGAAGTGGGGAATGCCAAGCAAGTGGCGGCGCCGATGCCTGGTTCGATTTCCACGGTGTCCGTGGCGATCGGCGAGGAGGTTTCCGCCGGGCAGAAACTGCTGAGCCTGGAAGCGATGAAGATGGAAACGACGCTGTACGCGGAGCGAGCCGGCCGCGTCGCCGAGGTGCTGGTGCGGCCCGGTTCGCAAGTCGAGGGCGGCGACCTGCTGCTGCGCTTCGAATAGCGCGGCCTCAACTCGCTGCTCGCTTAACCAGTTCCGCGATCTGTTTCTCCACGGCGGCGGTCAACCCCGTCAGCGCGAAGGCCACTGGCCACATCGCGCCATCGTCGAGGTTGGCGGCATGCATGAAGCCGAGGGTCGCGTAGCGGGCCTTGAACTTCGTTGCGCTCTGGAAAAAGCAGACAACCTTCCCATCCTTGGCGTACGCCGGCATGCCGTACCAGAGTCGGGACGTAAGGCTCGGCGCGGCCGCCTTCACAATGGCGTGAACGCGTTCACCTAGCGTGCGATCGAGGCCCGGCATCTTGGCGTATGCCGCGACGACGTCGCTTTCGCCGTTCTCCGCGCCGCGCTTCAATTCCCTGGCGCGTTCCTTCATCGCGGCCTTTTCCTCGGCCGTGAAAGCCGCGGTAGTTTTCCCGGCCGCCTTCTTCTTGACCGCCATGATGATGGGCTCCCCAGAAAAACGTACTTTAACCCGAACGCTCGCTCCGGAGTGGTTCCCATGCTGGACGAATATCGCGATCGCAGGGTCGTCGTCGATTTGAGCAGCACGTTCGTTTGCCTCGGCAAGTTGACCCGCGTTGACGACCACTTCCTGGAACTCAAGAACGCGGACCTGCACGACCTCCGCGATACGGATACCACGCGCGAGAATTACGTCGCCGAGTCCGTGGCCAGCGGCATCAAACGCAACCGCAAACGGGTGCTCTTGCGCCGCGACCAGATGGTCGCCATTTCATTGCTGGAAGATGTCGTCGACGAATAACTCGCTCAAACTCAGCACTTTTCGGAACTCAACAGCGCAAGGCCTTGTTCAGCCTTCTTGCGTCAGGAGATCGTGAATGGCCCGCGTTCACAGAAGGACGCCAATTCTTTGAGTGCACGGCGCCACTCGTCCGGCCGGAGCGGCCCATCCTTCAACTTAACCGTCGCTGTTGATGCAGCGGCCAGTTGCCCCCTGAACTCGGCCCCGAACGCGGCGACCAGACTATCGAACTCCTCGGTACCAAGCGCGGCACACAGCGCGACCGCCAAGGCGCTGGCGTCCGATGCAGTGACTCGCTTGCCCGAGTCTCCGGTGTACAATCCGCTCCACGGGCAACCCTCTTTCCAGTCCTCAGGCGGTTCTGTCCCGGCTGGCTGCCACCCGAACCGCTCGGCCGAGTGGCGGGCAAGTCGCCAGCCGACGGAGGTAGTTCCCCACGCGGCCCCGTCCGGCGCCTCGAACTCATAGCCAATTCGGACCTCCTCCGCGCCGACAAGCATCACCTCGCAATCCGATCCTTGCCGACCCAGGGGCGGAGCACTTGCGGAACGATAACGCTGCCGTCCGCTTGCTGATAATTCTCCAGAATCGCGACTAATGCCCGCGTGCAGGCGATGGCCGTGCCGTTGAGCGTGTGGACGAAGCGCGTGCCCTTGAAGCTCTTCCCCTTGTAGCGAATGCCGAGGCGACGAGCCTGATAGTCCGTGCAGTTCGAGGTGCTGGTCACTTCGCCGAACTCGCCCTTTTCGCCGCGGCCCGGCATCCACGCTTCCAGGTCGTACTTGCGATAGGCGGGGCCGCCCAGGTCGCCGGTGCACGTGTCGATGACGTGGAACGCCAGCCCGAGACCCTGAAAGATTTGCTCTTCCAGGCCCCGGATTTCCTCGTGGATGGCGTCGCTCGCTTCCGGCGCGCAGAATGCGAACATCTCGACCTTGGTGAACTGGTGGACGCGGTAGAGGCCGCGGGTGTCGCGGCCGGCCGCTCCGGCTTCGGTCCGGAAGCAGTGCGACAGCCCCACGTAGCGCTTCGGCAACGCGGCTTCGTCGAAGATCTGGTCCTTGTGCATGCCGCCGAGCGTGATCTCGGCCGTGGCGATGAGGCAGAGGTCGGTATCGGCGACTGTGTAGATTTGCCGGGTGTTCGGGTTCGGGTCGCGGGGCATGAAGCCGATCCCTTCGAGCACCTCGACGCGGGCCAGGTCCGGCGTAATGATCGGCGTGAATCCGGCCTTCACCGCGGTCTGGATCGCGTACTGCACTAGCGCGATTTCCAGGAGGGCCGCTTCGTTCTTGAGGAAGTAGAACTTCTGGCCGCTGACCTTGGTGCCGGCCTCGAAGTCGACCAGATCGAGTGCTTCGCAAATGGCGACGTGCTCCTTCGGCTTGAAGTCGAACTGCCGCGGTTGGCCGAACCGGGCGACGACCTTGTTGGCGGCGGCGTCCGAACCGACCGGCGCCGCCGGGTGCGTCACGTTCGGAATCTGGTAGAGATTCGCCCGCAGGTCGTCCTCGATGATCTTGAGTTCGGCGTCGATCGTTCCCAGGTCGGCCTTGAGCTTGGCGCTCTGTTCCTTGAGGGCGGCGCGCTGCTCGGGCGCGGCGGTCTTGAAACCTTCGGAGAGCTTGTTCTGATGGGCGGCGGTTTCGCTGCGGAGTTGCACCAGCCGCTTGC
>DATNBQ010000065.1:0-4471 GCA_035571955.1 Urbifossiella sp. | reverse complement strand
CGCGGTACCGCGGGTCGAAGCTGTACACGCGGCTCAAGGTGGCGGGGGTCGACGTGGCCTCCATGGGCTGCCTGGAGCCGGAGCTCGACGGGGACGAGGTGATCCAGATCCTGGAGGAGCGGAAGGACGCGTACCGGAAGCTGGTGATCCGCGAGGGGCGGTTGGCCGGCGCGGTGGTCGTGGGCGAAGCGGATTCGGCGCCGACACTGGCCCGCTGGTTCGATCGCGGCGACCCGCTGCCGCCCAACCGGCTCGACGTCTTCTGCTCCGCGGACGTATCGACGGCCGCCGCCGACCCGGAGATCTGCAACTGCTGCCACGTCAACGAATCGGCAATTACCGCGGCGATCCGCGACGGCTGCACGAGCTTGCCGCAAATCTCGGCGGCCACCCGCGCCGGCACCGGCTGCGGTTCCTGCCGCGGCGAACTGGCCCGTCTGTTACGGAAAATCCAGCCGCACAAAGCGGAAGCGATCGCCAACGGGGCCGTGCATTGATGGGTACTCACGTGGTGAAAGTGGTCAATACAGAACCTGAATCCGCTCTTCGTTGTAGAAAAGCGGCCGGATCTTGTTTGAGCAGTGACTACCACTCCATATTTAAGAAGAAGCGCCGGTGCGGAAGAAGGAAGTTGTGTGGGGAACCGCCTTGACGGCGATTCAATCCCTCGGCATATCGTGCGGTCGTTCCCTCCACTTTCCGTCGAGTCCGATCGGCCGCGAGGTCGAGATGCGCCGAGTCGTTCCAGCACTCTTGGTTGCATCCGCTGCCAGCCTGACCGGGTGCGTGCCGCTGGAGAAGGTGGAGAACAGGCTCGTCTACCAGCCGGCTGCGTATCCCGCCGGCGACTGGACGCCTCCGGCCGGAACCGAAGACGCTCAAATCGCATCAACCGACGGCGTCTCGTTGCACGGCTGGTTCTCAGCCGCGGAACGACCTCGCGCCGTCGTACTTTTCTTGCATGGCAACGCCGGAAACGTCACTCTCTGCAAAGATCTGTTAGCGTTTTTCCCCGAGCGGTTCCACGCCTCGATTCTGGCCTTCGATTACCGCGGCTATGGCCGGAGCGAGGGGTCGCCGAATGAACTTGGCGTGCTGGATGACGCGCGCGCCGCGCGGCGCTGGCTTTCCCAGCGATGCGGCGTCGCGGAAAGCGACATCGTGCTCATGGGCCACTCGCTCGGCGGCGGCGTGGCGGTCGATCTGGCGGCCGCCGATGGCGCTCGCGGGCTCGTCTTGTGGAACACCTTCACCTCGCTTCCCGACGTCGGCAAGAGCTACCTGCCGCTGTTGCCAGTCCGCTCGCTCATGCACAATCGGCTCGATTCGCTGGCGAAGATCGGCGCTTACCGTGGCCCGCTCTTACAAGCTCATGGCGATTCCGACCGCATCGTTCCTTTCACGCTCGGACGAAGGCTTTTCGCGGCCGCCAACGAACCGAAACAGTTCGTGACCGTGTGCGGCGGTCGGCACAACGACCCGCCTTCCCGCGAGTTTCTCGATGCGCTCGACCGGTTCTTGAGCCGATGACCGCGACCGCCGCGAGATACAGCGGGGCAGCGTTTTCATCCACCGGGATCGGCGCGAAGAAACTGCGGTCGGCGGTGCGGGGGGATATGCCGAGAACTCGGCCGATCTCGGGAATCGGTAGGCCGGCATAAAACCGCAGCAGAACCAGCTCGGCCGCCTGCGGGTCGGTCGCGGCGAGTTGGCCGATTGCCTCGTCGAGGGCAAGCAGGTCATCGGAGCTCTCGGGGGCGGCGGGATCGATTTTTTGAATGTCCAGGCGGACCATTCCGCCGCCGCGTTTCTGGCAGCCTTTGCGCCGGGCGGCGTCGAGAAAGATGCAACGCATGGCCTCGGCCGCGGCGCTAAAGAAGTGAGCCCGGCCGCCCCATTCGCGGTCCAAGTCGGGACCGACCAGGCGAATGTAGGCCTCGTGGACGAGAGCAGTCGCCTGAAGGGTCTGTCCCGGCTTTTCGTTCGCCAGGTGTGCGGCGGCGAGCTTCCGCAACTCCTCGCAGATGTGCGGCAGCAGTTCCGCCGCGGCCTTGGAATCGACCTGGTCCAGGGCGCTCAGGATTTGGGTGACATCGGCCATTACCGAAGGATACGATGGCACAGCACGAGCCGCGACCGAAAAACCAAGAACACACATTCGAGTGTTCCCTTCCAACATCGACGAGCGGCCCACGAACATGTCTATAACGAGCCGTGTTACTTGTCATCCGGGCCGAGCGACTCGGAGTGAGAGTGAGTAGCGAGGAGGCGCTTCCAGTGTTGAACGAAACGAATTCACTTGGGCAGAGAGTGGGTGTTGCCATCGCGGACTGGGTCCGTCCGCCTGTGCCGACTCGCGATGCTATGGAACGCAGGTTCTGCAACCTGGAGCCTTTGAATCCCGAGGTGCATGGGCAATCGCTGTTCGATTGCAACCAACTCGACACTGCAGGCCGAAACTGGACCTATCTGCCTTAC
This sequence comes from Urbifossiella sp., assembly GCA_035571955.1. GTDB lineage: Bacteria > Planctomycetota > Planctomycetia > Gemmatales > Gemmataceae > Urbifossiella. The sequence goes on along the minus strand of DATNBQ010000065.1, from coordinate 1,993 downwards.
GGGCCATTCGCGGCCTTCGAGGACTACGGCAAATGGCTGCGCGAATACACGCAGAAGGATGATCCACTCTTCTTCGCCATTGTCGCTAAAGGTTCGGGGCGCGCGGTTGGCGTGGCCAGCTATTTGAGGATTGACCCGGGTCATGGATCAATCGAGGTGGGCGGCCTGAATTTTTCACCACTTCTTCAGAACACTCCAGCCGCCACGGAAGCCATGTACCTCATGATGGAACGCGCGTTTCGTCTCGGCTATCGCCGCTACGAATGGAAGTGCAATGCGTTGAACGCCGAATCTCGGCGCGCGGCTCAGCGGTTCGGGTTCTCGTTCGAGGGTGTATTCCGACAGGCCGCCGTCTATAAGGGACGCAATCGCGATACCGCCTGGTACTCAGTGATCAACCGAGAATGGCCCGCTCTTCACGAGGCATTCCTGACTTGGCTCGACCCGAGCAACTTCGATGCGACCGGCCGGCAACTGATCGCGCTCTCGTCGCTCACCCAGCCACTCGTCCATCAGCACGGCTAATGCGAGACGAATCCGGCCGCACCGGCCTCCACGAGGGCGACCGGTCGGATCGAAGACTTGCACGCCCAACTGGCTCGTGACGAAGAAGCGGCTAGCCTTGTCGACGGCCATGCCGTCTCCCTGTGCGTTCTGGACGTACGGCGGCGGCTCATTGAACCTCAAGGGAAGGTCGCCGCGGGGCAATTCGCGGAAAGCAAAAGCTAACCGGGCCGAAACGCGATTTCAACGTCTACGTCCCGGCCCAATACGAGCCCGACCAGCCAGCCGCGCTGATGGTCTTCATGGACGGCGGCGGCTACGCGAACCCCAAAGGCGGCTTCCGCGTCCCGGTCGTCTTCGACAACCTCATCCATCGGAAGGCGATGCCCGTCACGCTCGCCGTCTTCGCCAGCCCCGGAACCGTGCCTCCCACGGCTTCCGGAGCGAAGGACCGCAGCAATCGATCGTTCGAGTACGACTCGCCGGGCGACCGCTACGCCAGTTTCCTCGTCGAGGAATTCCTGCCCGTGGCGCTCAAAGGGCTCAACGTTTCGAAGGGCCCTGCTAAGCGAGCCGTGTGCGGCATCTCGTCGGGCGGCATCTGCGCGTTCATCAACGGACTCCCGAGTTTTGGCCGCGCGTCAGACGATGAGCTTGCTAGAAACTCATGCAACTCCCAGCAGGTCGCTCCGACATCGCCATTGATGTCTCAGTGTATCGAACTGATCAGCTGTTATTTCTCTGAAAGTCTTTAGGTTCGAGGTGGACACTCAAGGCTTTTCACAGGAGAACAGCTACCGTCGCCCTCTTCATCAACGGACTCCATTGCCGAGCCTGCACCATCCACGAGTGGCATTCTCCGCGAGACCCTGGCCGCCAATCCGACATGGCAACCGACGAGGTCGTCGAAAAGGCCAAGTCGGCCCACTGCAACCCACAAAAAGCATGAGCCACCACCAGTTCGTGACCCGATCCGATTTGGTCGAGATACGGGGCGCCGCCGGAATGGGTCGGGGCGTGTTTGCCGTGACTCAAATCCCGGCCGACACTCTCCTCTTCAGCGATCCGCTGATGATGATACCCGAGGAGCAGTGCCCGGTAGGCTCGGTGCTGGACAGCATCGCGTTCATGTGGTCAGTCGTCATGGAGGACAGCTTGAAACAGAATGCCATTGTCCTCGGTATGGGCACGGTGCTGAACCACTCCAAATCCCCGAACGTAATCGTGTACTTCGAGCAGAACCCGGACCGAGTGGATTTCTATGCCCTACGGGACATCGAGCCAGGTGAGCAACTGACCCACGATTACAATTACGACGCATACCCATCGGAGTGGAAAGCCTGATGGTGGCCCGGGCGAATAGCAGCATGTTCCCGCCCTACCCAGCCATAATGGCCTTGATCGGTTGAGCCGGATAAACGTCGGTCAGTCGATCGGCGCGGCCGTTATGCGGGTAAGTCAGCTTCGAGTGGTCGATGCCCAGCAAATG
>DATNBQ010000064.1:0-12204 GCA_035571955.1 Urbifossiella sp. | reverse complement strand
GCGTCCGCTTGACGTCATTCGTCTCGGGGATGCCGACTTTCAATTTGACGTGGCGGAAGCCGGCGAGTCGATAAACGAGCGGATAAACGCGGCCTTTCCAGCCTTTCGGGTTGCCGATGACGCCGCTGTATTGCACCCGTTCGCGCGGTTGGTAAATGTCCGGCGCGAGCAATCTCGCGACGTTCATGAGCGGTTCGCCGAAGGCGCGGCCATAAGCGTCGAGCACGGCCAGTTCCACGGCGCAGCGGGCCGCGTTCCCTTGAATGAGCCGGTCGTCGCCAGGAGCGGGAACGAGGCGGAGCCTTTCCGCGGCCTGGACGGCGGAAGCGAAATCGCTGCACGGCGGAAACTGCCCGGCGAGGTCGCTCCGCTTGAGCAGGTCGACAGAGAAGTCGATGGTCTCGCCGGTGACGTAATCGCGGGGGACGCCTTCGCCGAAGCCGGTGCTGCCATCGGCGAGGACGCAGCGAACGACGACGTTATCGGTATCGGTGCGGGTGTGGCTGGCGTGGGTGACTTTCCGCCGCAGCGGGATGCGCACGTGCCGGGCCTCGAGTTCGACAATGCGCATTTGAAGTTCCAAGTAGGTCGGGCTGTGCCCGACATGCGCCGTCGGGCACAGCCCGACATGCGCCGTCGGGCACAGCCCGACCTACACAAGATCAGTTCGCCGCTTGCAGCCCTTCGCGGCAAAGCCACAAGCCGATCGCCAGGAGTGCCGCGGCGCTCGCCATGGGCAGCAACTTGAACCAGCGGCTGTCGCCGAAGCGCATCGCCCCGGCCCTGTGCGCGTAGACCACTCCGACGCCGAGCATCACCAGCACCGCCCCGAGCCCGGCACTGAACGCGAACAGGAGCGGGATGGCGAAGCCGACGCGGTTGAGAGCCGTGGCCGCGAGCAACAGCAGCACCGCGTCCCAGCAGGGAATCAGGCCGCCGCCGAGCCCCATCAGAAGCAACCGCGTCCAGCCGGCCGTGCTTTTCGCGCTTTCCGGCGGCGGCCCATGATGATGGTGATGATCGTGGCCATCGCCGTGATGATGGTGATGGTGGCCGTCGCCGTGATGGTGGCTATGGCCGGCGAACAGATGGAAGTGGTCCGCCTTGCCGACGACGCGGCGCATCAGAAGCCAGAAGCCGACGCCGGCGACGAGCGCCCCGCCCGCGAACTGCAGCATCCCCTGCGTCGAACCCGGCACATTGTTCCCATACGCGGACCAGAGTATGGCCGCGATCAGGATGACCGAACCCGTATGGGCCACCGTGGTGGCGACGGCGAGCAACACGGCATGCCAGACGGTGCCGCGTTCGCCAACGAGATAGGCCGCGACGAGCGTTTTGCCGTGCCCGGGCGTGAACGCATGCGCCGAACCGAACAGGAACGCGGCCAGAATCAGAATGCCGACGCCATAAGAGGAATCGAAAAGGGCGGGCAATCCGCGGCGGAACAGATCCGCGAACAGCGATGCATGCTCGCCCTCGGCAACTTGCACTTCGGGTTCGGCAGCAACTGGTTTGAGTTCGCCCTTGGCGACGGCTTGCGGCAGAGTCACGGTGGCCGAGGCGCGGCGCAGCCGTAAGGCCTGTTCCAGCGTTAAATCGATGGCCGGCTTGTCGCGCCACTTCGGGTCCGGTTCGATCGCGTCGTCGAGCGACACACCGCTGCCGGTCCCGCCGGCAGTGTCGAGCGTGAGTGCGAGAATGCCCGGCTTGCCCTCGAACGACGCGTCTTCGAAAGTGAAGGCACGCTTCGGTCCGCCGGGGGGCCAGTCGGCCTGAAACTGGAACTGGAAGCGCGGATGCTCGCCCGGCTCCACGTCGATTTTGGTACTGCGGAACTCCAGAGGTTGGCCATCGCATGTAGCGCGCAGATCGCGAGCGATCTCCGGGGCGATCTTCCTGGCATAGGCCGTGCTGAAGCCGCGTGCCGTCTTGTCCAGCTTCGCGATCTCCTCGGGGGAGAACAATCTGCCGCCGTCGAGCCAGATGGTCAACTGGCTGACTTCGAGGGTGAACTTGACGTGAACGCCATCCGGACCGACGCGTACTGCGACGGTGCGGTCGTAGCGCGTGTTGGGAATGGGGTGCGCCGCGGCCGGAGCGGCCAGCGCGAACAGCAAGAGAACGCCAGTGATGCGCGGCATAAGGTTATCAAACAGGAAAAGCGGCCAATGTTCAACAGGGGTGCGCGCTCTGGGGGCACAGGCATTCTTGCCTGTGCAAAGCTCGCACAGGCAAGAATGCCTGTGCCACCAGAATCCAAGGTAGGCCGAAGGAGGACAGCGATTCATGCACCGAACATGGCCTTCCAGATGATGTCGATCAGGCCGTGGGAGGGCGGGCTGGCGGGGTCGACGTTCCCTTCGCCGCGGCAGGTGAAGCACTTCTCGCGATCGAAGCCTGGCTCGGTGAGAAAGCCGGAGCCGCCGCAGGTGGGGCACTTGAACGGCAGCCAGCCGCGCGGGCCGGCCTCGTATTCGTACGACTTGCTGCCGTGGCACAGCCGGCAACTGGGCCGCCCGCCGCAGTGACAGAGGATCTTCTTCGCCATTTTGGCAATGCGCTCCCCTTCGGGTCGCGGCTAATCCTGTTGGTATCGCTTGGCGATGCGGTCGGCCTCGGTGTTCTTCTTTTGCGCTCGCAGCGCGTCGAGAAGGAGGCCGCGGGCCGGTTCGCTCATCACATCGATATAGAGCGCATCGCGGGCGAAATGCTCCGCCTCGGCCGGTTTCTCCCGGAGCAGCAACCGGGCCAGCTTCACGCGCGCCGGCAAGTCGTCCGGGTCGCGGCCGACCATCTCGCGCAGCGCCGCGACCAACTCCGCGTCCTTCTTGAGCGAGGTATAAATCCGCACCAGATCCGTAAGCCAATCGCCATCGAGCGGCGCGGCCTTGCGGCCCCGCTCGTAAAGTTCCGCCGCCCTGGCTACTTCCTTCCTGTCGATGTAGAGCTTGCCGAGCGCCCGCAGTAGCCGAGGGTCGTCCGGGTTTTCCTTGGCGGATTCTTCGAGCACCTTCAAGGCGTCGGCATCGTCCTTGTCGCGAATTAACAGCCGGGCCAAAGCGATCGATGCGAGCGGATGTCCCTTCTCTTGCTTGAGTGCCGCCTCGGCGAGTTTCTTGGCCTCGGCGGGCTTGTTGCGGCGAATGAGTTCGCTCGCCAGCCGGGCCATCAGGTCGGCATCGTTCGGCTTCTTTTCGAAGGCCGCCTGCAGTTCGGCGAAGGTCATCGGCTTGTCGGCGCGGCGCCGCGGCCCGCTGCTCTTCACCACTTCATCGACGTACTTGCGGTAGCCGCGTTCGAAGTCCGCCTTATTTACGCCGAGGGCTTTCTTCAAGACGGCCGCGGTGTCGCCGCCGCTTCGATAGGCGTCGAGCAACCTGGCGACCGCCTCTTCGCCATGCGTCTTCGTGGCGTACTCGACGTAAAGCAGGGCCTGGCAATAGGCGCACGGCCAGTCGTCGGCGCTGCGCGGCCGCACGAACGCCAGCGTAATGTTGTCGAGATCGAGCAACTTGCCGGCGGCATGCCGCTCGCGCAAGACGGCGAGCCACGACGGCGGCCGTTCGCCACCTTCGCTTCGCACCGCCAGCCCTTCCGTCAGCCAGTGCGGCACGCGGTAATCGGTCTGGATCAAGTTGAAGGCATGCGTCAATTCGTGGCGAACGACGCGGGCCCAGTTCGAAGGCCGGCTGCCGGCGGCCTTCGGCGACGGAAACGCGATCACCCGACCGGTGCACGCCCCGGCCGCCGCATCCGGCAGCGACGGCAAGGCGATCGTTCGCCCGCTGAACATCTCGCGCGTGCTGAACACCTCGATCAGCACTTTGCCCGGCGGCTCGAAGGCGAACTGCTTCTTCAACTCGGCGTGCGATTCTTCCAGGTAATCGGCCAGGAACGCCGCCATGATTGCGTCGGTCTTGGCGTCGAACTTGATCCGATAGTGCGGCGTTTCCAGCGTCTGATAAGTGTCGAGGTGTTTGAGGACGCGGAGCGAATTGGAAACGCGGACATTGAACGGATCGGCCTTGAGGGCCGCTTCGAGCGTGGTGCGGGCCTCGGGTTCGCGGCCGGTGCGAAGGAGCAGCATTCCGAGCCCGGCGCGGGCCGCGGGAAGCATCGGCCGCAGTTCCGCGGCTTTCCGCAGGTACTCCTCCGCCGCGGTGTACTGCTTGCGGCTCTCGAGCGCCGCCCCCAGATCGCGGAAAAAGACCGCCGGCTTGGCGTCGAACGATTCCGCTTCCTTGGCCAGCCTGGCAACCGCCTCCGGCTTCTGCATCAAGTGGTAACAGGCGGCGAGGCTAGCGAGGGTCGCCTCGTCGCGCGGGTTAATCAATTTGGCGACGCCGAGCAAGCGCTCGGCCTGGGCCAAATCGCCGCCGGCCAAAAGCACTCCGGCCTTGAGCCGCAACGCCTCCGGATGCCTGGCGTTCACCTTCAAAGCCTGATCGGCGTAGCGCTCCGCATCCTTCAGGTCGAACGAATCGAAGGCCGCGAGCCCCTTGCCGACGAGGGCCTCGGGCGCCTTGGGGTTGATCCGCAGCGCCTTGTCGAATGCATCCTGGGCGTCGGCCCGATTGTGCTTTTCGAGGAGCATCCGGCCGGCGAGGTTCTCCGCTTCCCAGCACGCCGGGTCGTGCTTCAAGGCATCGCGATAAACCTCGTTCAGGATGAAGCTGAACTGCTGGGGGCGGTTATTCCACAGGGCGTTCTCGGCCCCGGCCTGCCCCACGATTAATAGCGTTTCCGCATCGGTAATGGGCTTGTCGGCGTTCTCGGCATCGGAGTAAGCGCGAACGAACCAGCGAACTTCCTTATCCGCCGCCGCGTGATCGCCCTTGTCGCGGAGGATGCGGGCTCGCACCCACCGCCCAAGGAAGTGCCTGTCGTCCCTGGCGATGACGGCCTCGGCATCCTTGAGAGCATCGTCCCAGTGGCCGAGGGAATAGAGCAGGTCGGCGCGATGGGCGCGGAGGTCGGTGTCGGCCGGGGCGGCCTTCAGGGCTTCGTCCAGAGCCGCGAGAGCCTTTGAGTTTTCGCCTTCGACGCGCCAGCACCGGGCGAGGCCGATGGCGGCGCGGCTGGCTAGCTTGACGTCCTGGGCGTGCTTCTCGTACGCGCTGCGTGCCTCGGCGATGTTCCCACGCTGAAGGCGCTCGCGCGCTTCCGCCAGTGGGTCGGCGCTTTTCTCCGGAGCGACGGCAATGGCCAGAGCGACGAGCGCGATGACATTCATGAGGCGGCCTCCCGACACAATCACGGTATCGGGGCGAGGAAAGGGAATCAATCGCGCGGCTTACGGCAGAAGTTGAGAAACAGACCACAAAGGCACAAAGGTCCACGAAGAAGCCAAAGATCCTTCTTTGAAATCATGGTCTCATGGTGGTTCTTTGCGTGATCTTTGTGTCTTTGTGGTAATCCAGGCGACTCCCGGTGCCTCAATGCCTCAGTGCCTTGCCGATAGCATCGAGCATGCGCTTCTCGCTTCCCTTTTCGACCCAGCACCAGTCGTCGAGGTTGGAATCGTTTTCGTTCCAGGCGCGTTCGATGGGGATGTACCCCGGGCCGCATTCGCCGTAGCCGGCAACCAGCACGAACGCATCCGGACGCATCTTCTGAGCCGCCAGTTGATACTCGATGTAGCTTTCCGCGGGGAGAAGCACGATCGCGGCCGTGCCGAAATCGAGCACGGGAAGGTCGATCGGGATGCCGGCGCGGACGCGATGCTTCCAGCTTAACCCGAGAGCGGCGAGGCATTGGCCGAATGGCCGCGGATCGGAGGCCAGGCGCTTGCGCAGTTCCTCTTCCGAGAAGCCGGCGGACTTGCGCGCTTCCAGCTTCAGCGGCACGGAGCGGAATTCCACTTGTGCGATGGGCTTTTTCTGGACCGCTTTCCAGGCGGCGGCCATCGCGGCGTGCAGGCGGTCGGCGAGCACGGGGCGGTTGGTCGGGGCGCCGTCGTTGTACTTGCCGGCCGTGACGTTGCCGCTGCATCCGGACACGTACATCTGGAAGACGCCGGGCGTTTCGGCCTGGCGTCGTTTGCGGGCCAGACCCACGAAATCCGCCGATACGCCACCCTTCCCGTAATAACTCATCGGGTGAGTGGCATACGCCGAGAGGCCGAGAAGCGGCACGTCGCCGTTCCAGAAGCTGAGCGTCTTCAAGAACGGATCGATGGTTCCTTCCTCGCCGGCGCGAATCTTCGGGTCGCGGCTTGCCGACATGCGGTTGTAGTGCACCGCGCCGGCTTCATCGCGATAGCGGCGATTCGACGCAACCCGGTCCACCTTGGCCTGGCCCGTGCCGATGTGGGTGATCGGCGTCGCCTTTTGCATGGCCTTCTTCGCCGCATCGGCGACGCGATCCACCGTCTTTTCCAGGAATGCCAGGTCGCACACCGACCCCTTGGCCTTTTGCTTTTCGAGCAACTGCTGGGCCTCGATATCCGGGATGGGCGCGTCGTGTTGATGCAAGGACGAGAGCATGACGCGAACGGGCGTCGTGCCGATGGCGGCGGCGATCTTGTCGCGGAACAGGTCGTACGCGCCGTTGCGGATCTCGCACCAATCGACGGCGATCACAGCAACGGGTTCGCCGGCGCCTTGAAGGATGAACCCGTGCGCGAACAGCGGATCGACGATTTCTTTGGCCGGCGCGATGCCGCCGCCCATGCACGGATGGCCGAGCGGAATCGTCACCTCGACCATGAATGTGCAAAGCGACAGCCTGGGCGCGGCAACCCCGGCGAACGCGGCCGCCGTCGATGCCAGCATCTCTCGCCGCGTCGGATCGACTAGCGCCATAACAGACTCCATCGAGTTTTAGTCCCGGAACCGCGGGCGATACTTCTTCCGCTTCGCGACACGCGCCGATTGCGTAAACTATACCAGTCGCTTTTTTATCACCAGGAAGGGCCGGTTCCATGTCGCGAGTGTTGTTCGCCGTTGTCGCCCTGTCGCTCGTTTGTTCCCGCGGGATGTCCGCCGAGCCGGCGAGCCGGGCTCAGGCCGATGCCGATCTTGCCCGCACCGCCCAGGGGATGTTCGCCGACCTCAAAACCACCACGCTCGATAACGGCCTCCGCGTCTACCTGCTTCCCGTCAAGAACGCCCCGACCGTCACCACGATGGTGGCCTATCGCGTCGGCAGCGCCGACGAGGAAAAAGACCAGACCGGCCTTTCGCATTACCTCGAACACCTGATGTTCAAGGGGACGGACAAGCTGATGCCCGGCGACGTGGACCGCGCCACCCAGCGCAACGGCGGCCGCAACAATGCCTACACCTCCGAGGACATGACCGTTTATCACTTCGATTTCGCTGCCGACCGCTGGCAAAGCGCCCTCGCCATCGAAGCCGACCGCATGCGGAATATCCGCATCGACGCCAAGCACGAGTTCGAGCAGGAGAAAGGGAACGTCATCAGCGAACTGGAACGCAACGAAGACGGCCCGTGGGATGTGGAGCAAAAGCGACTCTTGACCAGGCTGTTCCCGAAGGATTCGCCCTATTCGCACCCGGTGATCGGCGAGCGCGAGCACGTTCGCAACGCCACCGCCGAGATCATCAAGCGGCATTACGACAAGTGGTATTACCCGAACAACGCGGCGCTCGTGATCGTCGGCGGGTTCGATGCCGACGCGGCGTTGGAACAGGTGAAGAAACTGTTCGGGCCGATCGCGGCGGGCGACTTGCCGAAGCGGAAGCCGCCGACCTTCTTCAAGGAGCGCCAGGGCCCGGATCGCATCGAATACGCGTCGAAGTTCGCCGTGCCCCGCGTCGTGCTCGGCTTCAACACGATTCCCGTCGGCGACCCGGACGATCCGGTGCTCGACGTGATCTCGAACCTGTTAACCGATGGCCGCACGTCGCGGCTTTATCGCAAGCTCGTGGAGGATGAACGGATCGCCTCGAATGTCTTCGCATACAACGCCACCGGCCGCTATCCCGGTTGGTTCGGCGTCTTTGCGGAACTCTTGCCGGGGAAGGATCGGGCCAAGGCCGAGGCCATGCTGTTCGCCGAACTCGGCAAGCTGGGGAATGAACCGGTGGCCGCCGCCGAATTCGAACGGGCGCGGCGGAAGATTCTCGCCGGCTTCGTCTTCTCGCGGGAAAGCGTGCACAGCCTCGCGGATTCGATCGCACGGGCCAGCACTTATCCGCATGGGCAGGACGTGGCGAAGTTTTACCGCGACTACCTGGCCCGGTTGGCGGCCCTCACTCCGGCGGACGTTCAGCGCGTCGCCAAGAAGTACCTGGTCAAGGGAAGTTCCGCGGTGGTGTGGAGCGTGCCGAAAGCCGGCAAGGCCGGGGCGCGCGGCGCGGCCAGCGCTGCTCCAGCACAGCGATCGGCGCCGCCACAACGCCAACTGCGTTCCGGCGGCGCTTCGCGCAAGGCCGATGCCCCGGCGCGATCGTTCTCGCTCACCGGCGCCAAGCGGGTCGTCCTGCCCAACGGCCTCGTGCTCGTGATGCTCGAGGATCACCGCTTGCCCGTGGTCGTGGGCAACCTGGCCATTCGCGATGCCCGGCTTTACGAACCCGCGGATAAACTCGGCATCGCCACATTCGTCGGCGGGTTGCTCGAAGAAGGAACGACCCAACACAGCGGCCAGGAGATTGCCGCCCTCATCGAGGACACCGGCGGCACCATGAGCGCGTCCGCTTCCGGCGGCAGCCTCCACGTTCTCACGCCGGATACCGACCTGGGCCTCGGTTTGATGTTCGAATGCCTGATTCGCCCGAGTTTCCCCGCGGATGCGTTGGAACGGCAACGGGATCAGCAGATCTCGGCGATCGAGGAAACCGCGACGCAACCGCATCCGCGCGGCAGCCAACTGTTCAAATCGCTCATTTATGGCGACCATCCGCTCGGCCGGCCGTCGCTCGGCAAAAAAGAGATCGTCGCCAGGCTGACCGCCGCCGATTGCCGCGCGTACCAGCAATCGGTGATCGCCCCGAACCATGCGATTCTCGTGATGGTCGGCGACTTCTCGGCGGACGCAATGGCCAAGAGAATCGAAGGCTTGACCAAAGACTGGAAGCCGTCCCAATTGGCGAAGCCGAAGCCGCCGGCGCCGGCTCACGGCACCGTGCTGGTCGAGAGGATCGTCAGCGACCCCGCCGCCGCCCAGGTCCACATCTTCCTCGGCCACCTCGGCATCACCCGCAACAACCCCGATTACTACAAGCTCTTGGTCATGGACAACGTGCTCGGCACCGGGCCGGGCTTCACCGATCGGCTGTCGGCGAACCTCCGCGATCGCCAGGGGTTGGCCTACACGGTGACGGCGACCATTGCTTCGGGCGCCGGCGTCGAGCCCGGCCTCTTCTCCGGGTACATTAACCCGGCCGCCAAGAACTTCCTGCAGGCCCGCGATGGCTTCGTCGGCGAAATCGCCAGGATGTGCGAGGCGGCCCCGACGGCCCGCGAAGTGGACGACGCCAAGAAGTACCTGGTCGGCAGCTTGCCGTTCAAGTTCACGACGATGTCGGACGTGGCCGGGCAGTTGCTGGCGGCCGAGCGCTACGGCCTCGGCTTCGATTTCCTGGAGAAGTATCGCAAGGAGATCGAGGCGGTGACGCCGGAGGAGGTTTTCGCGGTGGCCAAGAAGTACTTGCGGCCGAAGGCGTTGACGATTGTCGCGGTCGGGCCGATCGACAAGGACGGCAAGCCGCTGAAGTGAAGTCGCGTAGCCGCGACCCAACGGGGAGCGCTGGGCCGTTTACTGGCAGGAAAGCAAAAACATCGAGTCAGCCAGCCATTCTGACCCTCTCCCCGTTGGGGAACGACGCGAGGGAATTATCGGTCTCGATTACGGGGCTTTACACACACTGGAGATCATGAAAGAAGCCGGACTCCCCCCTAACAGCCCGGTGAAATAATGCCGAGTTTGCGCTAAATCTGACTTCTCCCTGGAATCCCTCCGACAGGAAGGCTTCGATGGCCAACATGGCTCTCCCTGTTTCCTTGGCTGACGTGGTCGATGAAATGGAGATGCTTGGGGAAGGTGATTTACGCGCCTTCCTGAACCGTCAGACGGCAGAACTTTACAGCGGGACCGACGAGCAGATTGCGAAGGCCGAGGAGAATGACGACGACCTCCTGGATTGGGAAGTCGAGGTCATCGACCGCCTTCGCGACATCCTTGAATCACCCGACTGGCTGGAGCTGCCGCAGCGGAATTCGCATGAGGATTACCGGATAATGGAGCGATTCTGTCGGGAGCGCTGTGAGGGTTTGCTCCAGGAGGAATTGTTATCGGCGATCACCAATCGCGGAGCATTTGGACGGTTCAAGGATGCGATTCACCGTCGGGGCGTTCAGGAGGCGTGGTATTCATTCCGTCGCCAACGGATTGAAGAAGAAGCCAGGGAGTGGCTGGAGGCGCATGGGATAGCCTTTACGCCATAAGGCGTTCGTCCCCGTGTGCGACAACCAACCGTTTCGTTAACCGTTCTTGTACTCAGCATACCCCCCTTATCGCACCGCGGTGCGTTCGCTACAATCACATTACCCTTGCCGAAGCCATCGCCTTTTCGATCCCGAACTTCGACGCCGCCCAGCCTGCGGTTGGCCTGTTCGCGCCCGTCGATACTCGTTAAAACTTCCTCCTGAAGACACTCCCCGCATAAGAGGTAACTCATGAGCATCGCCGTGGCAAAAGGGCCGGCCCGCACCGCGGAACCCGTTGGCCAGTCGACGCAGCCCAAATACCAGTACCCCGGCATCCCGACCACTTGCGACGGTTCCGAAGCGGTCGTTCACGTCGAAATTGCCATCAGCCAGGCGGCCGGGGCCTATCCGATCACCAGCTCCACGTCCATGGGCGGCGGCTTCAACACGGCGGTTATGAACGGCGACAAGAACCTGTTCGGCGACTCGCTCATGTTCTTCGAACCGGAAAGCGAGCACTCGGCCGCTTCCGTCTGCGAGGGGTTCGCCGTGGCCGGCGGCCGCGTCACCAACTTCACGTCGGGGCAAGGCCTCGTTCTGATGAAGGAGGTGCTCTACACGATCAGCGGCAAGCGGTTGCCGGTCGTGATGAACATTGGGGCCCGCGCCTTGACCAGCCAGGGGTTAAACGTCCACGCCGGGCACGACGACGTGATGAGCGTCGCGGACTGCGGCTGGGGGATGCTGTTCGCCCGCAACGCCCAGGAGGCCGGCGACTTCTGCCTCATCAGCCGCCGCGTCGCCGAGGAAACGCAAACGCCGTTCTTCAACATTCAAGACGGCTTCCTTACCACGCACACCGTCGAAACCGTTCGCCTCATCGAGCACGAATTCATGAAGGAATTCGTCGGCGACCCCAAGGTGAAACTGACGAACCTCATGGACCCCGCCAGCCCGCTCATGTCCGGCGTGGTGCAGAATCAAGACTCGTACATGAAGGGCAAGATCGCCCAGCGCTGGTATTACGATCGCGTGTTGCCAGCGCTGGAAGACGCCTTCGAACTGTTCGGCAAGAAGACCGGCCGCCATTACGATCACACCGAAGCTTATCGCTGCGACGACGCCGAGTTCATTCTCGTTGGCATGGGTTGTTACATGGAGACGGCGAAAGTCGTCGTCGATTATCTGCGGGAAAAAAAGGGGCTGGCCGCCGGCTGCCTCACGCTGTTCACGTTCCGGCCGTTCCCGGCGCGCCAGATTGTCGATGCCCTTGCCGGCGCCAAGGCCATCACCGTCATCGAACGGATGGACGATCCGCTGTCGACGACCGGCAACCACCTCACGCGTGAGATCAAGGCTGCATTCCTGGATGCCGTGGTCGGCCAGAACGGTCAGGAGAAGATCGACGCGGCCCCGAAGATCTTCCACTGCGCCGCGGGGCTCGGCAGCCGCGATGTCCGTCCCGGCGACCTCAATGCCGCCTTCCACAACATGGTCATCGACGGGCCGGATTACTTCTGCCTCGGCATCGATCACCCTCTTGCCCTCAAAATCGGCGAAGACCCCGACCTGCGGCCCAAGGGCGGCTTCTCCATGCGCGGCCACTCCGTCGGCGGTTTCGGCAGCGTCACCACCAACAAGGTGATCGCCACCATTGCCGGGAATGTCTTCGGCAAGGACGTACAGGCGTATCCGAAGTACGGCTCCGAGAAGAAGGGGCTGCCGACCACGTATTACCTGACCGTCGCCGAGACGCACGTCAGCATCCACTGCGAACTCGAGAAGGTCGAACTCCTCTGCATCAAC
>DATNBQ010000063.1:0-12726 GCA_035571955.1 Urbifossiella sp. | reverse complement strand
CTTTAACCCAGTCGCCGGCATTACCGCTCGGCTTCACCATGATGAAAGAATCCATGAAGGCATCGTCGATCGGCCCTTGCAGGCCGTGCACTTTGGCGAATTCATTCGATTTCGAATCTGGAACAATCTTCCATTTACCGTCTTCCTTGACGAAGTGAATGGACATGGAACGATCGGATGGAAGCGGAGGAGGATCGAGAACAGTGTTATCCACAATGATCCGCCTTTTGCCAAATAAACCGGCAGGCCACTCACCCGGCCCAAAATTGACGGAAAACGCGGCGACATTTTTAGTCTCGCAAGCAAAAGTGCGATAGACGACGGGTGTACCGTCTGTCACGTTCTGGCGAAGTGAGATGCTGACTTCTGCATTGGCCCAGTGGCGCTCTAAACGGTCCAGTGTCAGCCAGGCACATTTGTTGTACCGGAGTGTGCTGGTGCTAAATGAGATGATCTCCGGAGTCGCAGTTTTGCCTTTCATGGCAAGCATATCGATCAGCTTGTTCACCTCCGCCTTCGCGCCCTTCTCGTAGTTGTGCTTGGCGCCCGGTCCGATGATGTGCACCAGCTTCAGCCCTTCCTTGGCCATCGCCTTGGCCATCATGTCCGCGGCCTGCTTCTGGCTGTCGTTTTCGCCGCTGTAGGCCACGGTCGGCAGATTGAAGATGTTCAGGGCGTAATCGGTGCAGTCGTACATCCGCCACAACTTCTGCTCGTACCACGGCGGGTTCACCGGCTCCTTCTGGAACACCTTGAGGAAGTCGGCGGTTTCGCTGAAGCCGGCCCCGGGGGCCGCGGCGCACCACAGCGTCGGGAAGTGGACGGCGTATTGCCAGCAGGCCGCCCCGCCCATCGAGAAGCCGCGCGCCACCAGGCGGCTCCCGTCGATGCGATAGTGCTTACCCGCGTGCTCCAGGCATTCGAAGGAATCGACTTCGCCGGCGAACTTGTTCGCGCAGCAATAGCGGCCATACGGATACAGAATGAACTGCCCCGGCACCGGGATGATGCCGCCGGCGTTCTGCGTCCCGGCCATGAAGTTCACTTCGCTGAGCGTTTCGCCGCGGCCGTGCCACCAGAAATCGAGGCGGTGCTTGGCTTGCGCCTTGAAGTCGTATTCCTTGGGAACGAACAGGCCGTAAGGTTGCGGCGAGCCGTCGATCCTGGAACGGTAGCCGCGAACCACGTAACCCGTTTGCGTATTCCACGGGGTCTTGCCGTCATTGAGCAGCCTAGCTCGCGTCAAGCCGTCCTTGAGCACCTTCTTCACCGCGGGAATGCCATTCTTGTTGAACACCTCGCGATACTGCACCGCGTAGCGCACGGCCTTCTCGTAAATCTCCACGTCCGGCAAAAGCTCGTGCTTGCCGATCTGCTTGATGAGCCCTTGCAGTTCGGCGAGGCCGGCGGCGATCTCGTCGGCATCCGCCTTGGGAAGCTCGATGCCGACGGGGGGCACGGGGCGAACCTTGTCCGCCTGGTTGTCGGCGGGTCCGTCGGCGAGGGCAACCGCCGCGGCGAGGCAGAGCATGGGAAGGGAGATGCGCAGCGCGAACATGAGGGCTCCTCGGTGAGTCCGGCCATGGGGTTCCATCCTACGTTACCCCGGCGCGATGCCTTCGGACAGCCGCCGGCTTCTCGCTTCGGCCGCGATTTGATAATTTAAGGGAACAAAGACACTGCTCGGGTCGTCGATCCGCGATGCCCGACAACGGAGGGATTCCAATGGCGTCCACGAAGATGATCGACATTCGCCGCGGCAACGTGCTCAACATGAACGGGCAACTCTGGTACTGCCTCGACCGCGACCTCAACACCCCCGGCAACTGGCGCGCGATCCTCTATTTGAAGCTCAAGAACCTCACCACGGGTTCCATCACCGACGAACGCGTCCACCCGGACGACAAGGTCGACGTCGTGTTCCTCGACACCAAGGATTACAACTATTCGTACAAGGACGGCGACGATTACGTGTTCGTGGACGCCGAGACGTTCGAGCCGGTCACGCTGTCCAGCAGCATGGTCGGCGACATGATGCAATTCCTCCGCGAAAACGACACCTGCAAGATCACGTTTTACGATGGGAAGGCGCTGTCGATGGAGTTGCCGCAAACGGTGACGCTGAAGGTGGTGGAGACGGAACCGGGGATCAAGGGGGCGACCGCGGCGGCCCAAACGAAGGCGGCAACGCTCGAAACCGGCCTCGTGGTCCAGGTGCCGTCGTTCATCACCCAGGGCGAACTGATCGAGATTCAAACGGAAGATAAGAAGTACCTGCGCCGCGCCAAGGAAGGAAAGTAAGTTTAGCGACGGTTAGGTTTCCGAGATCGAGGGACGCCTCTCTTCCGTAAACCTGCAGATATTTGCCTGGACTCCGCGAAGGTCGGTTACGAAAACGGATCAGCAGCACGACGTGTCGCTTTCTTGCGAGCAACGGCACAACATTGCCTCGCAATCTCATCGAGTGTTGCGCCATCCGGATAACCGATTAATAACGCTTCTCATTCCTCCAATTCGGCCGGGTCGCACTGGGCCGCGGCCTCGTCCGCGAGTTGATCCAGAACTCCCTGAATCTCGCTCATTCGTTCCGGCCGCTTGTTGGCGTTGAAGCTGAGGCACTGGTCGATCAGGTCGCCGAACGGCTCGGGAAGCATCGGATTGCGCTGCCGGGCCGGCACGAACTCCTTGTGGAAACTCTTCTCGGTCACGGGTAAGGCGTTGGGCAGCTCGATAGCCAAAGGCGGCAACTGCAGCGTGCCGAGCCGGTACATCGTTGCCCCGAAATTGTAAATGTCCGTCCGCTCGTTGATGAGCTTGTGGCTCCCCGTTTCCGGCGCCATGTACTCCGGCGTTCCCTGCACGCGGTCCTTCGGTTCCCCTTTGATCCACGCCAGGCCGTAATCGAGCACCTTGACCTGCGTGCCGCGGATATAGATGAGGTTGTTCGGCTTTAAATCGGCGTGGATCACGCCTTGCTTGTGCATGTGGGTGATGCCGTCGGCGATGCGTTCGCAGACGCGGAGCAGCTTGGCCATCCGCAAGAGCGGCATCTTGTCCATCGTTTTGCCGGGCACATACTCGATAAGCAGCCGCGCTTTCTTCGGCCCCGAGAACCAGCCAGCGTCCGTTTCCAGGCAATGAATCTTTACCAAGTTGGGGTGGTTCAGCATCTGACCGACGCGGTATTCGTGCTTGGCTTGCTCCAGGTATTTCAGGTCGTCCTTGGAATCGATGGGGACCATTTTGAGGGCGTATTCCCTGCCGTCGGCGTCGCGGCGAATATGCAGGATGCTGCTATGGGCCCCGCTGCCGAGCGTTTGCAGCACCTGGAACTTGCCGATCTTATCCACTGGAACTCCAAGAAGGAACCGTCGCCCGCGGTCGATCTCTTGGAACATGATATGGCTGGGATGGGCGTATTATAGCGCGTGCATCGCGCTCGGCTCCGCAGACTCCGCCTCGCGGCTAATCTGGCTTCTTCAAGCGATAGCAGGCCGCTTCCTGGCCGTTGCGGACGTACAACATGCCGTGCGCGATGACCGGGTGATTCCACGTCTTCCCCTTGAGCGCCGGGAAGGAAGCCAACTCGTCGAACTCAGAAGCCGCCTTGACGAGCAGGACCTTGCCGTTCACGGCCTGCACGAGCAGTAGTCCCTGGTCGGCGAGGAGCAGCACCTGGCCGTGCCCGTACTCGCCTTCCTTCCAGACCTCGCGGCCGTTCGCCAGTTCCACGCAGCAGAAGCGCGAATCGTCGAAGCCGAAAACGTGGCCATCGTGCACCACGGCATCGTTGAAGTACGGCTTGAGTGCCCGCGACGCCCAGACCAGTTGCACGTCCCACGCCTCGCCTTTTTTCGCGATCCTCAGGCGGCGGAGTCCCTGGTTGCCGCCGACGCCGGTGCCGAAGACGAGATCGGTGTCGCCGACGATCGCGGGCTGGACCACTCGGTTCATTCCCTTTTCGAGAAGCGGGTATTCCCAGAGCAGGCGGCCATCGCGCGGGTTAAACGATTCGAGGCCGTAATCGCTGAGCATGAGGATTTGCCGAATGCCGCCGAAGTTGGCCGGGTGCGCGGAACTGTAACTGTGGGCCGCCTTGCCGGCCGACCACGCGAGTTTGCCGGTATCGGCGGCGAATGCCGCGGTGCCCTTGCCGCTCGGGCCGCCGGCATACACAACCACCACGCCCTCGATCACCAAGGGAGAACTCGAAAAGCCCCACTGCGGCGTCACGCCGTCCGCATCGGCGTTCACATCCGCGACCCAGTGCGGATGCCCCGTGGCCGCGTCGAGGCAGAGCAGCTTCCCCGTTGCCCCCTGGGCATAAACGCGGCCATCGCGAATCGTCGGCGTCGCCCGCGGGCCGGCCCCGCCCATCGCTTCCTCGAAGCGCGTCGTCTGGCGGTGCTCCCAGAGTTCCTGGCCGGTATCCGCGGCATAGCAGACGACGGCCTCTGCGGCGCCCCGCTGTTCCTGCGTGAACAGTTTGCCGTCGGCCACGGCGAACGACCCCCAACCGGGGCCGATGCGATGCTTCCAGACGAGTTGCGGGGGGTTCGCGGCCCAGTCGGCGTCGATCGATTCGCCGGTCTGGCGGCCATCGCGATTGGGACCGCGGAAGCCGGGCCAGTCGCCGGGTTGGATCGCCACGGCGGCGCCCTCGGCGGCGCCTGAAGGCGCCGGCCGTTCCGCCAGGAACAGTTCTTCTTCCGTCGGCTGCCAGCACCACCGGAACCGCGGCAACAGGTCGCCGTCGGCGCCGTCGAATCGCAGCAGGCCAACGAACGTCCAACCGACGATCAGGGTCGAGACGAGCGTGATGCGGCGCGTTTCCGGCGCCGAATGCGATGTGATAGCAACGCCCAGCATCCCCGCGCCCGTGACGATCGGCAGCAGATAGACGGGCACGGTCATCGGCGACGGGGCGAAGATGGTCGCGGTCAGTGCCGCCGTCGGAATCAGGATGAGCAGAGGGAAGAGCCAGCGCTCGAGGCCGCGCCCCCTGGCCGCGATCGACCACCAGACCAGGATGGCGATCGAGCCGAGAATGGGCGCCGCGAAGAATGAGATGAAGTGCACCATCGTCCGCGGCACGAGGAGTCCGGGAACGAACATGAGTAGGGGTATCGCCGCGAGAATGGCGAGCCCCGGCCACGCGCGAATCGGCCGCTCGGCCACTGGAATGTCGTCGAAAGTCCCTGCGCTCATCGGTTTCCCTCCCGCGGCATTTTACAAGCTGGCCCGTGTCGTTTCGTCACTGGCGTTTCTCATTTCCTATTCATAGCCGCGTTCGACTATTCTCCCACCGCGGCGCAGCGTTTATACTTGCCTCGACGCACTTCGTTTCTCAGGAGCCAGCCGTGCTTCGATTCGCCCTGCTTGCCGGGTTGCTTGTCGCGGCGCCGAGCCGCGCTGCCAGCCAGGACTCTGCCGCGAAGTTACTCGACACCGCCAGAGTGTGGAAGGTGGAACTGAAACTCAGCGCGGAGAACTGGCAAGCGATGCAACCGAAGGGGGGCGGCCCACCCGGCTTCGGTCCCGGCGGCCCGGTGCGGCCACAACCGGGCGGCGGACCGCCGCGGCCCCAGGGCTTCAAGTTCACGTACGAGTTCCCTTACGTCCGCGGTGCTGCCAGTT
This sequence comes from Urbifossiella sp., assembly GCA_035571955.1. Classification (GTDB taxonomy): domain Bacteria; phylum Planctomycetota; class Planctomycetia; order Gemmatales; family Gemmataceae; genus Urbifossiella. The sequence goes on along the minus strand of DATNBQ010000063.1, from coordinate 7,089 downwards.
TCGAGGCCGATACGCTTGCCGATCTCGGCATCCGCTTCAAGGGGAACGGCACGTACATGGTGTCCGCCGGCGGCATCAAACGTCCGTTCCGCCTCGATTTCAATCGCTACACCGATGGCGGCCAGTACCGCGGCCTCAAAGCGCTGAGCCTCAGCAACAATGCGATGGATGCGAGCCGCATTCGCGAGGCGGCGGCGTACGACGTGTTCCGTGCCGCCGGCGTTCCCGCCCCGCGCACCACCTTCGTCGAACTCGCGCTCCATGTGCCCGGCCGCTTCGACCACCAAACGCTCGGCCTCTACACCGCCGTCGAACCGATCGACAAGACGTTTCTCAAGCGGCATTTCAAGAACGCCAAAGGACTCTTGCTGAAACCGGAGAACCTGCGCAACGGGCTCGAATACCTCGGCGAAGAGTGGAAGCCCTATGCCGAGATGTACGGGGCGAAATCGGAACCGACCGAGGCCGAGAAGCGGCGGCTGATCGCCTTCGCCAAGCTCATTAACCGCTCCGACGACGCAGCCTTCCAAAAGGAGATCGGCAACTACCTGGACATCGACAACTTCCTCCGCTTTCTGGCGACGACCGCGTTCCTCGCCCATTACGACAGCTTCATCGGCTTCGGCCATAATTACCTGATGTACCTCAATCCGGAGACTCACAAATTCCACTTCCTGCCGTGGGACCTGGATCATGCGTTCGGCGGGTTCTTCCCGTTCGGGCAACCGGCGCAACTGGCGACTGCCAGCATCCTGCATCCGCACGGTGGAGAGAACAAACTGATCGACCGAGTGTTGGCCGTTCCCCGCTTTAAGAGTGCGTATCTCGATCTTTTCAAGAAGCTGAACGGAAGTGCCTTCGAAACGGAGCGTTTGACGAAGGTGCTCAAGGCGTGCGAAGCCGCAGTGAAGGAACCGGTCGCGCGCGAGGAGCAGGCGACGAAGGAGCGTGCTGGTCCGCGGCAACCGGGCGGCTTCGGCCCGCCGGGCGGTTTCGGGCCGCCGGGCTTCGGTCGGCCGATGTCGCCGGCCGAGTTCGTGGTCGAACGGAACAAATCGATCGCCGCTCAACTGGCGGGAAAAAGCGAGGGGACGGTGCCGCGGCCGTTCGGTTTCGGGCAACCCGGCGGCGGCTTCGGCCCGCCGATGGCCTTCAAACAGCCCGATCCGGCGAAGTGCGTCGCGATTTGCATCAAGTGTGCGGCGGAGTGCGACGCCTGCGCGAAGCTGTGCAAGGAAGCAGGGGACGCTGCCGGCGCCAAGGCGTGCCGCGATTGCGCCCGGGCCTGCACGCTCTTCGCCGATTTATGTTCCGAGAAGTCGCCGCGCGCGTTCGACGCCTGCCGACTTTGCGAGCAATTGTGCCAGGACTGCGCCGCCATCTGCGCGAAATCGGAAACGGAGGAGTGCAAGGAGTGCGCAAAGTTGTGCCGGGCCTGCGCGGCGGCCTGCATCGCCTCGAGGCGGTGAACGTCCGCCGAATGAAGCCCATTGACAGCTTGGCTCGATGTCATTGCATGACGGATCGCCGGTAATCCGTTATGGCGGCGAGTATTTTCCGCTGCGGCGAACTCATCGGATACTTCACCCAGTTGGCCTGCGATACCCAGCGCAGCTCGGAATAAAACGAAGAGCGCAATCGGCCGGCGTCGACGCTGGCTTCGAAGCAGGTCAACGCGATTGCATGGCGGGTGACCGTGTGTCGAATCGCTGCGACGGCTTTGCCGACCTTCACTTCCAGGCCAGTGAGTTCCTTGGCGACCCGCTTAGCGGCTTGCGCTTCCATTTCTTCAGCGGCCAGTTCGCCGTGCGGCACTTCCCAAAGGTTCTGCCAGCGCGCGGCATCCGGCGGTCGGCGGCCCAGCAGCAACTGGCCGCGGCGGCGAACGGCGATGGCCGCCTCCCGCACCTGCTTGACCGGCGGCGGCGTCTTGCGGAGCGGAATCGACTCTTGCAAACCATCGCGATGGGCCCGGCACTGCTTCGCCACGGGGCAGCGCTCGCAGGCCGGCGACACCGGCGAGCATACAAGGGCCCCCAGTTCCATCAGGGATTGATTAAAGTCGCCGGGGCGCTTTTTCGGAAGCAGCGATTCGGCGGCGGCCCAGGCCCACTTTTGCCCCGCGCCGGAACGCGGGTCGTCGCGGTAAGCGAACAGCCGAGTCAGCACGCGGAGGCTGTTCGCTTCGACGATCGGCAGGCGGCGATCGAATGCTTGCGAGAGAACGGCTCCGAGAATGTAGCGGCCGACGCCGGGTAGGTCTGCCCATACGGTGGGATCGTCGGGGAGAGTGCCGCCATGTTCGCTCACGAGTCGCCGCGCCGCGGCATGGAGGTGCCGGGCCCGCCGATAGTAGCCGAGCCCTTCCCAGAGTTTGAGGACTTGCTGTTCGTCCGCGGCGGCAAGGGCGTGGACCGTGGGAAATGCCGCCAGGAACCGGGCGAAGTACGGAATCACGGCCGCCACGGTCGTTTGCTGGAGCATCACTTCGCTGACCCAGATGGCATACGGGTCGCGCGTCGCGCGCCAGGGAAGGTCGCGGCGATGGCGATCGAACCAGGCCAGCAGCCGCTTTTGGAAGGAGGAGTGATTGAGCGTGCGATCCCGCTGCCTTGTCTTCTCGAACTTCACACTCGCACTCGCACTACTGGGTCAGCGGGGCCGGCGCATGTAGCGGCGCAGGATTTCGCTGGCGGCGCTGGAAGTGTCCTCGCGGGTTGGCACGGCCTTCTTCTCGGCGGCCTTCTCGCCTTCTTTCCCCGCTTCACTAGCCGCGGCGGCCACTTCCGGCGACAGCGGTGTGTCGATCACGGTGCTTCCGCCGGGAACCTCGCCATCGTCCAGTCCCAGGAGCATGGCGGCGAGGCGATCATTCTCCGCGTCCTCAGGGCTCGCGCTGCTCTTGAGTGACGGCGTCTCCTTCGAACCGGCCTTCATCACCGCGGTTTCCTTCGAACCATCCTTGAACGGCGCCGGCGTTGCGTTCTTGGAGGGGGTTGGAGTCGCGCTGCTGCTGACCGCCTTGACGGCCGCCAGAGCCGCCGCCGCCTCGGGGTTGAGGTCCGGCAGCGGCGTGCCGTCCGGCGCGACCACCCGCGCTTCGATCCGCACGATGAAATCCAACGGCCCGATCTTCAGCGAATCGTTATTGGCGATCGGTCGTTCTTCGTCTTGCACGACGGCATCGTTGAGGATCGTGCCATTGGTGCTGCCGAAATCCTGCAAGAAAACTTCGCCGTCGCGGACCAGGATCGCGCAATGTTGCTTGCTGACGGCCTGGCTCGCCGGGCGAAGCTGGCACTGCGGATCGCGGCCGACCAGGAATTGCGATCCCACGATCGGGATGACTTTCCCTTGATGAACGCCGGTGGCGACGACCAGACTGACCTTCATGAATCGGTCCACCCTTCGAAGTTGTCGCGGAGCAGCCCATCCGATATTGGGCCAGAAGCGGATTGTCGCTCACGCGAAGACCAACTGCGATTCCGTAGAATTGACCTGTAAGTATCGAACGTAATATCCGTTCCAAACGTAGGATTACCAAGCCGGGCGACAGAAGAACTTGAAATAACAGCTCGGCAAAGCCGCGTGCGAGTTTCTGCGGCAATCCAACGTAACCGACATCATAGCCACAAGGCTGTACCGAATGCAACGGCTGAATCGGCTGAATCTATTGCGGAACATGAATCGAGAGCTCAAGCTTTGCGGCCTGCTTCTCATTCTCACCGCCGTTCTCATTTCCGGCTGCGACGATTCTTCCCGCTCAGGCCCCTCCGTGAACAGTAAACCGCTCGAAGGAACCCGCCTTACATTCTCTTGCTCCAATAGCCGCCTGCGATCGCTGCTGGAGCCGATGGTCCAAGTCTGGGCGCTGCGGACCGGGGCAATAGTGGAACTTCGCTCGGAACCGATGCAACCCGACGACGGCGGCGATGGCGGGGTCGTCGGGTTCGAGGAACTCGGCGGCTGGGCCGCTCGCGGCGACCTTTTGCCGTTGCCGGCCGCCTTCAAGGAACCGGGCCATGCGCTCCAGTGGACCACAATCCTCGGCGTTTACCGCGGCGATGCCTACGCCGGCTGGGGCGGGCAAACTTACGGCCTGCCGCTGGCAGCCGACGGCCACGTTCTCCTTTATCGGGCCGATCGCTTCGCCGACCCCCAGGTGAAAGCGGACTTTCGCACCCAGACGAACCGCTTGCTAGCGGCCCCCACTGTCTGGGAAGACTTTACCGCCGTCGCTGCTTACTTCGCGAAGCGGGACAAGCATCCGAGCGTCGCCTTTTCACCAAGTCAGGCCGGCGATTTGTTCTTCCGCGTCGCCGCTTGCTACGACCGGCAGGTTCGCCGCGGCAACGCGCCGGGCCAAGCCGACTCCCTGGAATTCCAGTTCCGACTGGACGACGGCCAACCGCGGATCGATGGTGTCGGATTCCAGGAAGCGGCCGAATGGCTGGCCAACTTGAAAGCCCTCGGCTGCTTCACCGACGGCAAGCTCGACCCCATGGCCGCTCTCGAAAAGGGCGATGCGACGCTCGCCGTCGTTTCGCTCGCAGACTTGATGAAACACCCCGGCAAGGCGGATTCCCGGCTGGGCATCACCCCATTGCCCGGCAGCCGTTCTGTACTCGACCCGGCGACCGGCCAACTCATCTTCACGCCGCACAACTACGTCCCGTACTTCTCTGGCGGGTACCTCGGCGTGGTTCGCAAGGGTTGCAAGAACTCCGAAGCGGCCTTCGACCTGCTCGCGGAACTCGGCGGCCCAGCGCGGTCCCAGGAACTGGTCGCGGCCGGCGGCTTCGGCCCGATTCGCGAGTCGCAACTCGAAGCCGATCGATTGCTCGTCTGGCTCGGTTACGGGTTCGACGAGCGCCGCTCGAAGGATTTGCAGGAAGCGTTGCGAGCCTACGTGGGCAAGGCGGTTGAAAATCCGACGTTCGGCCTGCGGACGCCGGATGCCCCAAAGTTGCAGTCGCAGATGGCCGGTGAATTGTCGGCACTGCTGGAAGGGAAGCCGGCGGCCGAAGCGCTCGGCCAAGCCGCGGAGTCGTGGAAGCAGGCCGACGCCGGCGTTCCCCGCGGCACGGTCCTCGAATGGCGACGCCGCGCCGTCGGACTAAACTAACCTCCCGATTAGCCGCGACCCAACGGGGAGCGCGCAAGCCCCGCGTTCCCGTTGGGTCGCGGCTACGCTTAACTGGAGTCGCTGATGCCTGTCGAAACACTCGAATTCAAAGCCGAACTCAAGCAACTTCTCCATCTCATCACCCATTCGCTTTACTCCGACCGTGAGATCTTCCTTCGCGAATTGATCTCCAACGCCTCGGACGCCATCAACAAAGTTCGCTTCGATTCGCTCGCCAATGCGGACAAGCTCGAAGGGAACACGGACTGGAAGATCAAGATCGTCCCGGATAAGGACGCCGGCACACTGACGATTTCGGACAATGGCATCGGCATGTCGCGGCAAGAAGTGATCGACCACCTCGGCACCGTGGCGCAATCCGGGACCAAGGCGTTCCTGGAAGCCGCCAAGCAAGCGGGCCGCACCGGCGAAGCGCCCGGCCTCATCGGCCAGTTCGGCGTCGGCTTCTACTCCGCCTTCATGGTTGCCGACACGGTCGCAGTCCTCACCCGCGGCATCGGTTCACCCCAAGCGACCAAGTGGGTGTCGGACGGCCAGGGCGCCTTCAGCGTCGAGCCGTGCGAAAAAGCCTCGCGCGGCACCGATGTCGTTCTCCACCTCAAGAACGACGCCAAGGAATATCTCGATCCGTGGCGGTTGCGTTCGCTCGTCAAGAAGTTCTCCGACTTCATCGAGCATCCCGTCGTCATGGACGTTGAGGAAGAAACGGACGGCAAGAAGGAAACCAAGGAAGAGACGCTCAATCGCCGCAAGGCGATCTGGCTGCGGAACAAGAGCGAAGTGAAGCCCGAGGAATACGACGAGTTTTACAAGCAGATCAGCCACGACAGCGACGCCCCGGCCGCGACCATCCATTATTCGGCCGAGGGGAAGACCGAGTTCAAGGTGCTCTGCTTCATTCCTGCTCACAAGCCGATGAGCATGGACTGGGAGGAGCCGACGACCGGCCTGAAGCTGTACGTGCAGCGCGTGCTCATCATGGATCGCTGCGAGCAACTGTTGCCGTTCTATCTGCGCTTTGCGAAGGGGGTGGTCGATTCGGCCGACTTGCCGCTCAATGTCTCGCGCGAAATCCTCCAGCAGAATCCGCTTTTGGACGTCATCCAGAAGAGCGTAGTGAAGAACATCCTCGATACGCTGGCCGGGATGAAGAACGTCGAGTTCGACAAGTATCTGGCGTTTTACAAGGGGCTCGGTTCGGTTCTAAAAGAGGGCCTCACGCGCGACTGGTCGAACCGCGAGAAGATCGCCGACCTGCTCTTGTTCGAGTCGGCGAATACGGAGGCGGGCAAGTTCACGACGCTGGCCGACTACGTCGAGAAGATGCCTGCGGAGCAAAAGGAAATCCACTACCTCATCGGCGACACCGTCGAGCAGCTGCGGCACTCACCTTATTTGGAAGCGTTCCAGGCCAAGGGCCAGGACGTGCTCTTGCTTGCGGACCCGATCGACGAGTTCGCATTGCCGGGGCTCGGGGAATACAAGGGGAAGCGACTGCAGGCGGCGGATCGCGTCGATGCCGGCGCCGCGGAGGCCGAGATTGCCGCCGAGGTGAAAGACCGTTTCGCCGCGATGATCGCCGCGTTCAAAACTCAGTTGCCCGAGGTCGCCGACGTGCGGCTCACGCGGCGGCTCACGGCGAGTGCCGCCTGCCTGGTCGCCGACGCCTCGGCCATGAGCGCCCACATGGAACGAATGATGGAGCGCTTCGGCCGCGGCGAAGGCAGCTCGAAGCGCATCCTCGAACTCAACCCGGACAACCCGGCCGTCGAAGCCGTGCGCGAACTGCACGGCAAGAACCCGGCCGATCCCCGACTCGAAGCGTACGCGCGATTGCTGTACGAACAGGCGGTGATCGCCGAAGGCTCGAAGGTGGCCGACCCGAGCGCCTTCGCGAAGCGGATGAACGAACTGATCGCCCGCGACGGCAAGACGGGCTCTTA
>DATNBQ010000062.1:0-32108 GCA_035571955.1 Urbifossiella sp. | reverse complement strand
GAGGAGAAGTGACGCCGTAGCTTGCGGCTTAGCGTGCTGCCATGAAAGTGATCGTGGGCCTTGGCAATCCCGGCCCGAAATACGCCGGCACCCGCCACAACGTCGGCTTCGAAGTCGTCGAGTATCTGGCCCGCGGTTCCGGCTACGCCGCCTTCCGCGAACGCTTCGAAGCGATGGTCGCGGAAGGGAAGGAAGCCGGCGAAGCGGTGCTCCTGGTCAAGCCGTTGACGTTCATGAACTTGAGCGGCCGAGCGGTGCGGGCGATCGTCGATTTCTACAAGTTGCCGATCGAGGCGGTATTCGTCGTTTGCGACGATTTCAACCTGCCGCTCGGCAAACTGCGAGTGCGGGCCAAGGGGAGCCACGGCGGGCAGAACGGCCTGCGGAACATCCAGGAACAGCTCGGAACCGACGCCTACTCGCGATTGCGAATTGGCGTTGGCCAACCGGCCCCCGGCGACGCGATCGATCACGTGCTGTCGCGGTTCAAACTCGGCGAACGCCCGGCCGTGGATGAAGCGGTCGCGACGGCAGCGCAAGCCGCGATCGAATGGATTAAGAACGGCACGGAAGCGTGCATGAATAAGTTCAACAGCGGAAAATGACGAATGACGAACGTCCATTCGTCATTCTGTTTTCGTCATTCGTCATTCTTGAAGAAAGGTTGCTCCCTTCCCCGCGTGCGGGAAGGGTCGCGGGAGTGATCCCGCTCGATCCATGGTAACCACACTCACGAGGGTTCGATGCCGGCTCACCAGTACGAAACGCTTTTCATGCTCGACGCCACGAAAGTGGCGGCCGATGCGGATGCCGTGAAGCAGCAGCTGCACCACATTTTGGAACGGCACGGCGCCGCCATCCAGGTCAGCCGCGAGTGGAACTACAATCAGAAACTCGCTTACCCGATCAACAAGCAGAAGAAAGGCGCTTTCCACATCGTTTACTACACGATGGAAAGCACGCATCAGCAAGCCCTCGAACGCGATTTCAAACTGGCCGAGGGCGTAATTTTTCGGCAGATGACTTTGAACATCGAGCCGAAATGGCAAGAGGCGATCCTCGGCATCGCCCACAACGAGCACGGCAAGGAATTCGCCGTCCGCGGGATGCAGGAAGAAGCCGCCGTGACCACGGACCCGAGTGCGATCGGCGAGATGGGAATGGAAGATCACGGCCACGGTCACGGCGGCCCGCGCCGCGGCGGCCGCCGCCCGGAGCCTGCCGAGAAACACGGCTAAGAAAACAGAGCCGCGACCGTCAGGGAGCCAAGAGCTCATTGACGGTAATCCGCATCGGAACCCAGGATAAAACGGCTACCAACCTTGCGTTCGCACCGCGAAACTTTAACCTCTTAAACAGGACCTCGCCCCGCCAAATACCCGAAGCCTAACAATCCACTCTTCGGGGGCGAGATCGCACGGGAGGTTGCTCATGGCCACGTTGAACAAAGTGATGTTGATTGGCCGGCTCACGGATGACCCCAAGGACGCCGCACTGCAATCCGGAACCAGAGTCGTCAAGTTCCGCTTTGCCGTCGGCCGCAGCCGCAAGAACCAACAGACCGGGCAGTGGGAGAACGACCCGAATCCGCTGTTCATCGATTGTGAGGCCTACACACGGCAAGACGCGCGCCGCGACCTCGTCGGCCTCATCCAGCAGTATTGCCGCAAAGGCGACCCGCTCTACGTGGAAGGTCGCTTGCAGCTGGACCAATGGGACGACAAGCAGACGGGCCAGAAGCGCTCCAAGCACAAGATCGTCATCGATAACATTGAGTTCTTGGGGGGCAACCGCCAGGGCGAAGGCGGGGGCGGCGGCGGTCGGTCCGCGGGCAATCGCGGAGGCAGCGGCAGCAACTTTGGACCGCCCCCCGATGACTACGGCCCCGATGCCCCGGATCACGGCCCGCCTCCTTCCAACGGCGGCGGTGGCGGCGACGAGAGCATTCCGTTTTGAGCAATCGCAAGCCCACCCGGGGCGACGGGTGGGCTTCATAAACAGGGATCACGATCATGGCGAAGACCGCGACCAAGAAGGCGGATACCAAAGCTGGCGGCACCGCAACCAAGGCCCCGCCCAAGAAGAAGATCCGCAAACGCAGCCAGATCAAGAAAGGCCCGCACGGCGGCACCGTCGTCGTGCTCGTCAACGATCTGGCCCACCTCGGCAAGCAAGGCGAAGTGGTCGAGGTGAAGCCCGGCTACGCCCGCAACTACCTGATCCCCTACGGCCTCGCCGTGGTCCCGACGGACGAGAATCTCCGCACCCTCGAGCAGTACAAGATCAAGGTCGAGAAGGCTCGCGAGGCTAAGGTCGCCGACCTGAAAGTTCTCGCCGAGCAACTCACGCGGCTTCCCGCCATCACCCTGGAAGCGAACGCTCACGAATCGCAGGTGGAACGCGACGGCGTCGTCGAAACGCACCTCATGCTCTACGGGTCCATCGGCGCGTCGGACATCAGCAAGGCTTTAAAGGGCAAGAACCTGATGGTCGAACCGGACATGATCAAGCTGGAACACCCGATCCGCGAGGCGAACACGCTGACTCCGGTGCCGCTCAACCTCGGTTACGGCCTGGAGGCTTCGATCCAGGTGCTGGTCGTCGCCCTGCAACCTGGGAAGAAGTGATACGATTTCTTTTCGCTAACGCGACAGCCGCATGAGTCGCGAAAGCCGCTTGCGGCTTCGCGACGAGTTACGCATCCGGCGGGAATCGCCCTTCGAAGAGAAGGTTCTCCCTCCGCGTCATCACCTGCGCTTCGCCATCGATCGCATCGGCAAATCGAAGCGAATGATTTCGGACTATTCTGCGTACTCCTCGCGAGTCAGTCGGCCGTCGTTGGAACATTCGCCCAGGTACTTCACGCGAGCCTGAGTCTTCTTATCGAATTTGATTTCCAGAATGCGCTTCGCGGCTTGCGGTGTGAGGCCATCGCCGATTGCTTCGACGAGCGAAAGAATGGACGCCGGCTTGGTTTTCGTGCGTTTGATGCTGGGATCATAGCCGCGCGGCGTATTCGCGAAAAGGAATTCCCATGTCCGTCGACCCCATGACCGACCGCCTGCCGCCGCACAACAAGGACGCCGAACGCGGCGTGCTCGGCGGCATTCTCCGCGACCCCGACCGCCTCGCCGTCGTCCAGCAAATCATCCGCACCGAGAACTTCTACTTCGACCATCACCAGAAGATCTTCCAGGCGCTCGTCGATCTCGAGAACGAGAACCAACCGCTCGACCTCGTGCTGCTCCACGAACGGCTCCGCAAGAACAAGCAACTCGACGACGTTGGCGGAGTGCCGTTCCTCACCGAACTGTGGGAGGCGGTGCCGACGGGCGCCAACGCCGAGTACCACGCGAAACTCGTCCGCGACGCGGCGATGATCCGCAGCCTCATTCACAGCGGCAACGAGATCCTCCGCGATGCCTATGACCGCTCGCAAAACGCCGACGAGCTAGTGGCCCAGGCCGAGCGGATGATCATGGAGATAGCACGCGCCGGCATGGTCGGCGAAACCAAGACGCTCCGGGAAGCCGTTCACGATGCGATGGTGCGGCTCGACGCCCGCATCGGCAAGGACAACCTCGCCCTCAGCGGCCTCTCCACCGGCTACGCGGACCTGGACACCATCACGGCCGGCCTGCAGAACTCCGAACTCATCATCATCGCGGCCCGCCCCAGCGTCGGCAAAACGGCGTTTGCATTGAACCTGGTTCGCCAGGTCATTATGGATTTCGACCTGCACGGCGAATCGCCGCGGCAGCCGCCGGCCGTCCTGTTCGTCAGCCTCGAGCAGTCGCGAATCGAACTGGCCGAACGCTTGCTCTGCTGCCACGCGCTCGTCGATAGCCACAAGGTCCGCACCGGCCGCGTGTCGTCCGAGGAGGTGCAAAAGCTGATGGATGCCAACGACCGCTTCCGCCACACGAAGCTGTACATCGACGACACACCGAGCCGAAGCATGATCCAGATTGCCGCGACGGCCCGGCGTTTGATGAACAAAGAACGGCGGCAAGATGGCGGCGGCCTACGGCTCGTCGTGATCGACTATTTACAATTGATCGAGCCGGAGAATCGCCGCGACCCGCGGCAAGAACAAGTCGCTCAGATCAGCCGGCGACTCAAGTTCCTGGCCCGCGAACTCAACATCCCGGTGATTGCCCTGGCCCAGGTGAATCGTTCGTCGGAAGATCGGCAGGATCACAAGCCGCGGCTGGCGGATTTGCGCGAATCGGGCTCCATCGAGCAAGACGCCGACGTTTGCATGATGCTGCACCGGCCGGGACTTTACGACAAGAGCGACGACCGCAACGACCGCATTTTGGAAGTGATTATCGCCAAGCAGCGCAACGGCCCGACCGGAGAAGTGACGCTGACTTACTTGAAGCAATTCATGCGCTACGAGAATTACAGCCCGGAAGATGAGCCGCGATACGGGGGATTGTAATCAGCGCTCCCCGTTGGGTCGCGGCTACGCGGTTAGAAGCGGATGCCGCCCGTGAGCAGCACGTTGACGCTCTGGACGTCGCCCTTGATCGGCGGGACAATGTTCATCCAGTCGTAGCTCCACTGGGTGCGGAAGCCGACGAAGGCGATCCAACCGCCCATCGGCACTTCGTAATTGGCGTGGAAGCCGAGATAGAGCCCGTGGAAGGTCTTTTGCCGACGCGAGTATCCGGATGGATCGTCGAGCGGAACCATGTCGACGTGGGCGGTTCCCCAACGGCCGCCGACGTCCGTGCCCCAGCGGAAGTTCCAGCCCTCTTCGCCGCCGGGAACGCCGTTGCCGCGCGTGAACCAATCGCGGCCGATGCCGAAGTTCAGCGCCGAGCGATCGAGCCCGCGAATGCGAACGGTTTGAAACACGTCGCTTTGCGGAATAGCAAGGTTGTTGGCCCCTTGCAGCGGCGGCCGCCGAGTGAAGAGATCGATGAAGTCGTCGTTGGAACCGCGGTTGTAAATGTAGTTGAGGCCGAGATCGAAGGCCCAGGCGGCGTCGCCGGCCTGGTTGAAGAATAGCGTGCGAGCGCCGCCGCCGATCATGAAGCCGAGATGCAAGCGGTCGGTGAACGCGCCGCTGCCGAACGCGAACGACGGCCCGGTGAACCCGTATACATCATAATCGATGGTGCCGGAGTGGCCGCTGGGCCCGCCGCAACCGAGCGAATCGGCGTAATAGGGGCTGCCGTAGGAACCCGGCGGCATACCGGGCGGCGACATCAGCGCATTCACCGGATCGCTGCTCGGATTGTTTCCCGAAGTTGCAATGCGAGTCAATGGATCGCCCGCTGCTTGCGGCGGAGGCGGCAAGGCCTGCGCGGTCGCCGGCAATCCATAAGAGGACAATGGCGAGTTGCTTGAACCGAGTGCTGGCATGTATCCTGGATTGCCGGGGGGCGAATACGAAGGCATCCGGAACTGCTGACCCCAAACGGGCCCGCTCGTCGCCAGCACGGCCGCAAGCACCGCGGGAAGGATACGCGTGGTCGTCATGCGTTTCTCGCCCCGGCCGCCCGCTCGGCGCAACGGCCTCGATCCGAGTCTTCTCTCTCTCGCTCTCAAATCGGCTTTCAACCGGCGGCGACTTTAACGGTTGAAGCGGTTGTGCCGATCTTACGCCGTCATATGTTAAAGGTGGGTAAGCTGGGAAAGCATGGAACCAGTCGAACTGCGCGATCTGGAAGTTGCTCGCCGCTTCGTTACTGAAGGGTTGTGGCTGCAGCGCGCCGTCAAGCCGACCGCCGAGACGGTTCGCCCCGCGCTCGAGTGGGCCATGGAAGTTGCGGCCGGCGGTCATCCGCTTCCCCCGGTCGGGTTCGTCGGCGATCTCGGCCACATTGCCCTGGGCGCCGACGCCGAGCATCGCGGCAAGGAATCGCTGCCCATTCCCGGTTGGCCCGCCGCCCTTGCACGCATGTACGAAGACCACGTGCTCGGCAAACTCTACGCCGATCCCATGTTCGAACGCGCCGGCGACGCCCTCCAGAATCAAAAAATCTACCGCGATCCGAAGGAACGGACCAAGGCGCTCGCGTACGTCGTCAATCAAATCCAGGCGCGGGCCAAATTGCCCGGCGTGCTGCTCCCCCCGGCGGTGATCCGCGGCTTGCTCGGCGCCAATCGCGAGGAAGTGCTCGCCGCCGCCTGGGAACGGCTCATGCGGCACGGCCCCAGCCCGCTCTTGATCAAGCTCTACGAGCAACTGATCGCGGCCGGTCGGCGGATGACGGAAACGCTGAGCGCCGTCAACATCACGGCGTTGGAAACGCGGGCGGCCCTCGGCGAAAAGGCCCAAGAAGTCGGCCTCGAGCAAATCGATCAAGCCATGGCCATGTTCCTGGAGCGCTTGCCCGGCCGGGCGGTTCCGCCGGCGTCCAATCGCAAGGAGGTGCCGACCCGCATCCTCGACGAGGACCGCTACCCGGTTGGCGGCTATACGTCCATCGCCAACAAGGGATCCATCGAAAGCCTGCTCCATTCGCAACTCGCTTACATTGAAGACGACCGCGAGGAACCGGATCTGTTCGACGTGAAGTACGCGCGCGACGAACTTTTTTACTATTCTCGGGATGAGAACCAGTTCCTCCGCCGACGGCGAGCATTCGTGTTCGCCCTGGCGCCCGATCTCGCTGCTGCCCAGTACAAGGACGCCGAACTTCCCTATCAACGCATCGTCATGCTGCTGGCGGCAATCCTCGCCATCCGCGAGAAAATGACGAAGTGGCTCGGCAAGCATTCCGCCGCCGACGACTCATTGCAGTTCGAGTTTCTTTTCGTACAAGATGGCGAGAAGAAGCCTCTGGCCGAGGAAGCGAAGTGGTTGGAACTGTTGCTGCACGAGCGCCGCGATGCCGCGGTGATACACGTTCCCGACCTGCGGGCGGTCACGGATCGCCTAAGCCGCCTCAGTCAGCATTCGCAGGTACATGCCCTGATGGCAGCGACGGAACCGCTCGGGCTTTATGCAGACCATGCAGTAATTACGGAACTGGTGGTAGATGGTTCGACGCCGCGAATCGCCGGAGCGGACCGCTTCGCCGGCGAGGATGCCTTCGACGTGTGGCAAAAAACCGTGCTGCGAGTTCTCGAGTTGTGGATCTGATCGGTCGGTTGGGATGCCGACACTCACGGCATGGTTGCTGACTGATTAACCTCGCAGTCCTACCACCCGCTGCCCTTGCGATACAATGCTCGTCATCGAGCGATCTTCGTGGAATCGATTATGTCCGACGCCTCCTTTCCCACGGTTCGCCCGCGGCGGTTGCGGTACAACCCGCTGGTGCGGGAACTGGTCCGCGAGACGGAACTGGCGCCGAGCGATCTCATTCTGCCCTTGTTCGTGAAGCCGGGCCGCGGCCTCCGTCAGGAGATCGCCTCCATGCCCGGCAACTTCCAACTCAGCATCGATACGCTGGTGGACGAAGTCGGGGCGGCCCGCGATCTCGGCATCAAGGCGTTCATCCTCTTCGGCATCCCCGCCGCCAAGGATGCCCGCGGCGGCAGCGCCCTCGAAGACCTCGGCATCGTCCAGGAATCGCTGCGGGCCCTTCGCAAGGCCCACGGCGCCGACGTGCTGCTCATCACCGACGAATGCTTCTGCGAGTACACCGACCACGGCCACTGCGGCATTCTCCATTCCCGCAACGGCATCCAGGATGTGGACAACGACGCCACCCTGGCGATTCTCGCGGAACAGTGCGTGAGCCACGCCCGGGCCGGGGCGGACGTGATCGCACCGAGCGGCATGATGGATGGCATGGTGCAGGCGATTCGCCGGGGGCTCGATGCCGGGGGGTTCGAACACATCCCAATTCTCAGTTATGCGGCCAAATATGCCAGTGGGTTTTATGGCCCGTTCCGAGACGCCGCGGAGTCGCCGCCCCAGTTCGGCGATCGGAGCACGTACCAAATGGACCCGGCCAATGGCGACGAGGCCTTGAAGGAAGTCGCCCTCGATCTGGCCGAGGGGGCCGACATGATCATGGTCAAGCCGGCGCTGGCCTACCTGGACATCATTCGCCGCGTCAAGGACCGCTTCCCCGTGCCGGTGGCGGCGTACAACGTGAGCGGTGAATTCGCGATGGTCAAGGCCGCGGCGAAGAACGGCTGGATCGACGAGAAGCGGGTGGCATTGGAAATCTTGACGAGTATTCGCCGGGCCGGCGCCGACATGATCCTGACGTATCACGCCCGGGATGCGGCCAAATGGCTGAAGTGATTAACCCGCGACGGCGGACTCGACTTGCGCTTCGGAGACGTGGAACGTCAGGCGGCGATTGCAGAGCAGGATTTGATCGCCGGATTGCAATCGGGTGGGGCCGCCGATCTTCTTGCCGTTCAAGAGCGTGCCATTCTTCGAAGCCACATCGTGTAGTTCGCAGCGTAAGTCGGTATGGACGAGAACGGCGCAGTGGCGGCGCGAGACGCACTCATCGCGAATGACGACATCGTTGTCGGGGAGCCGGCCGACGCTGTTGAGCCCCATGTGCAGAGGAAACACGTCGCCGCCATCCTTGAGATAGAAAGCGAACCGCCCGGGTTTAAATGGCAGTGGGGCCGCCGTGAGGGCTTGCTCGGCTTCGACGGGTGAAAGCAGGCGGAGGTCGCCGGCAATGGTGTGGGAACCGCAGGCGGCGTGGAGCGCCTGGCGCGCGGCGCGGAACTGGTCGCGCCGCGGCTGACCTTCGAGGTGCAAACTTTGCAATCGCGGGTCCGACATGCCGCCTCCTCGGCGGTGGACCTGAAGCGGCCGAAAATCGGCGCAACTTCTTCAACTACCTGTAAGATTCGTCAATTTCCCGGCAGCGTCAATAGCGTTCTGTCGAAATTATGGGTTCGGCATAATTCGTGGGATCAGCGCAACCGGAAACTGAGCTCAGTGCTCTCACAAGCCGCTGGCCATTGAAATATCCAGGATTTTGAAGCGGATGGTGCCGCGCGGCACCGGGATTTCCGCCGTGTCGCCCTTCTTCTTGCCAATCAAACCCTGACCGATTGGGCTCGACGTGAGTATTCGCCCCTTGTCCGGATTATCTTGACCGGGGCCAACGAGTTCGAACGTTTCCTCTTCATCGACGTCCAGGTCCATGACCTTGACGCGGCTGCCGAAGGCCACGGTGTCCTTAGGCAAGGCACTCGTATCGACGATGACGGCGCGGGCGAGCCGGTCCGACATATCGTTGATGCGGGCCTGGAGCATCCCTTGGTCTTCGCGAGCGGCGTGGTATTCAGCGTTCTCGCTCAAGTCGCCGAGATCGCGGGCGGCGGCAACCCGTTTGGTGATTTCGAGCATCTCGCTCGACCGCAGCCGATCCAGTTCGGCCTTGAGCTTGTCGTACCCTTCGCGCGTCATGGGGATGCGGTCGTCGGTCATGGCCCAACTCTCCTCGGTCGATCAGTCGGTGGGAATGGCGCGGGCGACCGACAAACCGCTATGATGCCGGTCGCCGCGCGGGTTGTAAAGGCCGTTCGTCGGGTCGCAGCGTCTGGGTGCGGCTCGATCCGTGCCGTCGAAGATCGCGTCGGGCACAGCCCGACCTACGAGGCGCCTTGTAGGTCGGGCTGTGCCCGACACGCACCTGTGGAAACACCAAGAATCATTGGCACACCCTGCCGCTCGATACTTCGCCGGCCTCAGCTGTTAGAACACTCGATGCGAATGAGGGTTAACCACAGAGGCACAGAGCACACAGAGAAAACAAATCTTTAGTCTCGGTCTTTCTCGTTCTTTGTCTTTCTCGGTTTTGTCTTTCTCTGCGTTCTCCGTGTCTCTGTGGTTAATCCCTTGGCGGCCCGCCCATTGCGGGTGCACACCCGATATATTAACAGCCTGCGGGGGTTGGGAACACGGGGGCGGCCATGCGAAAGTTGGGCGGCGTTGGCACTCGCTGTGGCCGGGCGGGCGTGGGGCGCCGAAATGGCTCCGGCGCCGCGGCCCGTGGAACAGGCCGTCATCGAGTCGTCGCTGGCGAGCGGCGGCCGGCACATTCGCCAGTTCGCCTTCGATGCCGACCCCACCACCTACTTCGCCACGGAAGCCAACGCCGGCAAGGACGACCATCTCACGCTCCGCTTCGATCGGCCCGTGGCTCTGTATTCCCTTCGCATGGTCACGGGCCGACCCAGCGGCGAGGAAACGCTGACCGCGGCCGTCCTCGAATTCTCCGCCGATGGCAGCACTTTCTCCAGGGTCGCGTGTTTGAGAAGGGCGTCGCCAACTTCACCGGCCGCGGCGAGCCAATAAAGGCCGTCCGCATTCGTGCGACCGAGAAACACGATCATCCGCTCGTGGTCCGCGAGATCGTCCTCGACTCCCGGCCGCGCTTCAATTCGGCCACGGCGGTGAACCGTGGACAATCTAAAACCTCATAGGGTGTTGGCTACCTTCGAGAACGCGACACTTATCTGAGACTCCAGCAGCTCGAAGTCACAGAGATTCTCGGTTCCCACGTTCCCATTCTTCTGAACTTCGACGACAATCTTGCCGTCATCGAAATGTCGATTGTGACTCGACCTTTCGTACTGGACTTCGCGGGTGCGTACTTGGACCAGGCACCGGAGTTTTCGGAGGAAGTTCTCGCGGACTGGCGAGCCGAGAAGGAGGAGCAATTCGGCTCGCGATGGTCGGACGCGGAGTCCATTCTGCGGCAACTCGAGACCTTCGGAATTCACATGATCGACGTGAACCCCGGCAACATTTCCTTCCCCGATTGAGATCTCGAACATTTTCGCATCCATCAGGGGCTTTGGTCAGTCTGTATCAAGAAACAATCACCGTATCCTGGCTGCCCACCGGCGTCGTTGGCCGGCCGAGGGCTTCAATCCCGTGCAGGCACTTGCCGCACAAGGGCACGAACAGCACTTGGTCTTGCGTCAGTTCGATAATGTCATAAAGCCGAGAGCGTAACTTTACGATGTCCGTTGTCGACACGCGACAAAGAAAAACCGATTTTTGTTTGCGATAGCCGTAATCCTCGCAACACTTGGCGACCTGGCGAAGACGCTTTGGGTCGCTGATGTCGTAAGCGACGATCCAGGTTTCCATCACCGCACCGTGAAGCCGGTGTAGCTGGGGATTTCGCCGCGGACGAAGGCCGCCAGCATGCGGGCCTGCACCTCCAGCATCCGCGAATAGGACATCTTGTAGCCGTAGATCGGGTGCGAGATTTCGGTGGCCTTGCGTTGTTCGTAGGCGTTGAAGAAGGCCCGGCGGCCGGAGTCCGTGAGCTGGCAGGCCCCCCGCCAGGTGATGAAGTCCGACGGTTCCAGCATGTCATTGTTGATCAGTGTGAGGACCACGCTGTCGGCAATCACCGGGCGGAATTCTTCCATGAGGTCGAGGGCCAGCGACGGTTTGCCGTGGCGGCCCTGGTGAAAGAACCCCTTGTACGGATCGAAGCCGACGGTGCAGACCGCCGAGAAGCAGTCTTTCGTCAGCATGGCGTAGGCGAAGCTGAGCAGGGCGTTCACGGGGTCGGGCGGCGGACGGCGATTGCGTTTGGTGAAGTCGAAGCTGCGGCCTGGTTGCGGTTTGAGGAAGCGGCCGAACTCGGCGAAGTAGAGTGCCGCGCCCTGGCCTTCCATGCCGAGGATGGATTCGAGGGACGCGGCGGCGTCGAGGCCGCGGAGCATGTTGTACAAGTCGCGGGCGGCCGGTTCGTCGGAGCCGCGGGAATCGTTGGCGCGGAGGCTGCGCATCAAAAGGGCCCGTTGGTTATTCAGCTTGGCGCGAACCACGGCCTTGGCCAGGGCGAGGCAATTCGCGGAGTCGGCGAAGCAGCGGTACTGGGCTTCACGCAGGCCGACGTTCTTGGCCGGGGCCGGCGTGAAGTTGCCGATGAACTTGCCGTGGCCCGTGACGTAGGCGACGGGCACTTCGTTTTCGATCAGCGTTTGCAGGGCCTGCGTGGAGACCTGCACGTTGCCGCAGACGACGACTTGCCGCACGGCGTGGATCGGGATGCGGCTGATTTCCTTATCGTCTTTCTTGACGATGAGGTGTTCGCTGCGTTTGCCGACCTTCGAACCGGGTTCTTGAAGATAAAGCACGGCGCCGGCGTCTGATTGCGGAATCACGCGGGTCAGTTTGTGCTCGGCTGCTCCGCCCTCGCCCGGCGGCGACTGAATCTGAAACAGCGTTTCTTCGGGAAGGCAGACCGGGGCAAGCGAGCAACCGAAACAACGGTGGCGAAGTTCAGTGGGCAACGGTTCGGGCGGCGAATCGAGCACTTCCAGTTCGCGGCATCGGCTGATCGCTGCCCGGGTCTTGTCGCGGAGTTCCGGCGTGAACGGCACCACGACGCGTTCCTTGCTGCCGGCGTAGAACTGATACCCGCGCGGCACCTGTTTCCCGAAGGCCTCTTCCATGAGCAGCGCCTGGGCACACAGTTGAACGGCGTCGTTGTCCCAGACCGTGGACCGGCCATCGTCATCGCGCGGGGTCTGGCCGTGCTTGGTTTCCACGGGGTACTGTTCGCCGGCTTTCTCTTCAATGACATCGAGAACTCCGCTGATTCCGAGTGAATCGGACGACAGGGCGATGCCGCGACTGGTGGCGACGCCGCGGTCCGATCGCGTCTTGTTGGCGAGATCCGGCGCGTCGACCCGGCGATGGTCGAAGAGTCCGGCCTCGACGTGCTCATTGGTCGGCATCACACAATCGACGTACTGCAAGTAGTAAAGCCGCGGGCAGTACGTCACTTGGTTCAAGGCGCGGACCGGGAGCAGGTCGGTTGAGGAATCCATGGCGACACCTTTACGAAGAAAATGGGCGAAGGGTGGGATGTGGATTCAGAATGGAATCGACTCGGCCACGGCGACTTCGTCGCTGGGCTCCTCGGCGGGCCGATTTGCCGCCACGATCGACCGAAGTTCCAGTTGCGGGATCGACGGCAGCGACGGACCGATAATGGCGCTGAGGTCGCCGTACAGGGCCGTCGTGTTGACGATGGCCCGTTCGATCTGCTTCTCGCGCTTGTTCCAGATGCGAGTGAGCGAGCGTTTCTCGGTATCGAGGTCCTGCTTCAGGGCGACGAAGGCTTCGACGATTCCTTCGACCGTTTGGCGGAACTCCGCGCCGGCGAAGTAAGTGAACAGAAGATCGACCTTGTTGATCTTGCCCTGGGCAGTCTCGCGGGCATGTGCGGCGGCGATGAGCCCGGCGCGAAGCGCGGCCGCCAGCCCCAGGAAACACGCCCGGTTCGTCACCCAGACGCCATCGACGCAGCCGAATGTCGCGACATTCTTCGGCATCTCCACCGAAAGGATGACAGCGCAGTCGGACTTCGCTCGCCGTTGATCCTCGCGGAGTTTCGGCAGCCAGGCATCGTTCCAGTTCTTGGTGCGTTTGGATTCCCAGAGAATGGTGCCGCAGGGCGTGCCGTTGTTGTCGACGACGCGCTGAAGAACGTCGCCGCCGTTGTGCGCGGCGGGGATGGCCTCGATTGTGTCGTTGGGAAAGAAGCGGCGCAGCGAGTTTTCCAGTTCGAGTTCCAGGGTCTCGCCCTGGGTGCGCTGAGCGGCCGATTCGGACATGCGGTTGAGGTCTTCGATCTGCTTGCGAAGGTCGCCGATGACGCGGTCCTTGTCGGCATCGCGGAGCCGGTTCAACTCGGCCGCTTGTTTCTGGGCATCCAGGCGAATCTTGTCGCGTTCGGCGTCGAGGGTTCGCGTGACGGTTAGTTCGAGTTCGCGCTTCTGATCTTCGAGCGCGGCGCGGGCCCTGCGCAGTTCAAGTTCGGCGGCCTGGGCCTGTTGCAGCTTTGTCTGTGCCATAGTGAGTTGCGAATGCAATCCTTCAACCTCGTTGCCGATCGCCGAGCGCGCCGCCTCTTCGGCTTGTGAGCGAAGTTGGCTCAATTGAGCCTGGACGCGCGCCGCGATCTCGTCGTCGATCTCGCCGCGAGCGGTAGCGAGTTCCTTGTCGCGGCGGATGTAATCGTCTTCCTTACGGCGCAATTCCGCTTCCACTTCGTGGCGGATGTGGTCCGCGATCTGGGCGGCCGCGGCAGCATGCACTTCAATCGCACGCCCGCAGTTCGGGCAAGTAATCGTGTCGGTCATGGTGTTCTCCAGTGAAGTGAGTGAGGGAGATAACGGTCGTTCACAGACACTTCCGGAGACTCGCGAGAAGTTCGACGAAATTCCTGGCGACTTTCGCGAATTGGCTGGTTAACCTTGATAAAGCGACAGGACGAACGTTTCGCACGACCCCGGTCAGGATTCCCCGCCAATCCCTTTGCGTTCCAGGCTGCCCGATGGCGCCGACGGACGAATTGCTGGTTCGCGAGAAGGAATGCGCGCTTCACCAGCGACTGCTGGACCGGGATTCCGCGGCCACAGCCGACGCGGCCAGCCTGTTTTGGCAGCGTTTGGTCGAATGGATCAAGGCCCGGAATCGGTTCATCGACGAACACATCTGCTGCGACGCCGCGAACGAAGCCTTCCTGAATTACCTCAAGAACCCAGCGTCCTTCGATCCGGAGAGCGGAAAAAGCCTGTTCGGTTATCTGTGCATGTCCGCGTCCGGCGACTTGAAGAACCTTCTTGCGAAAGGGCGCCGACACAGTTCCAAAACAATTCCCATCGATTCCGTCGAACTTTCGCCCACAGCCGGGAACCATCTCGGTGAAGAGGATGGGTCGCTACGAAGGCTGGAATTACAGGAAGAGGCCATTTTGACGGAACCGGTCGTGAACGCGATCAAGCTGGGATTACCGCCGGAGGAGTTGGTGGCACTCGAACTCTACCTGGACGGCGAGAAGAAGACGGATGCGTATGCTGAGGCGCTCGAGTTACAAGATTATTCCTTCGACGAGCAGCAGGACATCGTGAAGCGGTTCAAGGACAAGATCGGAAACCGCATCAAGCGCGCACGGAGGGACCATGAGCCATCTTGAAGAGCTGGCGCGACGCGTCGAGAGCGATCCGTTCTTTTTGGGATGTGTGCTGAAGGATTACGCGCGCAGCGAGAAACTGGACGATGCGGCGCTGGCCGCGGCGCTCGGCTGCGATTCGGAGACATTAACCATGGTTCGCCTGTGCCGCGCTCCCGAGCCCGATCGCTTTCGGGAAGACATCGACCAGGTGGTCGCTCGATTTGGAGTAAACCGCGGCGTACTGGAGGAGGCCGTGCGGCGCGGGCAGGCGATTGCTTCGATGAAGCATCAACCCGCCGGCGCGACGGGAGGCATGCTTCTCGCTGCCCGCGATGACGACCGCCCGCCGGAAGAGATCGGGGAATTGCCATGAACGTGCCGATCTGGGTCGTTCAAAGCGCGGCCGAATTCTGGGCAATGGTCGGCGAACCGGAGCCATTTCCCAGAAATCTGCGCCAGCCTATCGCCGCCGCCGTCCCCCTGACTGTCGTTCCGCTGCATCGTCCGTCGATCGCATCGATTCGGAAATGGCTCCATGAGAATGCAATCGATTGCCGCGTCGATGCGATCGATCGCTGCCTGCGTGGATGCCTGGTGGCGCGGTACGGCCACGGCTTCGCATTCATCGACGCCGCCGATGCCGACGACGAGAGGCGCTTCACGCTGGCGCACGAACTGGCCCACTTTCTAACTGATTATCTGGCGCCGCGAGCCCGCGCCGTCCGCAAGGCGGGCCGGGACAGCCTGGAAGTTCTCGACGGCCAACGGCCGGCGACGGCGAGCGAACGGGTTCATGGGCTCCTGGGACATGCCGACATTGCCTACCACGTCCACCTTCTCGACCGCACGCCCAATTCCCGTCGGTGCCGGGTCGATGACGCCGAGGAGCGAGCGGACCGTCTCGCGTACGAGTTGCTCGCGCCGGCCGAAGCAGTCGCTGCCGCCGCTTGCCATCGCTCAGGGCCCGAACTCGCGGAATGGCTTTGCGACCGCTTCGGGTTGCCGCGCCAGCAGGCCGAACGCTACGCGAAGGAGCTCGTCCCTCGTCGTGCGGCCAACCCATTGCTGTGCCAACTGCGGGTCGCAAGGGAAGAATTGTCATGAGCGACCCTCGCACCATTGCGAACTCCGATGAGCCGGTATTCTTAAGAACCGGCTCGGCGCCGTCGCCGCGCGACGAAGTTGCCATTACCGCCGCGGAGTTTGAACGGAGCTTCGGCGAGGAGATTCGCGCCGCGTTGAACCTGGCGAACTGGCGGATCGGCGAGGACATCGAAAAGGAGTATGCGCGAATCGAGCGCGAAGTGCGCGGGGCCGTCGAGCGCGAGACGGGACTTCAGCGCGAGATTCGCGCGAAGGTATTTCCGCGGTTGAAAAACCGGCCGCAGGCGCCCAAGAGCGCGGGCGTCCACGCCGCCGATCCCAAGGTCATCGAGCGGATTCACAAGGACTTGCTCTTCCGCGGCGGCATGGAAGCCTGCGACGGAGCGATCCAAATGCATCAAACGCTGCCGCTGACCATCTACCAGATCGGCGTCGCGCTGGTCTCCTACAGCGGCAACCAGGGGACGTGGTCGCAGCGGCTGTTTCGCAAGGATCTGCAGCAATCGTTCGCCGATCGCCTCGACGCCGTGATGGCCGCCCTCGAGCGCCGCGACGAGCGGAGCAACGGCGACGCGATGGGTGAACTGGTTCAAAAAGCGATGCTCGATTTCGCCGAGCGGGCGATCCTGTTGCACCGCTCGTCGGCGAAGTGGCTCCTGGGGCACGGCAACCCCGTGACCTACGAACTGCTCACCGGCGGCGCCAATCTCGAACTCATGGTCGCGGCAACGAACACCATCCGCGAGTTCGTCGAGCGCCGCCGGCAATTCGCGTTCGTTGCCGAGGAACCCCGCGAGGAGATGTTGCTGACCATCGGCCACGCCCTCCGCCCCGGCGAATACGCCATCATCAGCACCCTTAACGAACGACTGGAACACTGGCTGCATCAACGGCGGTTCGCGGCCGGCATCGAACGGTCCCTCGACTGGGACGGCGAGGTTATCTCGGCCGCCGAGTGGATCCCGCGATTCATCGATCGCGTGACATCGAAGATCGCGGTGGGCCTTTACCGGGCTAGCGAGGTGGCCCCGGCGCAGCTCTTCTACGCGCACGTCGATCACTCGGAATACGCCGCGCACATGGTGCTCGCCGACAGCATACTTCAGGAGCAGCGCGGCTTCCCCATGCTCGCGGACCTGGCGGGCAGCGTTTGTCAGACCGCATTCGCCGGCAACTTGTCCGGCCTGGCTCAAAACGCCTATGTCGCCGCCGGCGCCCCCTGGCGGTATGCCCCGATTCGAACCGGCCGATGATTCCGGAGAACTCCCGTGGCCACGATTCCGAACGCGAACGGCGACCTCTTCTCGCTAGCGCCGGCGCCCTTTCACCAAGAGCTCGATGCCGACATCCAGGCCAACGACGCGCTTCACTCGCACGACAACGATGCCGACGGTTCCATCGGCACGACCATGTTCGATCAACCGGGGAGCGAGGACAACACGATCACGGTGCTGTTGCCGGGTCGGCACATTCAAGCGGTCCCTTCGCAAGCGCTGGTGCGCATCAAGAGCCGCTCGGGCGGCGACGGCCGCGAATACCTCGGCATCGTGACGGCCGGACCGTTCGCGGAGCCGGATAGCCTCCGCGCCGATTCTCACTTGCTGGTGACGGTGGCGACGCGGGGCGGAAACTATCAACCGCCGTTTCACGGGCGCGTTCAAGTCGCGATTCTCGGGCAACTGCTGGGCGAGGGCGCACTCGGCCCGCCGCGGCTCCGCCCGCTGCCCAATAGCCTCGTGTTCGCGCTCAGCGAGGAGGAATCGGCACGCTACCTGAAGGCCGAGGGCGCGATTCGCCTGGGCGTCGCCGTCGGTTACGAAAAGCTGGCGGTCGGCATTCCACCGCATGCCAAAGCAGTGTTTCCGCGCCATACGGCGATCCTCGGGACGACCGGCGGCGGCAAATCCAACACAGTCGCCCGGTTGGTGCAGCAGGCCCAGGAAGCCAACATGGCCGTGGTGCTGCTCGATGTCGAAGGGGAGTACACGAAGCTGCACAACCCGACGACGCACAAGGAGATGGTGGCGGCGCTGGCGGAGCGCGGCCTCAAGCCGCGCGGCATCCCCGCGGAAGCCATGACGGTTTATCACCTCGTCGGCCGCGACACGACGAACCCGGACCATCCGCACCTGCGCGAATTCTCGCTTCAGTTCGCCCGGCTCTCCCCATACGCCGCCTGCGAAATCCTCGGCCTTTCGGACGCCCAGGAGCAGCGCTTCCACCGCGCCTACGACATCGCCAAGGAAGTGCTGCGCGAGTTAAACATCTTTCCGAAGAAGGGCGACGAGGAGCAGGAACGGCTCGCCCTGGAGATCGACGAGTTCGAGCGCGGCTACCCGCGCTTGACGCTCTCCCTGTTCATCGACATCGTCAGCGCCTGCGAGACGGTCGCGAACTTACCGAAGAAGGAGAAAGACGCTGGAGAATCGTCCGTCGCGCTCCAGTTATACAACCCGGTACTGAAAAGCCGCGAAGGGCAAGCCGCGCTGTTGAAGCGAATCTACGCCGGCTCGCGCCCGGATCACGCCGTTTCCTGGCGAGCGCTCCTCGGGCGGCTCTGGAGGCTGCACCGCCTCAAAGTGTTCGATGTCGAAACCGATTCCATCGGCTGCCTGAACTACAAGCATCTGCTCGAACCGAGGCACGTATCGATTGTCGACCTCTCCGACTCGGGCACGTCGGAACTGAACAACATCGCGATCGCGGATTTGCTCACGGGAATCCAATCCGAACAGGACAAACTTTACGAGGCCCACGAGAAAGCGAGTCGCACCGGTGGCTCGGCCGAGGCGCCGCCGCGAACACTCATCGTCATTGAGGAAGCTCACGAATTCTTGAGCGCGGAACGCATCGAGAAGATGAACAACCTGTTCGAACAGGTGGCCAAGATTGCCAAGCGCGGCCGCAAGCGCTGGCTCGGACTAGTCTTCGTCACGCAGCTTCCGCAGCACCTGCCGCGGCAAATCTTCGGCCTGGTGAACTCCTACATCCTGCACAAGATCACCGACCCGCAGGTGGCGCTCGCGCTGCGGAAGACCGTGAGTGGAATCGACGACAGTTTGTGGAACCGGCTGCCGGGCCTCGCGCCGGGGCAGGCCATCGCGTCGTTCCCGCACATGACGCGCCCGCTCATGGTGGCCGTCGACCCGTCCCCCGCCGAGCTTCGCCTCGTCGATTGAAGGCGCGGCTGCCCGAAGCGCCCAGCCCACCTTCTCACCGCGCATTGGCCTTGTGCGGTCTACGCGAACGGTTTATAGCCTCCGAGTCGATCGACCGCCCCGGGAGCGCGACCGCCGATGGCCTCGCACGCAGCCGACGCACCACCCGACCGCCTGACGCGCACCGTAACCGCCCTGGTGGCCCAAGTCATCCGCCGCCCGCGGCTGGTGCTCGCACTGTGCCTCGCCTTCATTGTCCTTTCCGTTCACACCGCCTATCGCCGGCTCGAGTACCACACTCAGCGGAATGACCTACTTAGCGCCGAAAAGGAATGCCAGAAGCGCTGGCAGAAATACCTCGATGCCTTCGGCGACGACGACGACATGGTGGTCGTGGCGGAGGGAAGCGACCCGGCGCGCATGAAGGCGGCGCTCGATGCCGTTGCGAGCCGCGTCAAGGAGCATCCCGAACTGTTCGACCGCGTGTTCCATCGCGTCGATCTCCGTGGCATCCACGACCGGGCACTGCTGTTCTTGCCGATGGATCAGTTAGAAGGCGTGCGGGCCCGCGTCGAGCGCATGGAGCCGTTGCTCGGGCCGCTGGCGCCGTTGTCGTGGTCGATGCTATCGCTGGAAAGTTTGTTGGGTCAAGCGAGCGGCGCATTGGAATCGCGCGGCTCCGGCCAGTCGTTCTCCGAGGCGGATCGCGACCTGTTGGAACAGATGCCGGCGGTGGCGCAAGCGGCGGCGGCAACGCTCCGCGACCCGGCGAAATACCGCAACCCATGGGCCGTCGCCGGGCCGCGCACCGCCGACCGCGACGACGAAAAACAACTCACCGAAGCCCAGTACTTCTTCACCGCCGATGGCTCCTTGGCCATGCTCTTATGCCGACCCAAGAAAAAAAGCCATTCGTTCACGCCGGCGAAGGAAGCGAACGGAACGCTGCGGGCGATTCTCGCCAACATCGGCCCGAACTATCCCGAACTGAAGCTCGGCCTCACCGGCCTGCCCGTCCTGGAAACGGACGAAATGGTGCAATCGGACGCGGACACGGAGCGGGCGTCGTGGCTGGCTTTGGCCGGCGTCGCCGCGCTCTATTTCGTCGTCTATCGCGGCTTCCGCTTTCCGTTGCTCACAATCGCCTCGCTGGTCGCCGGCACGCTGTGGGCGCTCGGTTGGGCGACCGTCACCGTCGGCCACTTGAACATCCTCTCGGCCACCTTCGCGGTCATGCTGATCGGCATGGGCGATTACGGCGTGCTCTGGGTGGCTCGCTACGACGAGGCTCGCGGCGAAGGGCTCTCGGTGGATGAAGCGATGCTGGCGACGGCGCGGCGCGCCGGCCCGAGCATCGTCGCGGCGGCCATCTCGACGGCGCTGGCCTTCTTCGCCACGATGCTGGCCGATTTCAAGGCGGTGGCGGAACTCGGCTGGATCGCCGGCTGCGGCGTGATCTTGTGCGCCGCAGCGTGCTTAACGCTGATGCCGGCGGCCCTCACGCTCGTCGAACGATTCCGATTGAGAAGAACACCGGCTGGAAGCCGGCGCCACCCAGAGGAGGCTATCCTCGCGCCAACCATGCTGGCGTTCCCCGCGGTGTGGCTGCCGGCGCTCGCCAATCGCCCGCGCGCTGTGCTCGCCATCGGAGCGCTTCTGCTCCTCGGTTGCGGGGCATTTGCTCTGCGGCTTTCTTACGATCACAACCTACTCGACTTGCAGCCGAGCGATCTCGATTCGGTAGCCTGGGAGCACAAGTTGATCGACCGCGGCGCCGGCATGACCTGGGACGCGATGAGCATCGCCCATTCGCGCGAAGAAGCGCTCGACCTGCGGAGGCGCTACGAAGCGGTGCCGGAGGTGGGGAAGATCGTGGAGGCGGCGTCGCTGGTGCCGCCGGATCAGGAGGCGAAGCTGCCGGCGGTGCGGGCCATCCACGAGAAGCTGCGCGATTTGCGGCCGGTCGATGGCGTGCCGCCGCCTGCCGGTTCGAACCCGGACCGAGTTCGGGCCCGCGCCGCGGAAATCCTTCGTCGAGCAGGTAATGACACCGCACTGTCAACGGCGATGACAGAACTGCTGGCGGCCCTCGATACCGCCAATGCCCGCGACCGGTTGCAGGCGTTCGATCGCCGCCTCGCCGCCGACCTGGCCGCGGACTTGAATCGCCTCAAGGCCGTGTCGCATCCCGACCCCATCACGCTCGCCGATTTGCCGCAGGAACTCCGCGAACGCTACATCGGCGCCAACGGCGAATACCTGGTGCGGGCCTTCGCCAAGGAAAGCCTCTGGGATCACGACGCTTTGGTTCAGTTCACGAATGCGGTGGCCGCCGCGGATGCGAACGCCACCGGCAAAGCGTTCCGCACCCGCGAAGGGTTGCAGCAAATGAAGGTCGGCTTCGAATGGGCCGGCGTCTATGCACTCGTCGCCATCGTGCTTATTCTGTGGCTCGATTTGCGGCGCGTCGCCGACTTGTTGTTCGGGCTTTTCCCGTTGGCAGTGGGGGCAGTGCTCACGCTCGGAGTGATGGGAATGTGCGGCGTGGCCCTCAATCCGGCGAACATGATCGCCTTGCCGCTGATCGTCGGCGTCGGTGTCGATAACGGCGTCCACGTGCTGCACGATTATCGCGGCCGTCGGCCGGGAGCGCGCTATCGCCTCGGCGCCGCGACCGGCCGCGGCATTCTCGTCGCCGCACTTACCACGGTGCTCGGTTTCGGCACCCTCATGATCTCGCGGCACCGGGGGATGGCCAGCCTCGGCCTCGCGCTGACGCTGGGCGTCACGTTCTGCATGATCGCGTCGCTGGTGTGGTTGCCGGCGCTGTTGGGCTTGTTATCGAAGCGCAGCGAAATTCCCCGCGAGAGAATCGTCCTTGCGCGGCCAAACGACTGGGCAGTGCGGGCCTCGGCCTGAAAAACATGCTCCCCCGCCGACTCGCTTCGCTCGTCGGCGACCTCCCACACACAGGGATCGCCGGGGAAGAGGCGGGGACTGGTTGACTCGATGCCATTGCCTACCTGCACGGTCAGTAATTGTCCTCATGCCGATTTCACGGATTAGATACTCGCATTCCACGGGTCGGATGGTTTACAATCTTCCCAGTGTCCCTTATTCGCCCGATTCCCTCCCCGCCGGAGTGCGCGTCATGCTGTCCGCGAACAAGTCCGCTTGCCCCGAGTGCGAGCATGGTCCCGAGTCGATGCTGGGTCGCCGCGATTTTATCCGGGTTCTTGGCGCGTCGGCGGTGGCCGCGGCGTTGCCGGTGACCCCGCTGTCCCCCTTGGCCAAGGCTCGCGCCGCCCGCGCCGAGAAGCAGGCCGCCGCCGAACAACTCATCTTCGAACTCTTCAGCACCATGGATGCCGATCAGAAGCAGAAGCTGGTGCTGCCGTGGGATGCCAAGAAGAAGAACGACCCGCTGCCGTCGCGGCTCATGACCGCCAACGCCCCGGTCGGCAAGTCGGTGATCGGCCTCGAGTACAACAAGAAGCAGGTGGAACTGCTCGACCGCATCTTCCGCTCCATCGCCAACGGCGAGGAAGGCTATCGCCGCCTCAGCCGCAACGGCAAGTTCGATAACACCGGCTCGTTCGAACAGGCCGGCTGCCTGATTTACGGCGACCCCGCGCCCGGCAAGAAGTTCTCACTCGTCTTCACCTCGCACCACCTCACGGTCCGCTGCGACGGCAACTCGGAAGAGAAGACGGCCTTCGGCGGTCCGCTTTATTACGGCCACAGCCCGAGCGGCTACGCCAAGACCAACGTCTTCTTCAACCAGACGCAGGCCGCCTCCGCTGTGTTCTCCACCCTTACCGAGGAGCAGAAGAAGACCGGCCTGCTCGCCGATCGCACCTGGAAGGATGGCGTCGATTCCGTGAAGTTGCCGGCCAGCGGGTCCGTCGGCCGCGGCCTCGCCTTCAACACGCTCTCCAAGGAACAGAAGGCGGAGATCGAGAAGCTGATGCGCGAACTGGTTTCGCCTTACCGCAAGGAAGACGGCGACGAGGTGATGGAGATTCTCAAGGCCAATGGCGGCCTGGAGAAGACCCGCCTGGCCTTCTACACGGATAAGGAGACCGGCAAGCAGCCGTGGAGCTACTGGCGGCTGGAAGGCCCCGGCTTCGTCTGGAGCTACCGCGCCCTGCCACACATCCACACCTTCGTGAACATCAGTTCCAAGCTGGTGTGATGGCTGTTGGCGGACGGACAAGGACGACCTAAAGTCACCCAGCCCCATGCCTCTCCCCGTTGGCGAGAGGCCGCGAATCTCGCGCAAGCGAGAGTCCGACCCTTTCAGAGTCGAAGAAGAAGGGGGATAGGACACCGTTCTACCCAGGGCGTTGCCCTGGGCTATGTGATTCCAGTCCTTCGAACTGAAGAAAAAAGGCAAATCTCATCAGCCTGAAGGGCTGGGACCGTATAGCCCAGGGCAACGCCCTGGGGATCGGCGTGGTCGATGGGTTAAAAATGAGCACGCCGCGCCAGCAAGCGTTCTTGCTGGCGCGGCGTGCTGTTTTTGACCCCACAGGCTGCGATTTAGTACATGTCGTCGTAGCCGCCGCCGCCAGCGCCCTTGTCGCCCTTCTCCTTCTTCTGCTCCTCAGCGATCAACGCATCGGAAGTCAGAAGCAGCGTCGAAACGCTGGCGGCGTTCTGCAGCGCGCTGCGGACCACCTTGGTCGGGTCGATGATTCCCTTGGCCACCAGATCGCAGTATTCGCCGGCGCGGGCGTCGAAGCCGTAGTTCTTATCCTTCTTGGCGAGCACGTCCTTGGCCACCACGTCGCCGTTCTCGCCGGCGTTCTCGACGATCTGCTTGATGGGGGCTCGGCAGGCGCGAACGATAATGTTGTAGCCGACCTTCTCGTCGTCGGTCAGCGCGTCGGTGGCCTTGAGGCCGTCCGAAGCGCGAAGCAGAGCGACGCCGCCGCCGGGCAGAATCCCTTCCTGATGGGCGGCCTTGGTCGCGTGCATCGCATCCTCGACCCGCATTTTCTTCTCTTTCACTTCGCTCTCGGTCGCCCCGCCGACGTTGATCTTGGCGACGCCGCCCGACAGCTTCGCGATCCGTTCGGAGAGCTTCTCCTTGTCGTAATCGCTCGTGCTCTTGTCGAGTTCTTTCTGGATGCTGACGATGCGGGCCTTGATGGCGTCCTTCTTGCCCGCCCCTTCGATCACAGTCGTGTTGTCCTTGTCGACCTTGATCTTCTTGGCCCGGCCGAGCTGCTTCAACTCGACGGTTTCGAGCTTGACGCCGAGGTCTTCGAAGATGGCCTCGCCGCCAGTGAGAATCGCGATGTCCTGGAGCATGGCCTTGCGGCGATCGCCGTAACCGGGCGCCTTGACGGCACACACCTTGAAGGTGCCGTTCGAACGGATCACGTTGACGACCAGCGTGGCCAGTGCTTCGCCTTCCACTTCCTCGGCGATGATGAGGAGCGGCTTGCCCTGCTGCAGCACCTTCTCGAGCACCGGCACCAGGTCGCGGTTGGCGCTGATCTTCTTCTCGTAAACGAGGATGTAGGCGTCCTCGAGTTCGCACTCCATCGTCTCGGCATCGTTGACGAAGTACGGCGACAGGTAGCCGCGATCGAACTGCATGCCTTCGACGAACTCGTGATTGGTCTCGATGGTCTTGGCTTCCTCGACGGTAATAACGCCGTCCTTGCCGACCTTGTCCATGGCCTCGGCGATGATGCCGCCGATCACGGTGTCGCCGTTGGCGGCGACCGTGGCGACGTTCTTCAGGTCTTCCTTCCCCTTGACGGGAATGCTGAGGCTCTTGAGCTTGGCGACGATTTCCTCGACGGCCTTCTCCATGCCGCGCTTCATGAGCATCGGATTGGTGCCGGCAACGACGGCCTTGAGCCCTTCGTTGAAGATCGACTCGGCGAGTACGGTCGCGGTCGTGGTGCCGTCGCCGGCCACGTCGGAAGTCTTCGATGCGACTTCCTTGACCATGCGGGCGCCCATGTTCTCGTAGTGATCGGGAAGCTCGATCTCCTTGGCGACGGTGACGCCGTCCTTGGTGACGGTCGGGCTGCCGAATGATTTCTGGATGATGACGTTGCGGCCCTTGGGCCCGAGCGTCACCTTCACGGCCCTGGCCAGCTTGGCGATGCCCTTCTTCATGGCGTCGCGGGCTTCCTGGTCGAATGCAATCTGCTTGGCGGACATAGAGAACCTCTTCTTGGTTAGCCGCGACCCAACGGGGAGCGCGGATGTTGGTTCAGGTTCGCGCTCCCCTTTCGGGTCGCGGCTAAACATTTATTCGATTACGCAGAGGACATCGCCCTCGTGCATGACGAGAATTTCGCCCTTGTTCTTCTTGTCCTCGTATTCGTTGCCGGCCCAGGAGGTGAACAGCACCTGGTCGCCAACCTTCAATTGCATCGGCTGGCGGCTGCCGTCGTCCTTCTGCTTGCCGGGGCCGACGGCGATCACTTCGCCGCGCTGCGGTTTGTTCTTGGCGGTGTCCGGCAGGATGATGCCTCCGGCCGTCTTGTCCTCGGCGGATTGCCGTCGAACGATAATTCGGTCACCGATTGGCTTAAGGCCCATCGCGAGTCTCTCCTAAAGTGTGCGGGGCGACAAACAGCAAGTCGCGTGCCCAGGAATCTCAGGAAGCCGAAGTGCCTGACTCCATTGGGATTAAGGGAACGGGCCGTTCCGCGACGCCGCGAGTTCTGCCAAGTTGACAGATTCGCCGCGGCTTTCATGGCAGGCCAAAGCGGTTTCAGCTGAAAGGCAGCCATCGTTTGCTCTTGAACTGCCTGCCGCATCTATTGCACAATCGAGTAGTTGCGCCGCACGCCTGACCGCCGCACGCCGTTCGGCACCCCGCTTGCTAGTCCGTTTGCCGGGTGACTCCATGATCACCGATTCCGGCCCCGAAACGGGCCTTCCCAATACAGAACGCGAACGGGTCTTTTCCCGGTTCTCGATCCTCATCGCCGACGACGACCGCGGCATCCGCGAGACGCTCGGCGAAGTGCTTCAAGACCGCGGGTTCGATACGCTTTTGGCCAAGGACGGCGGCGAGGCTGTCGAAATCGTTCAGGTGCAGATGGTGCATCTGGTGTTGTTCGACATGCACATGCCGCGGCTGACGGGGTTGGAAGCGTTGAGCCTGTTGCGGCAAACGCTGCACAAGGTATTGCCGGCCGTGCTGATGACGGCCGACGCCACAACGGAGCTTTTGCGGCAGGCGTTCCAGGCCCAGGTTTATAGCGTGATACCGAAGCCGGTGAACAAGAACATCGTGCTGCATACCCTGGCGCGGGCTCTCGAACAGGTGTACGGCAAAATGGAGCCCGTCGAGGCCCCGCCTTCGACCGAAACGAATTTGTAATTTCACCAGGAGAACCGACCGATGAAGATCGTGCCGTTGAATGAGAAGATCGTGGTGGAGCGTCTGGAAGCGGACGAGCGGACTGCCGGGGGAATCATCCTGCCGGACACCGCCAAGGAGAAGCCGAAGCAGGGGAAGATTATTTCGGTGGGCGAAGGGAAGCTGCTCGACGACGGCAAGCGGGCCGCCTTCCAGGTGAAGATCGGCGACCGCGTGCTCTTCTCCTCGTACTCCGGCAACGAAGTCACGGTGGACGGCAAGGAATTCCTCATCATGACCGAAGAGGACGTGCTGGCCGTCGTGGACTGATTTTCGGTCTGGGTGGCACCGGCTTCCAGCCGGTGTCGCTTAACTTGCACCGGCTGGAAGCCGGTGCCACCCAGGAATCCGACTTGTTTATTATCGCCTGTCGTTGAACGGCCCTGCGTTGCTCACGAACGACGACACGGCGAGTTAACGCTCCATGCATTTGCGGGATCCAATCTGCTCTGCGTCGCACCTGCTTACGGCCTTGTGGGCGGCATACGCGGGGCTAGTTCTGCTTCGCCTCACGCCGCCGCTGCTCGGCCGCCGCATCGCCGTCGCCGTCTTCGGCCTGTCGATGGTTCTCCTCTACCTCGCCAGCGGCATCTTCCACGGCGTCCCATTTACCCGCGCCGATAACCCGGAAGAATTCCGCTTCTTCCAAAAGCTCGATCAATCGGCGATCTATGTACTAATCGCGGGAACCAACACGCCGTGCCTGGCAATCTTGCTGAGTGGGCGGCGGGCGCGATGGTTCCTCGCACTGATGTGGGCTATCGCGGCCGCCGGCATCGCCTGCCAGTGGCTCCTGCCCAAGCCGCCGCACGCCGTCATCGTCGGTCTCTGTCTCGGCATGGGCTGGCTCGGGATCGTGCCAATCGGTCGCTATTACCGCATGGTCGGCTGGCGGGCGATGAACTGGATGTGGCTCGGCGCCGCGGCGTATACCTTCGGGGCGATTTGCGAACTGACCGAGTGGCCGGTGATTGCGACGACGCCGCTCCGCTTCGGCTTCCACGAAGTGATGCACCTGTGCGACACCGCCGGCAGCATGGCATTCTTCGTGTTCATTCTCCGCCACGTCGTCGATTACTCGCCGGCTCGCGGCCGGATCACACGGGAACGGGATTCGGCAAGCTCTTCTTCAATAAGGCCCGGTTCCGCAGTTCCGACTTCTCGATTCCCAGTGCGTCCATGATCGGCATCAGCACATCCGAGTAGAAGAGCGATTCGTTGAAGATGTTCAAGCTGCGAACCTTGGCCTGGCGGCGGGCGCTATCGGCCATGAGGTGCGTGGCCGGCATGGCGAAGTCGTTGAGCACGGCCTTGAGTTGCTCCAGGGTGCCGGCGCGATCGTCGGCGAGATGCAGTTTCATCACCTTAACGTAGAAGTCGAAGTGGGCGCGTTCATCAACGCTGATGAGTTGCAGAACCTTGTTGAGGGCGGGGTCTGTGTTGCCGATGACGGCGCGGAGGTTGCGGTAGTGCAGCCAGGTCGCGAGTTCCTGGCACATGGTGTAGCAGGTCATGCCGCGGACGTCGTCTTGCGGCAGGTTCCATTCGTTGAACACGGCCCACGACGAGGCTTCCTCGATTTGCTCCTCGGTGCGGTGCCCGGAGCGGAGCAGCCATTCCTGGAGGACGAGCGAATGCTTGGATTCCTCGTAGCCCCAGTTGGCGAGGAACCAGGCGCGGCCGCGGATGCCGCGGGCCATCGGCAAGGCTTTGCCGACGTAATCCGGGAGGAATAGCTCGACGGCGCAAAATGTTTCGACGACGTCGGCGATTTCGGGCGGCGTGTTCGGATTGCACTGGTCCCACGGCACGTCGGTCTGGAGAGTCCAGCGCCGTCGCCGCTCGGCCATATCGAAGAATTCGCGGTAAATCTTCCAGATGTGCTTGTTCAGTTCGGGACCGTCGGGAACGCTGGCTGGCATGGGCACGGCGGATGCAGGGCGGGCATCCGTACTCGCGGTGAAGGCCCCTGGCTTCCGCGCCGGGCCGGATCGAACGGGCGATACCTCTTCTTTAGTGCGGATTCGCGTCGGGGCAACGCGCATTTTGAGTGTGTGTGTTTGAGGTCGCAAATTGCGACCTCAGAACTGCGGCCATCTTGATATCACAATTTGTGATATCAAGTTCGCGCTTTCCGTGCTCGGCTTCGCGGACTCCGCCTCGCGGCTAAACTTGCCTCGCGGCTAATCCTACTTATTCAGCACCTCGTCCAGGTTCATCAGCTGGTTGACGAGCATTGTGTAGGCGGCCAGCGTGGCGGGGTCGAGTTTCGGGTCGGCCTTGGATTCGCCGAAGGCGATCAGTTTCTTCGCCTCGTCCGGCTTGGCCTGGAAGTGGCGATAGAGCTCCGCGAAGATCGGCTCGATGATTTTCACTTCGTCCGGAGCGAATGGCCGGGCCAACAGGCGGCGGGCTATGAAGTCGAGGCGGCCGGCGAATTTGTCGCCCCCTTGCTTCACGGCCTTCTCGGCGAGCGCCCGTGCCGCCTCCACGAACTGCACGTCGTTGAGCGTCACCAGGGCTTGCAGCGGCGTGTTAGTTCGTTCGCGGCGAACGGTGCAGGTTTCGCGGCTCGGGGCGTTGAAGATTTCCATCGAGGCCGGCGGCGCCGACCGCTTCCAGAAGGTGTACATGCTGCGGCGATAGAGATTCTCGCCCGTATCGCGCTTGTAGTCGCGGGTGTTGCTGCCGATCATGGCGACGGCTTCCCAGACGCCTTCGGGTTGGTAAGGCCGCACGCTCGCGCCGCCGATCTTCTTGACCAACAGGCCGCTGGCGGCGAGGGCGTAATCGCGGATCATTTCGCCTTCCATGCGGAAGCGCGGCCCGCGCGACAGGAGCCGGTTGTCGCGGTCCTTTTCGAGCTTCTCGGGCGTGGCGGTGGCGGCCTGGCGATACGCCGCCGAGGTCACGAGCAATTTGAAGAATCGCTTGATGTCCCAGCCCTTTTCGCGAAACTCGATCGCCAGCCAGTCGAGCAGTTCGGGATGGCTCGGCAGTTCGCCGGTGACGCCGAAGTCGCCGCTGGTGCGAACCAGGCCGGTGCCGAACACCTGTTGCCAGAAGCGATTGACCGTGACGCGGGCGGTCAGCGGATGGTTCGGCGCCAGCAGCCATTTGGCGAAGCCGAGGCGGTTTTTCGGCAGGTCGGGTGTAAACGCCGGCAGCGACTTCGGCGTCACGGGGCCGACCTTGTCGCGGCGCTTGTCGTAGTCGCCGCGATACAGGATGTACGCTTCCGGAGTGGACGATTTCTCGACGGCGATGTGGGCGATGGTGCCGCGCCCCTTGATCGCGGCTTCCTCGGCTTGCAGCTTCAGCACGGCCTGGCTCGCCGCCTGATACGGCTTGTCCAGCGAGAGCAGCCACCAGTTGAAGAGTTCGTCCACTTCTTGCGGCGTGCGCTTCGCCGTGGGCTTCGACAGCAGTTCGAAGGTGCGCTGCGAGCCGGCGAGCTGCTTGGCGTCGATCGCCGAGATCGGCTTATCGTAAATGCGGAGGTCGCGGAGAGCCACGCCGTTGACGCGCGCCGTCGTGTTTCGCTGGCCAATCTTCAAGGGAACGGTCGTCTTGATGGTCGATTTGAGCGAATCGTTTTCGACGGTCGTGGGCTGAACGGCGCCGTCGTAATAGACCTTGATGCCGGCGGCCTTGCCGGTGCCGTCGTAAGCGACCGCGACGTGCACCCACTTGTTAACCGGGAGCGGGTTCTTGGCGACGACCTTGGCGGCATCTTGCGGGTAGCTGCTAAGGATGTGCATGCCGATGCGATCGCCCTGCAGCCACACATCCCAGCCGCGATGGGCCTGGCTCTCGTCCATGCGAGCGAGGATCGAGCCGTTCGAATTGCGCTTGGTCAGTTGGACCCAGGCGGACACGGCGAAGGGCTGAGTGCGGTCGAAGTCACCGACATCCTTGAGTTCGATGGCGTCGCCGGCGCGAATGACGAAAGCCTTCGTCTTGTCGGGGCGGCTGGCCGACCAGTCGTAGCCCTTGTCGAACTTGACGACGCGTTCCTTCCCGGCCACCTTTACCGTGGTCGATTTTCCCTTCCCCTCCTCGAGCGGCGCCTGGAAAACCAGCCCCTCCGTGGGCTGCTTGGCGGCGTACTGTTCCGGTTTGACGCTGGTCAACCACTTCTCGTGATCGGCCTTGGCCGAAGTCTTGCGGGCGTTCTGCTTGGCCTGGGCCGCGGCGATCTCCGTCGTTAATTCCAGAAGCCGGGGCCGATCCTCGATGCGGGGCACGGGAATGATCGGTGGCGTATTCTGAATGTTTCCGTCCATTGCCGCCTGCGTCGTGTTGTTGAAGAAGGCCGACATACTGTAGAAGTCGCGCTGCGAAATCGCGTCGAACTTGTGGTCGTGGCAAACGGCGCAGCCGGCGGTCAGCCCCATCCACACCGAGTTCACCGTCTCGGTGCGGTCGCGCGTGTACAGCACGAGATACTCTTCGTTGATGGCCCCGCCTTCGCTGGTGGTGATGTTGCAGCGATTGAAGCCGGTGGCGATCTTCTGTTCGAGCGTCGGGTTCGGCAGCAGGTCGCCGGCAAGTTGCTCCAGCGTGAACTGGTCGAACGGTTGGTTGGCATTGAAGGCGCGGATGACCCAGTCGCGGTAGGCCCAAATCTCCCGGAAATTATCGATGTGGATGCCGTGGGTATCGCCGTAGCGGGCGGCGTCGAGCCAGAAGCGACCGCGATGTTCGCCCCATTGCGGCATCGCCATCAGCTTGTCGACGTACTTCGCGTACCAGTTGGCGTCCTTGTCGTTGACGAACGCTTCGACATCCGCGGGTTCCGGCGGCAGGCCGATGAGGTCGAGAGCCAGCCGCCGGGCGAGTGTGCGGCGATCCGCCTCCGGCGCCGGGGCCAGGCCCGCCGCCTTCAACTTGGCCAGGATGAATGCATCGATCGGGTTGCGAATCCACGCCTTATCCTTGGCGTCTGTGAACGTGGGAACCGCGGGCCGCACCGGGGCAATGAACGACCAGTGCGCCTGATATTCGGCGCCGGACGCGATCCACTGCTTCAGCGTTTCCTTCTGGGCCGGCGTGAGTTTCTTGAGCGTTTTGGGCGGCGGCATCACCTCGTCCGCGTCTTGCGAACAGATGCGATCGATCAGCCGGCTCTCCTTGAGGTTGCCGGGAACGATGACGCCGGAATCGACGGCGTCCTGGCGGCGATCGATGCGCAAGTCGCCTTTCCGCGCCGCGCTATCCGGGCCGTGGCAAGCGAAGCAATTCTCCGCGAGAATGGGGCGGATGTCGCGGTTGTATTCGAGCTTGGCGGCAGGCTTCGCCGGCGCCGGGGCCTTGTCGGCCGCGATCGCCGACGGGAAGGGAACGGCGGCCGCGAGCGCGATGAGTAAACTGCTTGCCCAGAAGGGAAGTTTCGCATTCATCGAGGTCGCCCTTAATCGCGGTGTCGGTACAGACTTCGTTGCGTGGAGAGCCAGCCGGGTGAGACTGTTAAATTATCAGAAAGAGGCCGATCTTACAACCGCCGAGCCGCGACCGGGGACGACCGAGGGTGCAGCAATAATCTCTGGGGGAGTGCAATAATCATCGACGATTCTT
>DATNBQ010000061.1:0-9961 GCA_035571955.1 Urbifossiella sp. | reverse complement strand
CGATTTCGTTCTCGAATGCATGCGGGGCCGTGACGGCCGCTTGTTCCGCACGGCGGGGGTCGGCGAAGCGGCCAAGTTGCCCGGCTACCTCGAGGATTATGCCTGCCTCGCCGACGGCCTCATCGCACTTTACCAAGCCAGCTTCCAGGCGCGGCATCTGCAGGCGGCCATTGAACTAGCCGATATCATGCTAAAACATTTCGCCGATCCGAACGGCCCCGGCTTCTTCTTCACCGCGGACGACCACGAGCAACTGATCGCCCGTACCAAGGACATCCACGACGGTTCGACGCCCTCCGGCAACGCGGTCGCCGTGATGGTGCTGTTGAAGCTGGCGAAGCTGACGGGCCGGGACGATTTCTGGAAGAAGGCCGAGGAAACGCTGCGCGGCTTCCAGGGCATAATGGCGGAACATCCGGCGGCCAGCGGCGCGATGCTCGCCGCCCTCGACTTTTACCTCGGCCCGGTCGAGGAAATTGCCATCATTGGAAAGTACGGCGATCCCGAAACGCAAGCGTTGCTGCACGCCGTTCACCGAGCGTATCAGCCCAACCGGGTGATCGCGTTCCACGATCCGGCGGCCGGCGAGCCACCGGCGTGCGCCCTGGTCGAAAACCGGCCGATGGTGGATGGCCGCGCGACGGTGTACGTGTGCGAGAACAATGTCTGCCGGGCGCCGCTGGTCGGCGCCGCGGCGCTCGAACATTTCTCGGAGCGTTTGGCTGGCGCATCGATCAATACTTGCGGATGACGCCGGCCAGCACGCCCAGAATCCGCACGTCTTGCCGCGATGGATCGACCAGGATCGGCTCCATCGCGCTGTTCATCGGCTCCAGGCGAATCTGGTCCTTCTTCTTGTAGAACTTCTTCAGCGTCATCGATCGATCGACCATCGCCACCACCTTGGCCCCGTTGTCGCAGGTCTCCTGCTTGCGGATCACCACGTAGTCGCCGTCGGCGATGTTCCCTTCGATCATCGATTGGCCCTTCACCTTCACGACGAAGAGGTCGTCGTCGCCGAACATGTCGCGGAGTTCGAGGCGGTCGTCCTGTTCGTCGGCTTCGATGGCTCGGCCAGCCGCCACGACGCCCTTGAGCGGCAAGCTGAATCCGCCGGCCGAGACGCCAGGAATCGTGATGCCCCGCGCCTGCACCCGTTGCTTGTTCTTGTGCTTGGAGACGCGGGAGATGAAGCCCTTTTTCTCCAGGGCCTTCAGGTGGCACATGGCGCCGTTGGGCGAGGAGATCGAGAAGGCGTCGCAAATGTCGCGGATGGCCGGGGGAAAGCCCTTCCCCTCGATGTGCTTGCGAATGTAGTTATAAATGTGCTGCTGCTTGGCGGTGAGCTTCGCATCGTTCATCGGCGGTCTCCGGATCCTGGAGAGAACGGGAAACGCCCGTCCATCATGGAAAGTAGTATAGTCGGCATTTGTATACGTGGAAGGCCGGTTGCCCAGAATACTTCCACGGCACTAAACAGTTGTTCCAACCACGTTCTCGCCAGAGTAAGAAACTGCCAAACGTTCGGATTATCATTGCGTTTTCACTTAAACTGTTTACCCTTGAGACTACTCGCTTCATCTCTCTTTTTCGGGTTCGGCCAAAAAGGGTGTTCGATATGCCTCAATCGCTGCGCTCGGTGGGTCGTTGTGGGTTCGGGTTCGTCTGGCTCGCCCTCTGCGGATTGCTCGCCGGTTGCGGCGATGGCGGTCCGAAGCTCTATCCCGTCACGGGCAAGGTCACCGTCGGCGGCAAGCCGCTGACCTCGGGGACCGTGGTTTATAACCCGGAAAAGAGCAACTCTTTCACCGGAATCTGCGTGGGAGAACTGAACGGAGAGGGCGTTTATACGTTGAATACGCGCGGCAAGCCGGGCGCACCCGCTGGTGCTTATAAAGTTACGATTAGCTCAACCGGACCGGTGAGCCAGGACAATACCAAGCCGCCGACGAAGTCGCTCATCAACACTGGGTACTCATTGGTCGAGACGACGAATTTGGAAACGACCGTGGGCGACAACCCAGGGAAGTACGATTTCGAGGTGACTCCGTAACCCGCCGACTCGGGATGAACCGCGGTTCGCACTTCGCGGCCGCGTTATTATTTGGGTGCAATCGGTGCACCCTTTATTAAGGTTCTATTCTCATCACCGCGGGAGTCGTTATGTTCGTTCCAGTCAAGCAAGGCCGACGGGCGTTCACGCTCATCGAGCTTCTGGTGGTGATCGCGATCATCGCGATTCTCATCGGTCTGCTGCTGCCAGCCGTTCAGAAGGTGCGTGAAGCTGCCGCCCGGTCGAGCTGCCAGAACAACCTCAAACAACTGGCCCTGGCCTGCCACAACTACCAGGACGCCAACCAGGTTCTCCCCTGGGACAATTCGCCCGAAGCGGGCAACTCCCCGACCTGGGGAGCAGGCGGCACCAACTGGAGCTGGATCGCTCACGCGCTTCCGTTCATCGAGCAGGGGCCGCTCTATACTCAGATCGCGGCACTTGGCGGCGGGCAGTCCATCGACAACGTGACGCTGTCGCAGGCCGTTGGCGCCGGCCTTCTGGGCATTCAGATCAAGTCGCTTTTCTGCCCCTCAGACAACGCGTCCACCACCACGAGCTTGATGACCAATCGCGCCGACCTCGGCGGCAGCTCGATCGGCCTGACGAACTACAAGGGCGTGAGCGGCGCGAACTGGCAATGGGGCGGCATCACCATTGCCGGCACTGGCCGCTTCAGCGGCAACACCAACGGACTGCAATTCGGCGATGGAATCTTCTTTCGCGGCGACGGCGCTAATAAGTCCAAGCTCACGGACATCGGCGACGGCACCAGCAACACCTTCATGGTCGGCGAAGATTTGCCGCAGTACAACCAATGGTGTTCCTGGCCGTACAGCAATAACGCGGTCGGCACCTGCGCCGTGCCGCCGAACTACGAGATGCCGCCGGCGATGGCCGCCAACCCCGGCAACTGGCCCAACACGTATTCGTTCCGCAGCAAGCACACCAACGGCTTGCAGTTCGCATATGCGGACGGCACCGTCCACTTCATCACGACGGGCGTGCCGCTCGTGACTTATCGCGCCTACGCGACGATCAACGGCTATGAAACCGTTCCGTCGCCGAACTGATGCGGCACTGATGCCAGGCCCACCCGCGACCTCGGGTGGGCCTTTTTCATCGACCCGATTGCAGCGTCCACCAATTCTTCAGGCTCGCAGCCTCGGCGGGTCGTTCCCGCAATAGCTTCTCGAACTCGCTTTCAGCGCCGCGGCGGTCGCCCGTTCGCAACAAGCCTATGATCAAGGAACGGCGTACGTCGCGTGTCGGGTTCAGCCGCAAGGCTTCCCGACATTCCTTGACCGTCTCGGGCCAGGCATTTCGCTGGGCAAGAATCTCTGCCAACCGGGCATGCGAACGACTCCCCCACGGGTTGACCCCGATCTGCCTGCGGAAATACTCCTCGGCCAGCGGATACTGCTTGAGGGCGGCGGCCATCTCGGCGGCGGCGGCCAGCGTCGATTCGCGGCGCGGCGCTTTTTTCAGGGCCGCCTGGAAATCGGCGAGTGCCGGCGGACCTTGCCCCTGCATCGCCAGGGCATGCCCGCGCGCCTCCAGCGCCGCGAGGTCGTCCGCGGCCCGCGCGATCGCGCCGTCCAGGAACGGTTGAGCCAACTTGCCGACAGCGACCCGTGCCGCCGGCGGCAGCGATTGCCGCTGAGCCGTCTCGATCATCGCCAGACCGAGATCGCGATCCGCCTCCGGCCCCGTTCCCCCGTCCAGGTTCTTGTGGAAGAGTTCGAGCGGGAATTGATCCGGCTTGGGTTGAAGTCGCGAAGCCGTCGCGCCGGGTCGCCGAGGCACGCGGTGGTCGATTACCGTCGTATGCGTGATTTCGGCGTTGGCGCGGCGCGGCATGTGGCAGGCGATGCAATCGTTGGCTTTATGATGCGCGAATTCCGGGCCTCCGGCCTTGGGTATCGGCCGCACGCACGGTTGTTTCTCGTGGCAACTTTGACAGCGGCCGCGATAGTAATCGAGCCGCTGGGCCGGTTCGGGAAGTTGGTGCGGGTCGTGGCAGGAGATGCAGCCGAGTCGGCCCTCGGACTTGGCCGCGCAGGCGCTGGCCCGCATCTGTTCGGAGTGGCCGACGAACTTGAAATCGTCGGCGAGTTCGGGCGGGCGAACGAACACCGACCAAAACAGATGCAGCGGCAAACCGGGGCGGAAGTCGAACGGTTCCCGGCCGCG
The DNA here is from genome assembly GCA_035571955.1 of Urbifossiella sp. Classification (GTDB taxonomy): domain Bacteria; phylum Planctomycetota; class Planctomycetia; order Gemmatales; family Gemmataceae; genus Urbifossiella. Next base: position 5,715 of record DATNBQ010000061.1, on the reverse strand, counting down.
GCGGAGGATGCGGGCCTCGCCTTGCAAATGGCACTGTTCGCAAACGGCGTCGCGGAGGGGCGGTTCGAGCCGTGCCGGGTTGACGATGGTGTAATCGGGGAGTCGTTCGGGCTTGCCGGTATCGCGTGCGGTGAGGTGCAGTTCCGCCGGGCCGTGGCAGCGTTCGCAGCCGATGCCGTGGCCGCGGATCGCGGGGGCTTGGTAGCGGTTCACCATATGCGCTATGGGCCGAGCATCACTGGCGTGGCAGAAGAGACACGCCGGCTTGATCGGGCGATCGAACAGCGTCGTTGCGGTATACCCCGGCGATAGATCCCACCGGTTCGCTTCCGGAAACCAGGTGATCGGCGACTGGTAGAGGAAGCCGTCGCGTTCCACGAGGAACGCCCGGCCGTGCGTTCCGGAGCCGATGGCGTAGGTCGGTTCGTGGGCGACGGAGGCGAGTTCCTGACCACTTGCCGCGCGCCGCGCGACACTATGCGAAGCGTTCGAACCGCGCCGCTCCACGGAGTATAGCAGGCCATCTTTTTCGAAGGGATTGCCGGCGGCCGCATCGTAACGCATTCGATCGGCGACGGAACCCGCTGTCGCCGAGGAGCGAGCCATCGGGTGATGCGGGTAGGTGGCGGCCTGCGCGTGGCATTCGCCGCAACGGCTATCGCCGACATAGCGCACTTCGGGGCGGACGTTCAAGTACGGCGTGGCAAACGTGAGCCGCGGGTCGTCCGGGGAAGCATTCGAGTCGATGTCGGGTTTCTTTTGCCACGGAGCCCAGAGGAACAGCCCAACCGCCGCGGCGAATGCACCGAGAACCACGCCGATCCAGCGGGTTGGGCCACGCGGCGCCGGGGCAGTCATCGCGGCTCCCCGGCTCACGGAAGCAAATCGCCGACGAGGATGGAACTGTTCGGCGCGGCCAGCGGCGACACGCGGTCCGTGGGGGAAAATGCCTGCTGCTTGCGATACGCGCTGGCCCCCAGGCCGACCGGCAGCGGCGCCGGATCGCGATAAACGAGCAGTCGCCGGCCCACCAGGTCGAGCACCCAGTAATCGGCGATGCCGGCCGTGGCGTAGCGCTCTGCTTTCTCCGTCATGTCGATGGCGAGCGTGCTATCGGACACCTCGACGACCAACTCGGCGGTGGTGGGATGGCGCCCGAGAAACGCGCGCGGGTTTCCAGCGACAACGGCGCAATCCGGCATCGGATTGTTGTACGCGTCGACCTGCAAGGGAAGTTGGGGCCGCACGACGAATCCAATCCCAAAAATGGCTCGCAGTGCTTCGTTCACCAAGACGACTCCATCGGCATGAAGCGGATTCATCGGTCCTTGCTCCAGGATGGCGCCATCGAGAAGAAAGGCCCGGCGGCCTTCGAACCAGCCCATGTCGCCCATCTGGTCGAATTCCGTCGCAGTAAACCGATACGCCTGAACGGCGGCCCGCGAAGGCGGCGAAACTGGCGGGGGCGTCAACACGGCAGCGGACATGGCAGCCTCGAAGTACGAATTATGGAAGCATGTCAGCGACGAGGATGGAACTGCTCAGCGCGGCGAGCGGCGACACCCGATCGGTCGGCCGGAGAACCCGCTGAACGGAATAGCGGCAGCCGAAGCGCTGCGAGGAATCGGGATGCGGGTCGCGATGGATGTGCAGCCGAGCGTTGGCGACATCGAGCCCCCAGTAATCGGCGATCCCGGCCGCGGCGTACAAGCTGGATTTGTCGCCCAGATCGTAGCCCAACGAGTGATTCGCCACCTCGACGACCAGGAGTGCGGCCGAGGGCGGCGCGGCCGGTTGCGAGCGCGGCGGGCCATCGATCACCGCGATATCCGGTTCGGGGTCGGTTCTTTGGCCCAGGTCCATCGGCATCTGCGAACGGTAGGTAACCGAGGGTCCAAATGCCGCTTCGAGAGCCTGGAGGGAGAAAACGATGCCGCGAGCATGCGCTTCATTCATGGGCGACATTGCGATCACCTCGCCGTCAATGAGCATCACGCGTTGGCCTTCGAAGAATCCCAGTTCGTCCATCCGGGTAAAGTCATCGCGTGTCCAGTTCCATCGAGCCGGCCCGGCCGAGGGCGCCGTCGCCGATTTCGGTGGGACGGTTATCGTGGTCATGGCGCGTCTCCGCGGTTCACTTCCATTTTACCGGTACGCTTTTCCCAGTGCCAGATTGACTCGCCTCGCGAGCGCGTCCTATTTCCAGCTCATTTCGCGCCCGCATGAAGAGTTAGAATCCACCGCGAAACTGGACCAAAGTTTCAAGATATCTCGGCTTTTTTTGGCGGATGGCAATTTGCCGCTTCGCGAACATGTGCTACAAGCCGAGTACTCCTAGGATCGACACAATCGTTCCCATCGTTCTTCACGGAACGACCGGAACCGCCCCCGATAGGTGCCCAAGTGCCCACTCTTGCCCCGTCGCCCGCCCGGCGCGATTGCGACAATCCCCTATTCGATTCCCTGCCGGATTCCCGCGCGACACTGGCCCTCGACTGGGTGCCGCTGGTGCCGTCGAAGGCGGAATCGCTGACGGTCACGCCGCCGCCGCGCTCCGATCTCATGCGGTCGACCTTCGCCGGCAGCCGGGTCGTCGGCGAACAGGTGGCGATGCCGCAACCGGGCGATCAGTTCTTCGGGTTCCGGCTCGTCGAGGAGATCGGCCACGGCACGTTCGCGCGCGTCTTTCTGGCCAAGCAAGAATCGCTGGCCGGCCGCGCTGTCGTCCTCAAGGTGACGCTGCGGCCGACGCGCGAACCGGAACGGATCGCCCGGCTTCAACACACCAACGTGGTGCCGGTTTACTCGGTTCACAACGCGACGCCGGTGCAGATCATCTGCATGCCGTACCTGGGCCGCCGCACGCTGGCCGATGTACTCACGGGTTATCGCAAGAGCCGCGTCGCCCCGGGGCAATCGACGCGTAAAGCTGTGGCCACGAAGAACGGCTCGTCCGTCGCCGGCAGCCGGAGTCGCACGGGGTTCCGCATGCCGCTGGAACCTGCCGCTTCAACCGATGCCTCCCCTGCGCCGTCCGCCGATCCGCTCGTCGGCAACGTCGATGCCGTTCTGCAAATCGTCGTGCAGCTGGCCGACGGGTTGGCCCACGCCCACGAGCGCGGCGTCCTCCACCTCGATCTCAAACCGGCCAACGTGCTCGTCGCCGATACCGGCGAACCGATGCTTCTCGATTTCAACCTCTCGTACGCGGCCTTCGAAGCGAACCGCGAAGTGGTCGGCGGCACGGTGCCCTACATGGCCCCGGAACAACTGCTCGACATGCAGACGCGCGGCAAGGGCGTCGTCGATGCCCGTACGGACCTGTACTCGCTCGGCGTGATGGCGTTCGAACTGCTCGCCGGCAAGTATCCATTCCCGTTCACGTCGCGAACGCTCGCCGAGTTCGACGGCCTGATTGCCGCCCGCAAGAAGGGACCGCCGTCGTTGCGCGAACTCAATCCGAACGTCTCCCCGGCGGTCGAAGCGATCGTCCGCAAACTTCTCGCGCCGAATCCCGACGATCGCTATCAGCATGCCCTCGATTTGCGCGACGACCTGGAACGGCAGCTAGCCGATCGACCGCTCCAGTTTGCCGCGGATCGTTCGTTGCCCGAGCGGTTGACCAAGTGGCGGCGGCGGAACCCGAAGGCCTTGTTCGCGGCGATGCTCGTTGCGGCGCTGGCTGCCGCCGGCGGCGCGGCGTCATTTGCCGTGGCCGAAACCGGTCGCCGGCAGACGCAAGAAGCCGAGGCCAAGACCGCGGCGACGCACGACGGCCTGGAATCGGTTCGCCTCGGTCTCGTCCTTCGCGGCGAACCGGCCGAGCGCGAACGCGAGATGAAAAAGGCTGTTGCCTTGCTTGGCGAATTCGGCTTACCGTTCGACCCAAACTGGCGGGAGAAGCCGGCATTTCAGAAGGTGCCGCCCGCGCGCCGCGCCGCCCTTCGCGCCGACCTCGGCGAACTGCTGCTCCTCGTCGCTCAGGCCCGTTGGGACGACGCCAAGGCGGGCGCCGGAAGGAAGGATGCCGCCCGCGATTCGCTGCTCTTGAATCAATTGGCGGTCGGATGTTTCGACGCGCCGCCGGCGTTCCTGGCCCGGCAGAAGGCCGAATTGGAAGCGGCGGCTGAGGATCGACCCGTCGAGCGATTGGCGGCGGTGGAACCGGTCGGCCCGCAGGCGATGTTCCTCGACGCGACGCAATTGCTCGCCAACGGCCGCTACCGCTCGGCGATCGCACTCCTGCGCAAGGTGGTGCAGATCGATGCGAGTCACGGGGCCGCTCAATTCTTCCTCGCTTACTGCCAGCATCAGCTCGGCGAGTTCGAGCAATCGGTGGAACGCTACGAGATGGCGCGATCTCTGCTGAAGAATGATCCGCGTCCGGCGTTTTACTCCGGAGTCGCCCGGGGCCTGAGCATGCGGATCGATCGCGATGCGGAAGCCGAGGACTCCTTCACGCAGGCTCTGGCCATCGATCCGAACTGGGGGGCAGCCTACCGCGCCCGCGGCGTCGCCCGCATGGAACTGGCCAAGTGGAAAGACGCCGCCGACGACTTAACGGCCGCGCTCGAGCATGGTGCATCGCCCGTGACCGTCTATCCTCTGCGAATCAGCATTCGCGATCGCCTTGGGGATAAGGCCGGGGCCGCGGCGGATCGTGCTCGGCTCGCCAAATTGAAGCCCGAGCGCGAAATCGACTTCATTACGCGCGGCTATACGCTCTTGCCGCTCGATCCGCGAGCCGCGCTAACCGAGTTCGGCCGAGCCATCGAAAAGAACCCGAACTCTCAGGCGGCCCTGCAAAATCAGGCGTGCATCCTAGCCGACTACTTGCACGACGAACGGGGCGCATTGAAGGCTCTCGACCGGCTGACGGAACTTTATCCGGAATACGCGCTCGGGCATGCCGCCAGGGCGATGATCCTTTCCCGCACGGGGCAGCGCGAAGCGGCGCATCGGGCGGCCGACCTGGCCGGCAAGCTAAGCGGCGATCACAACGTCACTTATCGCCGCGCCTGCGTCTACGCCGTGACGTCGCAAAAGCACGAAGCGGACCGGAAGACCGCGCTGGAACTCTTGAAGAAGGCATTCCGTGCGGGCTTCCACAATGCGCGCAGATACGAAACGGAGCGCGACCTCGACCCGCTCCGCGACCTGCCGGAATTCCAGGCCTTGCTGCAGGCCGTCAAGGCGCTGGAATCGTAAGCGATCTTGCCCCGCCGTTGTAACCGGCATTCCCTTCCCATCTTTCCCCGGAGTGGATTTCCCAGACCCACTCCGGGTCATGCGCTTTTCTGTCGGTATCCGATGACCTGATGGATGCGTTTCTCCAATCTTCAGCTTCTCCGGCTGCTCGCCGCCGCCGGCGTGGTCATTTATCATCTCGCGGTTTACGCCCGCTTGAAGTTCGGAGTCGAGAACTCGCTGCTCGATCTTTTAACGGCGCGGGTCTGGGCGGCGTTGCCGGTGCCGCTGTTCTTCGCGCTCTCCGGGTTCGTGCTCACGCATGCCCTGCATCACAACGCGAGCCGGCGGCAGTTTCTTCTGGCCCGTTTCCTGCGATTGCATCCCGGCTACTGGCTCGCCGCATTCATCACCGCGGCCGTCATGGCGCTAACGTCCTGGCCCGATGCGCTGGGCTTCGCCACCCGCATTCGGTGGCTCGGCTGGTCGCTGCGGCCGCACGAGTTCGGCGCTTGCCTGTACGTTCTC
>DATNBQ010000060.1:0-4254 GCA_035571955.1 Urbifossiella sp. | reverse complement strand
GTACGACGCGCTCATTTATGTCGGCGGCTTCCTCGGCTTGATCAATCTCGTTCTCGGCGGGGTCGGCGTGGTGCTCTGCGTCACCGGGCCGCCGTCGCCGGGGCATTACCGCTTCGGCATCGCCGCCATCGTCGCCTCCGTGGTTCACGCCGTGCTCCTGTTCACCATCGTCGTCGGCACGGAGAACGCCAACAACCGCATTCTTTTCGATTCCGCCGCGAAGTGGTACCAACTCATCACGCAGTATCAGAGCCTTTCGTTTTACCTGGCGTTCGTTATTTATCCGGACGATATTCCCCTCCGCGGCGCCGGCACGATTATCTTCTTCATCACCGGCGTGGCCGAGATGACGCGGTTGCTGCTCATCATGATGACGCTGAGTTGCCTGGCGCAGGCCGCGGGCGACCAGGAATTGCACGAGAACTGCACTCGCATGGCCGGCCGCATCGCCCTCATCCCCGGCGCCCTCGCCATCGGCACGATGCTGAGCCAAATGCTAATCATCGAACTCGGGTTAATGCAAGTTCCGTGGATGATGTACCTGATCTATTACGTCACGCGCGGGATCGTGATTGTCGAGGCGGTGATCCTGACCTTCGCGATGCACACCGCGGGCGACGTTGTAGATGTCTGCGAGTCGCCCTATGACATGGATGTGGGCCTCGGGGGAACCAGCGAGAGTTTCTGACGCAGGCATCGCGGAGGGAGCGGAATGACGCGGATTCTCGGCGTGCTCGGCCTGTTGATCGTCCTTTATGCCGCCCTGATCGAATCGAACCCCGCGGCCAGCAACACCCGCAACCTCATTTCCATCGCCAATATCCAGGGCCGCTACGGCGTCGTCACTCTCGGGGCGGCGCTCGTTATCATCGTCGGCGGCATCGACCTGTCGCTCGGCTCCGTCGTCGGTTGCGCCGCGGTCCTGTTCGGCTGGTTGATGAAGGATAAGGCCATGCATCCGCTCGCGGCGGCGGCGGCCGTGGTGTTGTTCGGGACCGCCATCGGGCTTGTCAACGGCCTTCTCGTCACCCGTTTGAGACTACAGCCGTTCCTCGTCACGCTGTGCGGCATGTTCATCTTCCGCGGCGTCGGCCGGCTCATCGACAGCGTCGTCGATCAGTCGCAAGTGGTGGAAGCCCATCCCGAATTCGAAGAGCCGCTCAACAACTTGATTTACTGGCTCGTGGGGAAGAACGCCGCGGGGGCATTGGTATTCCCAGCGATGTTCATCTGGTTCGTGGTGCTGGCGGCAATCGCCGGGTTGTTCCTGCATCGCACGTCGTACGGCCGCTACTGGTATGCGATCGGCCACAACGACCTGGCCGCGAAATATGCCGGCTTGAATGTCGATCGGCAACGCGTCATCGTCTACATGGCCTGTTCGGCGTTGGCGGGCTTCGGCGGCCTCCTGCTGTTTCTGGATAGCTCAACGGTGCAGGCGGATAGCGCCGGCGCGGGGCTCGAACTTTACGCGATCTTGGGCGCCGTGCTCGGCGGCTGCAGCCTTCGCGGCGGCGAAGGGACCGCGCTCGGCATCGTTCTCGGCGCCATGGTGCTCCCCGTGCTCGAGAACCTCATCAACTTCCGCGGCCTGAGGAACAACGTGATCCCGGCCGTCATCGGTTTGACGCTGCTCTTCGGCACGATCGTGGACGAGTTCATTCGCCGCCGTTCGCGCGGGAAAGGGTGAAGGCGCTTGCTTTCGCGCGCGAGCGTTCCTAGTATCAGGACAATTCGGCAGGCCAGGGGCGGCACTGCGACACGGCGCACGGACGCGAGCCTTTTGCGAATCGCCAGGAAGTGATATGGGGAGGAAAAAGCCCACGGCGGCGCCGCTGGTCCTCACGACGGCGCGGGCCGCCCGCCTCTACAAACTGCTGACATTGCTCGGCGACGGCCCGCAAACCCGCCGCATCCTACTCGCCCGATTGAAAATCGACGTCCGCGGCTTTTACCGCGACCTCGAATCGCTCCGCGGCCTCCGCATCGATATCGGCATCGGCCCGGACAATCGCTATTCCTTGCCGCTGAGCCTCGACGACGCCCTGGCGCGGTTGCCATTCCCCGACCCCGGCCTGAGCGTCCGCGACGTGCTACAGCTGTGCACGGGCTCAACGACGGCCCACCGCAAATTGAAGCACAGCATGAACGCGTTCTTGCAGTCCGGCGCCGGCCGCGCGCGGTAAAAAACTAGCCGCGACGCGGAGTCCGCGGAGCGGAGCGCGCTCACTTCGGTTCGGGCTTCTTGCCGACGATCGGCGTAAACTCGCGAATCCAGATGTTGCGATACTTCACCGGGTTGCCGTGGTTCTGCAATCGGATCGGTTGCTTCACCGGGTGCTTGGTATAGCTCGCCGGCCGGTCGTAATAGGTGCCGCCCTGCAATTCGAAGTGGTTCTGTACTATCACCCCATTGTGCACCACGGTGACGATGCCGGGCTTCAACACTTTGCCATCCTCGCTGAAGCGCGGGCTTTCGAACGCAATGTCGTAGGTTTGCCATTCGCCGGGCTTGCGGCAGACGTTCACCATCGGCGGCTGCTGCTTGTAGAGGCTCGCGCACTGGCCGTCGAAGTAAGTCTTATTGTCGTAGGAATCGAGCACCTGAACCTCGTAGCGGTTGGCGAGGAAGATGCCGCTGTTGCCGCGCCCCTGGCCGCGCCCGGACACCTTCTCGGGCGTGGCGAACTCCACGTGCAACTGGTAGTCGCCGAACGATTCCTTGGTCAGGATGTCGCTCTTCTGCACGACGGCGTAACCGTCCTTCACGAGCCACTTGTCGCCGTTCTTCCACTGCGAGAGCTCTTTGCCGTCGAAGAGGATGATAGCGTCCGCCGGCGGGTCGCCGGGGTTCGCGCCGGGGGCAACGATCTTCGGTTCCGGCCAGACGACGCCGCTCTTGTATTCCTGTTGGATAGCGAGCAGATTGGCGGCGAACGCGGCCACGACCAGGCCGGCCGCGGGAAGCAACTTGCGAGGCATGAAGAGCTCCGAGGAAGGAGAGGGAGAAGGAGGGAGTGGAATTGGTTTACGCGAAATGGCGGAAAGGAATAGCGGGGGAAACGCCGAGACCGGATGGGATACTGCGGCGCCATGCGATGTCATGCGGCCCCCTAACTGACAGTCATGAATGCGATGACATGAAGCCAATCAGCCCCCACGCCTCTCCGCGTTTTCGAGCGCAGCGTGCAGCAGGCGCGGGGCTGAAACCGCAGAACAAGGCATCTCAGTATTTGGCCGTCGACGCGATGAGCGCGGCGACGGGGAACTGGCGGAATAAGTCGGCCAGGCGAATGTCGCGGCCGGCATGGCGGGCTTTCGTGAAAACATTCGTCCAGTTGGGCGCCTCGGTGCTGATCACCGTGTCGCCCCAGCGGCCGCAGAGCGGGGCATCGTCCTTGCCGGGGCAGAAGCGTGCCAGCAGTCTCGGCACGACAATTAGCGCGGCTGTCGTGTCGTTCCGGCGCAGGAACGCGAAGGCGTGCTGAGCCGCCGGTCCTTGCGCTTCGAGTGGAATGTATTCGCCGCTCGTGAACAGCCCCGGATGCTCGCGGCGCAAGGTCAGCATCCGTTCCGTCACGAACAACTTGATGCGGCCATCGGCGGGATTTCCGACCAAGTGGCCGATCTGCCGCTCGGATAAGTCGCGGACTTCCCGCAGCAACTTCTGGCGATGCGAATAATCGACGGGCCGGCGATTGTCGGGATCGACCAGGCTAAAATCCCACAGTTCCGTCCCCTGGTAAGTGTCGGCCACGCCGGGCGCCGCCAGTTTCAGGAGTGTCTGCGCGAGCGAATTGAAAAGGCCGAGGCGGCTGAGCCGTTGCCGCAGCGATCGGAACGCTTCCAGGAACGGCTGGCCGCTTTCCGAATCGAGCATCTTGGCGATGAAATCGCGACAGGCGGCATCGTACTCGGCGTTGGGGTTCACCCAGCTGGAATGCACCTTGGCCTCGTGAATCGCTTTCTGCATGTAAGCCTGGATGCGGCCGATGAACGCGCGGTATTCCTCCGCGGAATAGGGTTCGAGCGGCCAGGCGCCGAGCAGCGACTGATAGATCAGATATTCGTCGTTTGGGCTGGGGGCCGGGCCATCGGCGAGGGCCGTCTTGTGGCTCACGTTCAGTTCGGACCAGATGCGAATCGCGCGGCCCCACTCCTCCGGCATCTCGGAAAGCAAGTTCAGCCGGGCCCGCACATCTTCGCTCCGCTTGGTGTCGTGCGTGGAGAGCGGCGCCAGACCATGGGGAAAGT
>DATNBQ010000059.1:0-2449 GCA_035571955.1 Urbifossiella sp. | reverse complement strand
TTGCGGCGGCCCGGCGTCGTGTAGATCGTGTCGGCAAGGGCGATGTTGGCGTCGATGTTGTGCAGGTAGAGATTCATGAGGGCGAGCCGGCGCGGGCGGGCGACGAGTTCCTGCCCGAAGTACGTGGACTTCTTGACCCGCTTGGCGACTTCGCGTTCGGGGGCGCCCTTCACCAGTTTGTTGAACCATTCGTAGGCGGCGACGAGGAAGCCGCCGGTGCCGCACGCGGGATCGCAGACGCTGAAGTCGGACCGTTCCCGCGGGTCCGGCTTCACGCAGCGGACGATCGACTGGATGAGCACCCGGGGCGTAAAGTACTGCCCGGCCCCCTTCTTCCCTTCGCTGGCGGCCTTTTCGAGCAGCCCCTCGTAGGCCTCGGCCTTGATGTCCTTGTCGAGTGCGGTCCACTCGGTCTCGTCGATCAGGTTGATGAGTTGCTTGAGATTGACGGGCTTGTTGAAGCGGCACTGGGCCTCGGCGAAAATGTCGCCGAGGATGCCGGGGCAGTTGCGAAAGCGGCAAACCACGCGGCCCGCCGCGGTTTTCGTGATCGCCACCGGCGGTGCGTTCGCCTGGTGGGACACCGATCGGGCCACTGAGCGCCGTACCGCGATCTCTGCCGCCGAGGTCGGTCAAGCCGCGAGCCCGATGAGTCGCAGCCACAAACTTCGGCGGCCATGTCTTCTCTGGAGCCGATCGCGGCGCAGTGGATCGGCTCGCCGGCGGGAGGCTTCGGTTGATCGAAACCTCCCAATCCGCGGATTGCGCTTTCAGCCGATTTTCGCTGCGATCATGCCGGCGAGTTCGTTGTTGCGTTCCGCATAGATTTGCGTCACATCGGATCGGGAGTGGCCGAGCAGAACCTGAGCGGCTTCCAGCCCGTGGCCCTTTCGAACCTCCGATGCGTACAGATGCCGTAACTGGTTCGGGTGCCAGTGTGCCACCACTGCCTTCTTCGCGGCCACACGAACCGCGTGAGCGAACGTGTGGGGCGTGTATTCCATCGCCGGGAGCAGTTTGGGCTTTTCCTTCCGGCGGTTGGCCTGGGACGGCGTTACCTTGCTCTTGCGGCCGGCCCGCATCGCGGCGAAGCGTTCCTCGCGGGCCCGCCGCGGCGAGAACAGCGGCGCCGTCGGATCGACCACGCGGCCGCCGGCGATGAACTCCTCGAGGACCGCCCGGCCTTTCGGCCCGATCAGCACCGTGCGGTCCTTGCCGTGGTGAAGCGTCTTGTGCTGCACTGGCCGGTAGACCCACAGTTCGCCGGTGCGATCGACGTCGGCCAGGCGGAGCGCGCAGACTTCGGCCGGCCGCATTCCGGTGTAGCGCTGCAGTTCGACCATGGCGCGGACGTGCCGATTCAGGAAGGGCAGCGTGGCCTCGACGGCGGCCGGTTCGACGGGCAGCACGGGCTTGGTTTCCCGGGCGGTCGTTCGGCCAGCCCGAAGGCCAGCGACGGTTTGCAGGCCCTGGAATACGGCGGCCGGCGCCAGTTCCATCGACACGGCCCACCTGAACGCCCGCTTGACGCGGTCGATGCGCTTGTTCACCAGCTTGCGGCACCAGCCGGCGGCGATCATCTTCTCTCGAACGGCCCGGAGCGCCAGCGGCCCGAACTCCGCGGCCGCGGCCAGGCCGTACAGTTCGCGCACGAAACGGATCGACCAGAGAACTTCCCGGTACTCGCTGGTTTGGGTTCCGTCCGCATGCCGGTAATGCCCCTCGGCGTGCAGTCGGTACGCTTCGAGAAGTTCGTTGACGGAACGGCCGCTCGGCGCCTGGGCGATCGCGGCCGCGGGCGAGACTTCGATTTCGTGCAGCAACCGTGCAAAGGCTTCGCGGCTCTCGGGGGAGTTGAACTCGCCGGGCAAGATGCGGAAGCGCCGCTGGCCGTTGCGATCGGTCCAGACGGCACGCCCTCGATTCGTGGATCCGTGATGCAGGTAGGACGGGAACGAATTGCGTTTTCGGGGCATGGAAGCGTACTCCGAACGATTCGTGCAAAAGTTGCACGATTCAAGTCATTCGGAGCCGCATCAGGGAACACCCCGGAGTAAGCAGAAACCGCTTCGGCTAAGGCTTTTTCTGCATCTCCCCGAGTCCACCAGTTGGCGAACCAACTTCTGGTGCAGCTAGGGTCTTGGAAGATCAACAAGTTACGGCGAAAGCCGACCCTCGAATTCTACCCCTGGAATCCACTCGAATCAATCATTTCGGACCCCGCGCCGGGGCAATGTGTTAACCGGGATCCGCTCGCCAAGGCCAAGTTCTACCAATCGCTCCTCGACTCGGGCGTGGTACCCACACGGGCCGCACTAGCCCGCTATCTCGGCACGAGCCGAGCGAACGTCACGCAAATGCTGCGGCGGCTGAAGTCACTTTCCGGCATGCACAAGATGACGGCTCCCGAGTCTGGCCAAGCGTCACACCAATAACGAGCCTCGCCGAA
>DATNBQ010000058.1:0-8660 GCA_035571955.1 Urbifossiella sp. | reverse complement strand
CTCCGCCGCACGGCGGCATCGCGCTTGGCCTCGACCGCTGGGCGATGCTTCTGGCCGGCACCGCGAACATTCGCGACGTGATTGCCTTCCCGAAGAACCAGAAGGCCCGCGACCTGATGACCGGGGCCCCGGCCACCGTAGACGCCCGCCAGTTGAAGGATCTGGGAATCAAACTCGCCTAGCCGGGAGGGGATGAACCAACAACGGGCGTGCGACACTCCGGCGAAGGAGTGAACAATCCTCGGCGAGGCAAATCGGCGATCAATACACTTTGTCGATGATGCCGATGCTGCTCGACAGGATTGGCGACGGACGGTTGCTCACGTCGTAAACCATTGCGTGCGGGTCAAGGCCGAGGTTCTTGTAAACCGTGGCCAGCACGCTCGGGTAATGCACCGGGTCGTCCTTCGCTTCGCCGGCGGCGCTGTCGGTGCTGCCGATCACTTGGCCGGTCTTCATTCCGCCGCCGGTCATCAGCACGGAGTTCACCCGCGCCCAGTGATCGCGGCCGGCGTCCTTGTTGATCTTCGGCGTCCGGCCGAACTCGCCCCACACCACCACCGTCACGTCGTCCTGCAAGCCGCGATTGTGGATGTCTTCGACGAGGGCCGAGATGCCGGTATCGAAGAGCGGCAGTTGCCGCTTGAGCGAGCGGAAGTTCTGGCCGTGGGTGTCCCAGAATCCGTAGGCGAGGGTGACGACGCGGGCGCCCGCTTCGACCAACCGCCGGGCCATCAGAAGTTGATCGTTCCACTGCGGGCCGCCGTCGCCCTGGTGCCGGGACGAACCGCGGCCATAGCGATCCCGCGTTCGCTCCGGTTCCTTCGTAACGTCCAATGCTTCGACCATCCGGCTCGTGGTAAGCACATCGAAGGCCCGTTCGTGGAAGGTGTCGGTGCTGCCGCCGCTGGCCTTGCGATAGGAATCCAGGTCCGAAAGCAGCGAGCGGCGATCCGCCAGTTGATCCATCGGCACGCTGAGGTTTTTCATCACGGCGACCTCGTCGCCATCGACCTTCACGGCGGCGGCGGCCCGGCCGAGCATCGCCGCCCCCGGAGAGTTGTACGGCTTGTGTTGCATCGTCGGGGAGAGGTCGACGAAGGCCGGCATCACCGGGTTCGTTTGCCCCTGCATCCGGGCCACCACGCTGCCGAAGTGCGGTCGCTTCTCGCGCTTGGCCACATCCATCGTGACGCCGGTGTAACTTTGCCAGGAACTGTGTTCGTCGCGCTGCCCAACCAGCGACCGCACTACGACGAGCTTGTCGGCGATGCGGGCGAGCTTCGGCAGATGTTCGGAGAACTGCACGCCGGGCAGGTTGGTGGGGATGGGTTTGAATTCGCCGCGGACTTCCGCCGGGGCTGTCGGCTTGAGGTCGAATGTGTCCTGATGGGCCAGCCCGCCGGTCAGGTAGACCATGATGACGGACTTGTGCGATTTGGTTCCGGCCGCGGCTTCGGCGCGCATCAGGCCGGGCAGCGTCAACCCGCCTACGCCGAGCGCCCCGACTTTCAGGAAATTCCGGCGACTGATGCCATCGCAGTAGGTGTGCCGCGGCCCGAGAACGGTCAACATCGCGATAACTCCGGAAGGAGCGTTGGCGGGACACCGGCAGGAATAAGTATTGTATTCGGCCGCGGGCCGGAAACGCAAGCAATTGCGGTTCCAAATATTGACTACTGACGACGTGCACCAACTCTTCGAGTGAGCAAGTCGCGAGTAGCAACCATCACCGTTCGGTACGGAACTGCAGGAGGCCCATTCCTTCCGGGCGGGGTTCGCCGTCGGCCGGGGTGCTCCACGACTGCATGCCCTTGCCCGGCGTCACCCGCGTCACGTTCGCTGCCCAGGTGCGGCCCGTCGACGGCTTATCCCCCGTCAGTTCCACCAAGGGTATCGCCAGTTCCGCGGTCCAACCGGTTTCACTCGGATTGAACGCCACGAAGTACTTCGGGTTCCAACTCGAGTCGCCCCAGCAATCCTCGGCCAGACAGCCGCGGTGATCGATTTGGAAGCGGTAATACGTCTGATAGTCGCGGTCCATGTCGAGCAGGATGTCGACGCGATCGTGGCCAGTCAGGTCGGCGTCGCGCTGCCGCTTGGCGGCGGCCGGAGCGATCCGACCCGTGGGGTGGGCACAGGTCACGGCGATGTAGAGGAAGTGGGCGTCGTAAGCGAATCGGGCTTCCGTCCTGTACCCGTCCGCGAAGGCCGCCGCCTCATCGGCCTTGTCCCCGCTCGAAGCGACGACCTTGAGCGGCAGCGTTTTGATGCCGTTCCAACACGCGTCGTCCAGCTTGCCATCGAGGAAGGGCCGCGTTTCCGTGAAGCGGCAGGTTCCGAGCGGCTTCGGCTGCGCGGCAATGGCGCCGCGATCGCCCAGCCACAGTTCGGCGGCGAGGCAGTCGCGCCACGGGTTGGCACCCGGCGCCATCGCCACCGCCCCCGGCGTGTGCTTGAAGTAGTCGCGGATGAAGGTCTCGGCGGCGGCGTGGTTGCCCAGCTGCCGCCGCGCCGCCAGCAAACTCAGCCACGCCGATGGATCGTGCGAATAGACCGCCCCGAACGCCCGCAATTTCGGCTCGTACTCGAGGCACGCCTGGTGCCACTTCAAGATCATGTTCGAATCGTAAAGGCGATAAACGTCTCCCGCGACCGTCACATCCGTCACGGTCGCGCTGGAACCGCCGGCCGGAATGACGCGCTCGCGCGACCCGTCGCGCGGGTCGAACGATACGCGATTAAAGGACAGCTTCTGCTGAATCTCGACGCGGCGGCGCGTCTCCGTGCTGGCGTGGTAGCGAAGCAGCCAGCGGTAAGCGTCGACGGCGACGGGGTGGGCCGGATGCCGCTCGACGAGCAAGGCGAAGACTTCGCGCGCCTCGGCCCACTTCCCCGCCCGCATGTACTGCATGCCGATGGCAAACGCCGTTCGCGCCGCCATGTCGTCCGGTAAGTCTTTCATCTCCTTGCCGAGCGCCGCAAGCACCCGATCCGAGCCGGCCATTTCGCGATCCGGCAACGCCGCCAGGCCTTCCAGGTGCTTGCGCGTTTGCGCGGATTTCTTGAGCACGTCGAGCAGGGCCGGGTCAAAGTCGGCCCGGCGAGCGGTTCGCCGCGCTTCGCCGCCTTCCCCAAGCGCAATGCCTTGCATCAGGTCCGTATGCGCCTCGGCGCCCTGCATGCGATGGGCGATCAGCTTGAAGCAGCGCCGCGACACGCCGGCTCCGCCGGTCAGAATCCGCACCGCCGATTCCGCCAAATCCTTCACGGAACTGGCCAGTTTCAAGTCGAATTCCGAGACATCGAGTTTCACCGCCGCGGCCGGATCGTTTGGACTCAGAGCATAAAGTTTCATCGCCTTGGCCCACGGCTTGAGGCCGAGCACTTCAATTTGCTCGGGGAACGCCTTCGGGTCGGCGGCTTGCTTGAACGCCTCCTTCACGGCCAGGAGCACGAGCACTTCGGCCGGGTCGGCGGCGGCCCCGGCGACATCCGTGACAACGACATCCGGTTGCCACTGGCGAAGCGCCAGCACCGCCTGGCGAAGCAGGTGCTCGTTGGCCTTGCCGCCGTGCGCTCGGTCCCAGGATGCCATGAGTTCGCGCGGCGGCAATCCGGCCGCTTGGGCCGGCAACGGGAACGACCAGACCGATTCGGCAATCGCTCCGCCGGCGGTGCGGACCGCGAACCGCAATCGCTCGGCGTCGGCGGCGTGGCGCGGGTCGGCCGTCGCCGGATCCGCCGTCATTATGCTCACCGCGGCGCAGCGATACCCTTCGCGCAGGCCGAGCAGCGCCATGGTTTCGAGCGGCGTCTTTTCGCCGTGGGCATGCAGGAAAAGCGCCGCGGCGCGGCCGCCGCCGTGCTGTAACTTCCACGTCTTGCCGCCGTCCGTCGTCGCACTGATCGCACCGAGTTCGCCCGCGATCCAGCCGGTGTTTTCATCCAGGAAGCAGACGGCGTTAACGGGGCACGGGAAGTTGGTCTTGCGGACGTCCCAGGTTTTGCCGCCGTCGCCGCTATGCAAAAGAAAGCTGCCCGGCCGGCCGGCGACCCAGACGTGCGATCCCCTGGCCTCGACGGAGTGGAAATCGCAACTGGCCAGAACCGCCGGTGAAAGCCCGAGATTGGCGAAGCCCCACTGGCGGCCGCCGTCCAGGCTCGTCATGACGAGGCCGCCATCGCCGACGGCGAAACTGGGGCCGAAACCGGAGCGAAGCCCGCCGTCTTTCAATTCCTCGCCGAGCTTGACTCCGTGGACGGTGCGGCCCGAAAGAGGATCGATTTCCGCATCGTGGTAGCCATCGACGCGGAGCGTGCCGAGATGCGACCAGGCGCCGGCGAGGATGCCGTGCATGCCGTCGCGGTTGAAGTCGATGCCGCGCCAGCCGGGCACGCGCGGCCCCGGCCCCGGCTTCCAGGTCCGTCCGCCGTCCGCGGTGCTGAACATGCCCGAAGGGAAAGCGTCGCTGCCGTCGCCGCAAACGAAACCGTTGCGGTCGTTCAAAAAGCGAACCGCGTGCAAGCCCGGCAGCATGTTGAAGCCGACTTCTTCCCACTTCAGGCCGCCGTCGGTGGTCTTGAGCATGACGCCGAGCGACGGCCCGCCGTCCGGCGTTTCGATCCGGCCGACGACCCAGCCGGTGAACGGATTCTGGAAGTGGACGCCGCGCAGACTGGCCCTCGTATGCGATTTTTGGCGTTCCCAGCGGGCCCCGCCGTTGAGCGAATACCAGATGGCGCCGTCGTCGCCGACCGCCCATCCTTCCTGCGGGGAGACGAATTGAATCGCGTGGATGGCGGCATCTTCAAAGGGAGTAGCCGGCTGCGCGAAGGCCGGCGCCGCGATCAGGGCCATCAACCCGGCGAATGAAAAACGGAGACGCATGGCCCACTCCTCGGAAACTGAGAAGCGGGGGTAATAGGCGAACAGCGTGGAAAGGGGAAGGCGAGTTTTTTCAACCAGCGGCGGGGCGAAGGCCTATCAAGGGTGCGCTATGGAAAGCGAGAAATCCAAAATCGTTTCGTAGCGCCCGTTGCAGTTTCGTAGCGCGAAAACCGCCACTCGATAGAATACGTCGAACTCCCGACGAAAGTTCTTTGAGGGTTCGCCGTGGAAAGCCTGATCACGACCGTAAAGTCGGTGAGTGAAATCATCAGCGACTTCCATTTCGGGAACATTGCCGTCCCTGAAATCCAACGAGATGTAGTCTGGACCTCTGAGCAGATCAAGGACTTGATCGACTCGATTAGCCGGGGCTATCCCTGCGGTGCCCTGATCTTCTGGGAGCCGCGCGAGAAAGACCAAACACTCGTCAAGTCTATGATTCGCCCCGAGCGGCTCGAACTCCACGACGGGGCGCTGCCCCGCTATTTCTTGCTCGACGGCCAGCAGCGGATCACGGCCCTCGCCTCGGTCCTACTTCCACGCGACGAGATCAAAAAAATTCTCCTTGAGTTTGAGGAGGAAATGCCCTTCTTCTTCGCCAACCTGAAGAGCTTCCCCAGCGGAACGAAGCAGGCCAAGCCGCCTGAATTGGAGGCGACGAATGATCCCGCTGGCTACGGCTTCCCGTGGATTCTCTTCAACAAGCTGTTCGATAGCCGCTTTGTCACTGAGACGGATTTCTCAAAACTGCCGACTGGAAGCATCGAAACGATTCGCACCTACGTCCAACGGCTGCGTGACTACCAATTCCCCGTTCAAATCATCCGGGACCGAGACTACTCCTCAGTGGGCGAGATCTTTACGCGAGTCAATTCGGCTGGCACCCAACTGACGGGGGCCGAAATCCATCTGGCACGGATTGTTCCGCACTGGAAGGGCATCACCAGGGAGTTCCGCGACTACCGGCGCGAGCTACGCAAGAACAACTACGACCTCGACTTGACCTTCTTAATGCGAACCATCACGGTCATCGAGTGTAATGTGCCGCAAATCAAGAAACTGGCGGATCGAATCTCCAAGGACCAGCCGACTCGCGCACATTTGAATAAACTCTGGAAACAATCACGCGGGGCTATAGATGGGTTAATCAAGATATTGAGATGCGGGCTTTCACTAGACAAGTCGAAGTTTTTCATGTCGAAGAACGCCCTTATTCCGCTCGTATACTCCCTCGCCAAAGTAGGTACGAGCCGCGCACTGGAGCGGGATGTCCAAAAGTTCTTTTTGCTTTCCCAGATCTCGGAGCACTATAGCGCCGCTGCCGAAACTCAGTTACGCCGTGATTTCCGCCAACTCACGGACTCTTCGCAGACCGCGAAGGACGGGCTCGCGGAGTTGGTCGCCAATGTCAATCAAGAAGCTCGCCAGTATTTCCGTGGCCTAAAAGTTCAGCCGAAGCACGTTTATGGCGTGGCGTCCAAGAACGTACTCGTCCTGCTGATTTACATCATTATGAGGAAGAATGAAGCGACGGATTGGGGAACCGGCAATCGACCCACGCTGGATGCCATCGAACCGTCCGACTTGCAACTGCATCATATCTTCCCGTTCGATTACATGACGAAGAACAAAGCACTGTTTCAGTCGTATTTGGATCAGGGCTTCACTCCTGCTGACTTCCGGGCCGACGTGAACGACATCGCCAACCTGACTCTCATCAGCAAGTCAAAGAATGTTGAAATCAGCGACACGCCTCCTTCGCAGTACCTCCTGAACGAGACAATACCGCAGATGCGTAAGGCGCATTTCATCCCCGAGAATCAGGACTTGTGGAAGACGGAGAATTTCCAGCAATTCTTAGAGGAACGCCGCCGCCTTATGGCGGTAGCCATGACCAAATTGCTTAAGCGATTATAGTTCTGCATTCCTTTCTACCATTGGAGATCGTGGGCTCCGTGGTCTGTATTTCCTCCCACTTTGTCTTCATCGTCCATAAAAGGTGTCGATCTCCAACTCCTGCTCCTCCTGATTTAAGACGCACAAGCCATTACGATCGGGCCGTTCCCGACGCCAACTTGAGAAGCCTTCAAGAATCGTTGCCGCACACTTTTCAACTCGCGGCGGGGCAATCAGGCTTTTGGCTTCGTCCAGGTTTCGGACCAGGCCAGGCAGCAGCTCGAGGCCGGCCGGCCGAACCGGTCCATGAGAACCACGTTTCCGGCCGCGGCTTGATCGTTCACCGCCAACTGGGCCGCGCGGGCCGGAAGGAACGTGGAATAGACGCCGAGCGGACGGTCCATCGCGCCCGGCGGCATCGTCAGCACGAACGGGCTCATCAACTCCCACCACGACAGAACGATTTCGTCGCTCGCCGAGTTCAATCGCTCCTCGACGGTGCTCAGCGAATGGCCCGTCCGTTCGAATCGCGCATCCACGATCGGAAGCGATTCGTCGGCGAACGGCTTGTAGAGCATCACTTCGATCGTTCGCTGAAGGAATCGCGCGACGCCGGCATTGTCCGCATAGATCCGCGGAACGCCGCCCAGCAGGGCGCTTTCGATGAAGAGCGCGTGCCCCGGGCCGGCGGGAGACCAGAGAACCCGCCAGTGGCTGGCACGCTCGGGGTAAGTCTTGCCGCCGTCGCTCGACAGGCGGACGAACGAATTCTCTCCGGTCATGACGGGGTCGTGCGGATCGACCATCGGCGGCTCGGCCATGCGCGTTCTCCCTGGGAATGGGATCAAACTAGCAAATAGGAATGATACCGGCTTCGCTGCCGGACATGCTGGGTCGCGGCGAACCGGCTCCGTATAATTGCACTTCCTACTGTCGCCGGGAGCCGCACTGGTGTCCACCGATCGCTTTACCGAATACCTCACGCAATTCTCCGCCGACCGCGCCCAAATGCTCGACCAGCTGCACCGCGTCATCGTCGGGCAAAGCGAAGTCGTCGAGCAAATCCTGGCGGCCATCTTCACGCGCGGCCACTGCCTCCTCGTCGGCGTCCCCGGACTCGCCAAGACCCTCATGGTCTCCAGCATCAGCCAGATTCTCTCCACGGTCTTCAAGCGCATCCAGTTCACGCCGGACCTGATGCCGTCGGACATCACGGGCACGATGGTGCTGGACGAGCTGCCGGACGGCAAGCGCGAATTCCGCTTCGTCCGCGGACCGATCTTCGCCAACATCGTTTTGGCCGACGAGATCAACCGCACGCCGCCGAAGACGCAGGCTGCCTTGCTCGAAGCCATGCAAGAACGCCAGGTAACCGCCGGCCAGGAAACGATGAAGCTCCCCGATCCGTTCTTCGTGATCGCCACGCAGAACCCCATTGAACAGGAAGGAACGTATCCGCTGCCGGAAGCGCAGCTCGACCGCTTCATGTTCAACATCAAGGTCGATTACCCGACGGCGGAGGACGAGCGTTCGATCGTGGCGATGAGCGCCCGCGACGATCGACCGGAGATTTCCAAGATTCTCACCGGCGAACGGATCATGGCCTGGCAGAAATTGGTGCGGAAGATCGAGGTGCCGGGCTTCGTGATCGAGTTCATCGTGAAGCTGGTGCGGGCGACGCGGCCGAAGGACCCGACGGCGCCGGACATGATTAAACGGCTGGTCGATTGGGGCGCCGGCCCGCGCGCCGGGCAGTTCCTCGTGCGCGCCGGCCAGGCCTTCGCCGCCATGGATGGACGCCCGAGCGTCGCCATCGACGACATCAAGAAGGCCGCGATCCCCGTGTTGCGCCACCGCGTCAGTGCCAACTTCC
>DATNBQ010000057.1:0-14001 GCA_035571955.1 Urbifossiella sp. | reverse complement strand
CGAGGGTCGCTCATGAAGTCCGCGGTAACGATTTCGCTGGTGCCGGAGGCGCGCGGCGGCCCGTTCGTATTCTGGGACGACCTCGCGGCCGGGTGTCGCGCCGCCAAGGCATTCGGCTTCGACGCCGTCGAAATCTTTCCGCCCGGCCCCGACGCCATCGATACCGTCGAACTCCGCAAGATGCTCGTCGATAACGGCCTGGCGGTCGCCGCCGTCGGCACCGGCGCCGGCTGGGTCAAGCACAAACTCACCCTCACCAGCCCCGACCCGGAAACGCACGCCAAGGCCATGGCGTTCGTCGAATCGCTGATCGACTTCGCCGCCGTCTTCGATGCCCCGGTCATCATCGGCTCGATGCAAGGGCGCTGGGTCGATGGCACGACCCGCGAAACCGCCCTCGGCTACCTCTCGCAATCGCTGCTCAACCTCGGCCTCTACGCCGCCAAGTTCAACCTGCCGCTGCTCTACGAACCGATCAATCGCTACGAAACCAACCTCATTAACCGGCTCGAGGACGGCGTGACTTTGCTCAAGGGGCTGGCCACGACCAACGTGAAGCTCCTGGCGGACCTCTATCACATGAACATCGAGGAAGCGAACGTGCCGGCCGCGATTCGCGCGGCTCGGGGCTTCATCGGCCACGTTCACTTTGCCGATTCGAATCGCCATGCCGCCGGTTTCGGCCACACCGACTTCGCGCCAATCGCGGCGGCGCTCCGCGAAATCGGTTATAACGGCTACCTTTCCGCCGAGGTGTTGCCGCTCCCCGATTCGCTGGCCGCGGCCAAAGCGACCATCGATTCCTTCCGAAAATACGCGGCCAGGTAGAAGAGAAACTTCGCGCTCCCCGCTGGGCTCGCGGCTACGCAGTTGCGTACTTACCAATGATTGCGCGGGCAGTGCGAAGGCCGTCCACGGCCGCCGAGACGATGCCCCCCGCGTAGCCCGCTCCTTCCCCAACGGGGTAAAGCCCTGGCACACCGGGCGACTCGCGAGTGAGACCATCGCGGTCGATCCGCACCGGTGAACTTCCGCGCGATTCCGGACCGACCAGCACCGCTTCCGGAAGGAACTTGCCGCGCCAGCGGTCGTTCATCAGCGGCAATCCTTCGCGCACCGCATCGGCCACCAGCGGCGGCAGGATTTCGCGCAAGTCGCATGCCGCCTGACCGCGTGGGTAACTCGAAGGAATCGGCGAACTCGCCGCCGATCCGCGCTGCGAGAGAAAGTCCGTCGCGCGCTGGATCGGCACGCGGTACTCCCCACGGCCAAGTTCGAACGCCTTCTTCTCGTACCGTTCCTGCAAGCGCACCCCGGCCAACACGTCCGATCCT
The DNA here is from genome assembly GCA_035571955.1 of Urbifossiella sp. GTDB lineage: Bacteria > Planctomycetota > Planctomycetia > Gemmatales > Gemmataceae > Urbifossiella. The sequence goes on along the minus strand of DATNBQ010000057.1, from coordinate 12,667 downwards.
TCGAACGCCTCGATGGAAATGGTCGCCACCAGGCCGCTATTGGCGAACGGCGAATCGCGGCGGCTCAGGCTCATGCCATTGGTGCCGAAGAACCCGGCTTGCGACACACTCGGAATCACGTGGCCGCCGGCGCACATGCAGAACGTAAACAGATCGTGGCGGCCGCGAGCGATGAGCGAGTAATCGGCGTTGCCGAGTTGTTCTTCATACTGGGCGTGGCGCGAACCGAACTGCACGGCGTTGACGAGTTCTTGCGGATGCTCCACGCGGACTCCGAACTGGAAGGCCTTGCGGCTCATCGGCACCTGGCGCCGAGCAAGCATTGTGAAGGTGTCGCGGGCGCTGTGGCCGATGGCCAGCACCACGACCGAAGCGGGGATGAAGCCGGAGGACGTGGCCACGCCGCGGATCCCGGCATTATCGAAGTGCAAGTCTTCGACCCGCGTCAGGAAGCGCACTTCGCCGCCGAATTCCTCAATCTTGCGGCGAATCGCCTTGACCACGGCGGGAAGCCGGTTGCTGCCCAGGTGCGGGCGATGGTAGTAGAGGATGCTCGGTTTGCCGGGTTGCTGTCCCTTGCACTCGGCGAAGAGTTCGAGCACGCGCAGCACGTCCGGGCCGGCGCCGCGGCACGTGAGCTTGCCGTCCGAAAAGGTGCCGGCGCCCCCTTCGCCGAACAGATAGTTGCTCTCGGGATGAAATGGGCCGCCGGCGTCGAAGCGCTCGACGTCGCGGATGCGGACGTTGACCCTGGCGCCGCGTTCGAGAAGGAGCGGCCGATAACCGTGACGGGCGAGGAAGTACGCGCAGACGAGTCCGCCCGGCCCGGAGCCGACGACGATCGGCCTTTGTTCGAGCCGCTGTTCGCCCGGTTCCGGCATGGCGAACGGCGGTTCGTCGTGCACTTCAACGACCGCTTCGTGCCGGTTGCGATTGGGCTTGAGAGTCGCCGGTGCTTCGACTTCGAAGTTGTAAACGAAGCGAAGATGACTCTTGTCTCGGAGGTCGAGCGCTTTGCGGACGATCCGCCACGGCCCGAGGTCGGCCGGAGGAATGCCGAGCGCGTGCGCCAGGTGCCGCGGCAATTCGGCCTCGGGCTCCTCCACCGGCCGCCGCAAATTGGAAACGCGCAGCCCCATTCACTTCATCCCTGGCCTTCAATGGAAAGCAACTTGCGATCGATCAAATCCTTGACGATGTGGTAAACCGACGTCTGATATTCGTTGGGTATCGTAGTATGTCGAACCGGCCTCGAGGACGCACGTTGAACGGCCCTGTGAAGACCTTCGTGCGTAATCGGCAGCTTATAGATCGCATCCTTGCGGTACTTCAGTGGAGGATCGACGAGACCTTTGCAGATATCCGGGCACTTCAAGTTCGGCCGACTTGGGTGGTCCTTGAAGTGGAGTAGCAGCCAGATTTCAAAACACGGATGACTGAGGGCGACATTTATTCTCTTGTTTCGACATTCGGTAAGGACAATGTTCAGATTCCGAATATGATCCGGTTCTATCCAGTGATCGCAATCGGACATCAGCCAGAACTGATCGCCCGGTCCGATCTCGTATTCCCTCATGTACGAATCGATCCGCTCCAGAAGATGCTTTGGCGACGATTTTCCATCTTGAGTTTCGAGCACGACGAACTGAACGCGCGACGTCCTTGGAAAGAACTCGAAGTATTGGCGAACAGCATACCGATCTTCGGAAGCGATCACGATCAAGCTGGTGTCGCGGAGGGGACTTACCGTCCGATCAATGGGGCGTCTTCTTCTTGCCATTGGGCTTTCCATTCGCGGAGGAGACAATCATGTCCTGCAGCTTCTTCGCATCGCCGATTATCGGAATGCCTCCGAATCGACCGTTGAGATAGCCTTTTTCCAGCTTCACGTCATTGCGGACATTCATGTCCGAGAGAGAATAGATATGCGAAGCCTGCGCTGCGTCCTTCTCGACGAACCAGACCTCATCGCGGCGGAGAAGTTCCTGGTCGAGAAGATGCGTTTCGTGCGTGGTGGCTATCATCTGTTGTTGGTTGATTTCCGATTGTTCGGACAAAAAGAATTTGAGTAGGGCATGACACAATAGCGGATGCAAGCTACGATTGATTTCGTCGACGACAAAAACCATTTCCTGAGTCTTGATATGGAACAGTGCCGGGAGAAAATCGAGGCATCGGCGAGTGCCGTCAGATTCCTCCTGAAATGGCATGAGGAAGGAATCTCTACGAATCTGGTGGCGAGCACTGATGTTTCGGCGAATCACCTTGCTGGGATCGTCAGGCGCAAACTGGAACACAACACTCGGGTCGCCGAATGCTATGCTGCTTTCGCCGTCTCGCGTGCTCTGTAGAACAGCGAGAACGTCTTTCGGCAGTTTTTCCGCCTCCAGTGACGTCTTATCGATAAACAGCTCGTCGATTCCGGTTCCTAGAGTATTCAAAAACTTGCTGGCAAAACTCCTAAATAAGTCAACATTTTCAAGAAAGTCGACGAGAGGACCGAATGCGGTGTTGGGTTGAATCGTTGTCAAGCAAGCGGCGAACCACCAGACAACAGGCTGGAGCAATTCCCCCTGACTCGTAACATCGACGTCGAGTAGTCGATTGAGTAGAAGTTGGTCGGCTCTCGGCTTCAAAACTTGCAAGGCCTTCAGAGTTTGCTTGGATGCGTCCGCTGCGCCACTAAAGAGCCCCCGATTCTTCCCTATCGAAATGATTTGCTTCTTACGCTGAAATACCACCAATTCTTTCTCGTTGGGTTCATTCCTATTCAGCCATTCTTCTTCCACGTGCTCGGGGGTAATGCTAAAACCGTAGCTGAAGATCTTACCGCGAGCGACGAATCGGAACTCAAAACGCGAGGGGCGCCGAACTGCGCTAAATCGAAACTGGTTTGATGCGAGTTTACCGATTGCTCCCCCGCTTTTTACTCGGATGAGTTGCTGCGCGAATGCCATCGCTTTCACGAGGTTGGATTTGCCCGAGGCATTGGCGCCGTAAATGACTCCGGCTCGCAGTAGTCGCTGTGAAAGGCCTTCAACTGAGACGCAGTGTTCCATATGGTCCTGCAACTTATTGCTAGCGACCATGCTGAACTTCTCTTCGTTCTGAAACGATCGAAAGTTCTCAACGGTAAAATCGATAAGCATTTTCGATGACTGCTCGGATGCAGTTCCAAATCTGTACGCGGCAGCTTTAACCTTGGCATTCTATCGAGCTACTTTCACGCTTGCAAGCATTGGTGAGCCCATTCACTTCACCTTTTCGCGTTTCTTCAAATCGTACTTTTCGCCGACCTTCGCTTCCTCGTAATCCTGCTCGCCGACGGGCTTCTTGCGGGTGTCGTAGAAGGCGACCTTCGTGCGGCCAATCACCTCGGCGACGCTTCCCTTCACGACAATCGCCGTGCCCTCGTCGATGCCGATGCCGAGAAACTGCGGATACTCCTTCATGAGGCCGGTCATGTCGGCGGTGCGTTTGCGGGCGAAGAAGTGCTGATCGACGGCGCAGCCGGGAAGGTAGCCGAAGCCGCGTTCGTATCCTTCCGCTGCCATGACGGTGTTGCCGAGCGGGTGGCCGCGCGGCATGAATTCGCTCTGGATGCTGGCCCCGGCAGACGACCCGCCGATGGCGCCGCCGCGGGTCAGTACGTCGCGAATTCGTTTCTCGGTCAGCGTGCCTTCGTAGGAGTCGACGAACCGCCATTGTCGGCCGCCGCCGAACCAGACGCCGCCCGCCTTCAAGAGAATATCGCTGAACTTCGGATCGTCGGCTTCGTTACGGTCATAGGTGTGGAGCACGACAACGTTCTTCGCGCCGTTGCGGCGAAGCGCGGATACCTCCGGAATGCGGGCGGCCGGCGGAATCGTGCCGCCGAGCGCCGTTGGGATCATGACGATGGTGGCTTCGGGGCCGCCGGATAGCGCGATGAACCTCTTCCAGATGTCCGGCCCGGCACCACCGCCGCCGACAATCACGAGCGATCCTTTTTCCACTACGGGATCGCGGGGCTTGGCGGGTGGGAATGGGTTCTTCGAAGCCCGGTTGGCGGCGGCGCGGCGCAATTGGAACGTGTCGAAGAGCGAGCCGGCCTCGGCCCGCTGCATGGCCGCCGGATGCCCGGCGCCCTTGGCCACGCGAATGGCGATGGCCCGTTCACCGAGGACGCGCATGGTCCGGCCGCGGATGGCGATGGCCGAGCCGTCTTCCAGGGCGATTCCCACGGTCGCGGGATCGGCGTCGATGGCTTTTTGGAAGCGTTCGTCTTCCTTGAGCGCGAGGTGGAAGCCGGGCAAAAGGCCGAGTTGGCCGAGCGCGATTGCACCGGCGCCGTGGCCGCCGATTGCACCGCCGCGACCCTGGAGCATCTTCAATTCCTTGTCGAGCAGCGTGCCGCGAAGGACCGGCAGCGGGCCGTTGGCAAACCAGACCGCCGTCGCGGTCGCCAGCGGCTTCACGAACTCCGGATCATCCGCTTGCTTTTTATCGGTGAGTGTCAGCACGGTCGCGGATGGCCACGATTTGGCCGCGTCCTTCGTGGCGAGAAGAATGACTTTTGCTTTGTCCTTACCGGCAAGGCCAAGGAAGGCATCGCGGGTATCCTTGGCGAGTTCGCCGCCGCCGGCAACGACGACTGGCCCCGGCAACTCGGCAATCGGCGGCGCAGCGATCGCGGGTGTCGCAGTAAGGAGTGCCAAGAACAGGACGCGAACGGGCATCGGATTCTCTCCGAGGAGCAAGCTGTGAAACCAATGTCCAGAATTGTAGGGAGCGAAGCAGAGTCGAGGCGTGCGAACGATTCTTGGAAGACTCATCATGTGGATGTCGGGCACAGCCCGACCTACGAGGCGCCTTGTAGGTCGGGCTGTGCCCGACGATTGTGACGCCAAGAATCGTTGGCTTAGGCGGGTTGATTCGCGCGGCCGCTTTCTTAAATCTGTGAATATCCCCCGACATCTCAGGACTCACCGATGGATGCCATCGCGCATGCCTTTTTGCAGCAGTTGCTCGAGACGCCGAGCCCCTCCGGGTTCGAACAGCCCATTCAGCAAGTGGTCCGGGAATGGACCCGCGGCTTCGCCGACGAGGTCCGCACGGATACCCACGGCAACGTCTTCGCCGCCCGCTTCCCGGAAGGGCGGCCGTCGAAGGCCCCGCGCATCATGCTCGCCGGCCACTGCGACCAGATCGGCCTCATGGTCCAGCACATCGACGACGACGGCTTCCTGTACATCCAGCCGATCGGCGGCTGGGACATGCAAATCCTTCTCGGCCAAAACCTCACCGTCTGGACGAAGAACGTCCCAATTCCCGGCGTGGTGGCGCGCCGAGCTATCCACTTGCTCAAGGCCGACGAGCGAACCAAGGTGCCCGAGTTCCAGGATGTGTGGGTCGATATCGGCGCGAAGAACCAGGAGGAAGCGAACGGCCTGGTTCGCCACGGCGATCCTTTGACATTCGCCCTCGGTTACCGGCCGCTGCGGAACAACCTCGCTGCCAGCCCGGCCATGGATGACAAGGTGGGGCTGTGGGTGTGCATGGAAGCGGTGCGATTGTTGAAGGGGCGGAAACTCTCGGCCGCGGTTTACGGCGTCTCCACTGTGGCCGAGGAGATCGGCCTCCGCGGCGCCATCACGGCCGCTTATGCCATTAACCCGACGGTCGGAATCGCCGTCGATGTCTGCCACGCGACCGATACGCCGGGGAACGACAAGAAGACGCAAGGGGAAGTGGCGTGCGGCGGCGGGCCGGTGCTGTTCCGCGGACCGAACGTCAATCCGCGGGTGCTCGATTTGCTGGAAGCGACTGCCAAGACGCACGGGATTCCCGTGCAGGTTCGCGGCGTGCCCCGCGCCACCGGAACGGATGCCAACGCCATTCAGATTAGCCGGGAAGGGGTCGCCTGCGGGTTGATCGGCATTCCCAACCGCTACATGCACAGCCCGGTGGAAGTGGTGCACCTGGACGATCTGACGAACGCGGCGAAGCTGCTGGCCGAGTTCTGCGCGATCGTAACGGCTGAGACGGATTGGGTGCCCTGAGCGGCCGGATTCGGCGGGTTTCGCCGCGAATTCCTCTAGCGGCGGCCTCGCGAATCGCTACGGTGCACGGGACAAGGCACCTTAGTGGAGGGACATCATGATTCGCAATTTGTTGACGGGGATGGCGGTCCTGGCGACGGCGGGGCTGGCGCTGGCTCAACCTAAGAGCAATCCTGCGCCCGCGCCGAAGCCGGTTCCCAACAAGGCCGCGGTTCCTGCGCCGCCGGCCGCGACGACCATCACCCCGGATACCTATGCGGTTTCGCCGGGGACGATTTGGGCGCCGTACACGCCGCAGAAGTATCCGGTACCGGGGCAGATCGTCGTCGTGCCGGGCAACGCTTACGCCTACCTGCCCGCTCGCGCCGTTTACGGCCCATCGGCCTCGCCGAACGATTACCCTTACCATGCCTTCGTGCCCGGCTACCCATATCCCGGGTATACCATGATCAATCCTTACCCGCGAACGGTATCGTCGTACTCCTCGGGCCCGTCGGTTTACCCGACGTATGGCCGCGTGTTCTACCGCCGCTGGTAATCGTGTGTGGCGCATCATGCCGCGTTCCCCTTCGGGGCGCGGCTAATCTTTCTTCTTCGCCTTCAGCAATTTCAAATGGGCGTCGCCCACGTCCCACATGTAATCGCCAATCTTGTATTTCTCCACGGCCATCGTCAGGTGTTCGAACGCCTTCTTCTCGTCCTTCTCCGATTCGAAATAGAGGCCGAGGTAGAGGTGGGCATAGAAGCGCGCCGAAGTGAGAGCGGCGCCCTTCAGCTTGGCATTCTCGGCCGCATCGATCACGTCTTGCGGCTTTAGCTTCCCGCCGAACAGTTCGAGAACCTCCTTCATCGGCACGCGAGGATCCTCGCTCACCGGGATCAAGTCCTTGCGGGCCTGCGCCGGCGTGGTCGCGCGGGCATTGCACAGGTAGTGCCAGGCGGAGTTTTCGACATCCTCGGAATTGACCTTGCGGTGCAGGTCGAACTGCTTGCGGCCGTCGTCGAAGCGACCGGCGTAGTAAAGTGCGATGCCGCGCCGCCAGTGTTCCGGCGCGAACTTCGGATTGGCCTTGAGAAACGCGTCGAAATCGTCGATGGCCTTTTTCCACTGCCCGGATTTGAGGTAGGCGTCGCCGCGGCGGTCGTGGGCGACGGCGAACTTCGGGTCGCGTTCGAGGGCCAGTGTGAAGGCCTTGATGGCGGCCGGGTTGTCGCGCAAACGAAGGTGGGCGACCCCGGCATCGAACGCAGCCATGGCCTCTTCCCGCCGTTTGCCGGCGTCATCGGCACTGGCGTTCATCGGAAGGACCGCGAGGAAAGAGGCCAGGATTAGCGACATGGGAACTCCGGCGCGAGAGGAATTCAGACCGAGTGAAACACTTTCCGTGACGACGACCAAGACCGCTTCTTCATCCAGTGCCGCCATAGCAGCGGCTCGAAGTTCGTCGGCATAGCGAGACAGCGCGGCAACATGCGAGTCGAATTCAAAGGGCGTATCGGTGTGGACGAGATTATGCGGTCGCGAATCGGCGAACCCACGTGGGATAGGTACGTGCCGTCTAAACCCCGAGCGGTCGTGCAGCCGCCGAAAGTATATGTGAACTCCTGTTCGAAAGCGTCCAGGAGATCGCGGTAGGATTGCCGGGGCAAATCAGGCAGATAAACTTCGACCCTTGCCCGTTCGGACAGAGGCAACGAACTGCTCCTTGCGTTTGCCGAACTCGCGGACTCGTTTGAGCGATTCCTCGGCCGATAGCTTTTTACGAGACGACCGACCGATCGGAACCGGTTTCACCGTCTTCTGGGATTTGGCCATGGGATGCCACGTCTCGGTTGCGATGGACCCATTCTAGCATAATCGCGGCTAAATCCGATGATTCTATGCGATGTCGACGCCGGGTTCGCCGTCGCGGACTTCGCCGATGATCCAAGCATCGATGCCGTCGTTGGCCAGTTGAGCCACGATACTCTTGGCGAAGCTCGGCGAGGCAATGATCGCGAAGCCGATGCCCATGTTGAAGACCCGGAACATCTCGGCCTCGGCGACGTTGCCGATCCGCTGCAGCCAGCCGAACACCGGCGGCTTGGGCCACGAACTGCTTTGAAGTGAAACGCGCCGGCCCGGCGGCAGGATGCGCGCGATGTTATCCGGCAAACCGCCCCCCGTGATGTTCGCCAGCCCGTGGATCACGCCCTTTTTCTTCACGGGATAATGGGCGAGCACGTGGCGGATCGGCTTGATGTAAAGCCGCGTCGGGGTGAGGAGCGCTTCGCCGACCGTCGTGCCGAGTTCGGGAACCGAGTCGCCGAGATCGAGTCCGGCCGCTTCGAACACCACCTTGCGGACCAGGCTGTAGCCGTTCGAATGGATGCCGCTGGAGGCGAGGCCGATGACGGCGTCGCCGCTCTCGATGCGGCGGCCGTCGATGATTCCCGAGCGTTCGACGACGCCGGTGCAGAAGCCGGCCATGTCGAAGTCGCCGGGTTGATAAAAATCCGGAAGGATGGCGGTTTCGCCGCCGACCAGCGAGCAGTCCGCTTCGACGCAGCCGTCGGCGATGCCGCTGACGAGCCGCTCGGTCATGGGCGGGTCGTCGGCCGGCATGGCGATGTAATCGAGAAAGACGAGCGGTTCGCCGCCGGTGCAGATGAGGTCGTTGGCGGACATGGCGACGAGGTCGATGCCGACGGTGTCGTACTTCTGCATCGCCGCCGCAATCTTGAGCTTGCTGCCGACGCCGTCCGTGCAATTCACGATGACCGGATGCTTGTACTTGCGGCTGAAGAGCCAGCCATCCGGGTCGAGATCGAAGAGCGATGCGAAGCCGCCCACGCCCTTGCCGCCTTTTCGCGGAGGGAACGGCGGCGGCAGCACCCGGGTGCGATCCTGCGTGCGCGCAAGGTGCCGCTGGAGCCCGGCGATGGTCTCCTCGTAACGGGCCAGGTCGAGGCCGGCCTTCTTGTAATCCCACTGCTCGGGCATGGCGTCCCCGGAGTCACCAATTCTTGAGGAGTTTTATAGAAGGGAACGCGAAGTGAGTTGAACCGGCGGAATGAGGCGCTCTTTTTCCAAGCTGGCCGTGGCATTGGATGCGGCGACGATTCTTGGAGCCATGAAGCTGGCGTCGGGCACAGCCCGACCTACGAGCGTGTTTTGTAGGTCGGGCTGTGCCCGACGTTCTTCAGCTCCAAGAATAGTTGGCGCACCCGTGGTATTGCGAAGCCGCTGTGGTACCCTGAACGGACCATGCCCCGCGTTGCCGGCTGCGACCCCGGTAGTTCGTCCCTCGACGTGCTCGTCCTCGACGACGGCGCCGTCGCCGATCAGGTTCGCTTCGATCCCGACGCGCTGAGGGCCAATCCGATCGCCCCGGTCGATTGGCTCAAAGCTCGCGGGCCGTTCGATCTCATTGCCGGGCCGTCCGGGTATGGCTTGCCGCTCGTCAAGGCCGCGGATTGCACCGATTCCCAGCTCGATTTGATGGCCCTGGTTCGCCCGGATGAGCGGAACTCGGCCGGCGGCGTCGCCGGGTTCTCCGCACTCATCCGCGCTTTCCGCGATTCCGGGCTGCCCGTCGTCTTTCTTCCCGGCGTCATCCATCTTCCAACGGTTCCGGTGCATCGCAAGTGGAACCGCATCGACCTCGGCACCCCGGATAAACTGTGCGTGGCAGCGCTCGCCATCGAACGCCATTCGGGCAGCTGGACGCGCGAAGGTCCGCTCTGCGTCGTCGAATTCGGCACCACTTTCACAGCGGTGCTGGTGATCAGCGAACACGGCACGATCATCGACGGAGTCGGCGGCACGGCTGGGGCCATCGGCTGGCATTCCGGCGGCGCATGGGACGGCGAGGCCGCTTACCTCCTGTCGCCGTTAACCAAGGCGGACCTGTTCGCGGGCGGTGCTTCCGCCGCGGCCGCCCCGGAGCTTCGCCGCAATCTGTTCGTCGAGTCGCTGATCCGCACCGTCGGCGGCCTGTGCAGCCTGCACGAGCCATACGCCCGGTTCGAGCGAATCGTGCTTTCGGGCCGACTGTTCGGCGCCGAGCCGGCCTTCGTCGATTCCTTGCACCTGTCCGCGGCGCTGGCGCCGTTCGCACGCTCCGAGTACGAGATCAGGACAGTCGGAGCGCTCGACGGAGCCTGGGTGAAGGAAGCGGCGCAAGGAGCGGCTATTGTCGCGGATGGCCTGGCCGGCGGCCGCCACGCCGCACTCGTGGAAGGACTCCAATTGCGCGACGCCTCGGGGACTGTGCTCGATTGGCTGGCGCAACCGCGAGCGGACGCCGTGCGGCAATGGTTCCAGAAGTGACCATCTCGCGGGCGTCGAATCACCACAAAGGCACAAAGCTCACACGGAGGGCCACCAAGAAGAAACAGATTTCGTGCCTTCTTTGTGTGATCTTTGTGCCTTTGCGGTCGATTTCTCTCAAAACTGACCACGGATGGCACGAATGGCACGGATAGAAGAAGGATTGAATCCGTGCGATCCGTGCGATCCGTGGTGAGAATTCAGGAGAACTTATCATGAATGCGGTTCTTGCACTTCTGGCGTTCGCCGGCGCCGCGGCGCCGGTGCCAAAGGCGGCGCCGGACAAGCTGGACGAGGCGGTCGCGCCGGCTCGCAACAAGGCCATCGACTTCCTCAAGAGCCAGCGAAACGAACAGGGCAACTGGGAAGCTTTGGACGATGCCAATGCCAAGATTATCGCGGATATGGACGGGGGCCGCACGGCACTCGCGGCGCTGGCACTCCTCCGGGCCGGTATTCCCGCCAACGATGCCGCTCTGGTCAAGGCCATCGACTACCTGGCCAAGTTGCCGCCCAAGAAGACTTACGTCGTCAGCTTGCAAACCCAGGTGCTCGTTCGCGCCGATGCCAAGAAGTACAAGGATGTCATTCGCAAGAATGCCGACCGACTGCTCGACAACGCCATAGGCTTTAAGGGAGGCCAACTGGAGGGATGGTCTTACGGCGGTAACCCGGGGCCGTGGAATAGGGCCGATGGATCGAATACGCATTTCGCAGTGATGGCCCTGCACACTGCGGTTCAGGCGGGCATCAAGGTGGACGACAAAATCTGGCCGGGAATCCGCGATCTTTACATCCGCACACGGCGCGATGCGGGGTGGATGTATCTCTTCGATCGCGTACAGGCGGGTCGAGCGACCGAGTCGATGACGGCGTCGGCCCTCCTCGGCCTCGCCATCGCGGGCAGCCACATCAGGCCGACCGATGCCGACAAAGAGGCATTCGAAAAGGGAATGGAAGCGCTCGCGAAGGCGAATTATGGCGTCACGTCGAGTCAGGCGTATCTGGATTTGACGCTTGCGGAACTCGGGCAAGTCCTCGGTTCGCGGGAGTTCAACGCCGGGGCGAAGAAGGTGGCGTGGTATCGCGAAGGCGTGGCGCGACTGCTCAAGGACCAGAAGGCGGACGGTTCGTGGAAGGGCAAAACTCCCCTGGAGATCGATCCGGTTCTGTGCACGGCGATGGAACTGTACTTCCTCGGCCCGCCGCCGAAATAACTTGGCGAGCGCGGGTTTTCGCGCCGGGATGTCACCGTTTTTGGCGTGAGCGGAATCGCCTTGAGCTCACGGCCCACATCGCGGCAATTCGCGCTCATTGCGATTGGATTCTCGCGACCGATTCCGCGAACGTAATCTAACCTTGCACGAGCGGCAGTGCGCGACGCGCCGGCCGCCATACGCACGGTTTCGGTTTTCGCGGGTGATCCGAGCGATGGCCATTTGTCCCAAGTGTCAGTTGCCGAATCCCGAATCGGTAGCGGCATGCATCTGGTGCGGGGGGCACCAGTTCGCGTCGGCATCGGCGGTGACGCCGGCCGTCGCCGCGGCCGGGTTGTCTGCGGAAGCGCCGGCGCCGGTCGTCGCGATTTTGCCATCCTCGATTGGCGAATCGGTCTCGACTCCGACCACGCCGCCGCCGGAACACAAGCCGCTTCCTTCGCACATCGGGTTCATGCTGACGCCGCGGCCCGGCGGCTCGTATCCCGGGGAACCGCGGACCGTGGCTACCGCGCCGGCATATGCCGTACCGCAAGTGGGCGTGCCGACCCCTGCCCCCAGCGATACCGCGCTGCCGAAAATCCACCCCAAGATCATGGTCCTTCGCGGCCAACGGATTAACCTCGAGTACCCCATTTACGAAGGGCGGAACGTGATCGGCCGCTTCGCCGATCGCCCGGTGGATATCGATCTGGTCGGCCAGGAAGCCGAGGGGCAAATCTGGAGTTCGCGGCAGCACGCGGCCATTACCTTCGACAGGAACATGCTGCTCGTCGAGGATCTGAACAGCCTCAACGGCACCTGGGTGAACGGATCGCGGCTGCAAGCGGGCCAGAAGCGGCCACTCAAGGCGAATGACATCATTCAGATCGGCACCGTTCAACTCAAATTGCTCATTAACGGCTGAGCTTAGCCGCGGCTGAGCTTAGCCGCGAGCTGGAGTCCGCGGAGCCGAAGGGTGCAGCAAGATTCGCTGGGGGTGGGGGATGCTTCTGGGTGGCACCGGCTTCCAGCCGGTGTGTCTTTACTTGCACCGGCTGGAAGCCGGTGCCACCCAAGAATCGTCGATGATTATTGCACTCCCCCAGAGATTATTG
>DATNBQ010000056.1:0-4795 GCA_035571955.1 Urbifossiella sp. | reverse complement strand
AACGACACGTCCGCCAACGGCAAGCACGAGCCGCCGCCGTTGACCGAAGACGGCCTTGATCCCCTGGCCGAGGCCGAGGCGCTGCGCCTCGCCGTCGCCGAGGTCGGCACCCGCCTCGGTCGGCTCATCGCCGCGCTGCGTTCCACCCGCAAGGAGAAGAAAGTCCTCGCCAACGTGTGGGCGGGTTTGAAGCAACTCAACCTCGGCGGAGGCGCGCAGTGACTGCTCTCGTCGCCGCCAGGATGCGCGACCTCGCCGATTCCCTCGCGGACCTGAAGGTTCGCCTTCGCGACGCCCTGGCGGGCGAACTGGCGCAGCTCGTCGCCAGGGCCGTCGGCGACGTGGTCCGCACGCTCGTCGCCGGCCAGGCCGGGCGTGAGCCGCCGCCGGTGCGGTCCTGGCACGAACACGACGCCTGGGACGATTTCGACCACGAGGAGGATTTTGTGGAGGAAGTTGCGCCGGGAGCGCCGGGATCGTCGGCCGCGGCCGCGGCGCCGATCGCGCTCGCCGCGGCGGTGCACGCCGTCCGCTGGTGGCTCGGCCGCCGCGGCACGCTCGCCGGCGCCGTCGGACTCGGGCTCGGCGTCGGCGTTCTCGGCCTCACCGGCGGCGCCATCGTCCGCTACGCGCTCGCCGCACTCACCACCGCCGCCGATCTTCTTGCCGTCACCGATGCACTCGACGTCGGCGCCGCCCGACTGCAGCCCAACTGAACGTCACATTCCCGTTCGTTCCTCACCTGGAGTTATCATGACCGCGACCGTTCCGACCATGACCAATGGTCGTCCGCAGCGCAAGCAACTCTCCGAACAACTCGACCGCCTCGACAGCATCATCGACGGCCTGTGCGATGGCCTTCCGCAGGCCGTCGCAGAAGCCGCCCGCGAAGGCACGCGGGCCGCCGTCAAGGACGCGATTCTCGAAATCATGACCAATCCCGAGTTGCGGGCGATGATCCAGGTCCTCGCCCCGGCACCGATGCCAGCGACTGCGGCGGAGACAAACCCGGTCGAGGATGCGGCGTTGAAGCCTGGGCTGTGGTCCCGAATCAAGGCTCGTGCCGAGGCCGCTCGGCTCGCCGTTGCGAGTCGCTATCAAGCGGCCCGGGCGGCGGTCACTGGCACGACCCGGACTCTTTCGGTGATGATGCCGCTCCGCCGGATGGTGCTGGTCGCCGTCGGTACCGGCGCGGTCGTCGCGGCCCTCGGCTACCTGGCCCCGGCCGGCATTGCCGCGGCGCTCGCCGGCATCGGCGGATGCGTGACGGCCGCCGCCGCCCAGGTCGGCAACTGGTTCCGTCGCTCCACCCGCCGACTGAACGCCACCTGATTCCAGTTGGGGATGAACGAAGGAAATCGCAGGAACGATCGGCCGGTCACTCGCTTCCGAAGCGAACAGCCCGTGCGATTGGTTCCTCGGCTTCCGGACGTCATTCCCAGGGAGGTTGAGCATGCTCAGCTTGGTGTTTTTTGCTTTTCTCTGTGGCATGGCAGCGCTGTACGTCGCCGCATTCCTGCCGAATTAAACTGCCGCGAGGTGCTCCATGCCTCGACTGATCGTTCTCGACGAGATCCACCTTACCTTCCGCATCAAGCCGGATCTGAAGAATTCTGTTGCCGGAAGGATACCAAGGATTCTTCAGAGCAAGCCCTTCATGACCCGACTACGGTCGGCGATTCGTCAAGCAGTCGCCGCCACGCCCGCGTTGAAGGAAGTCCGGGTTGATCTCAGTCGGTAGACTCCTCCGATTCCGCCCCGGTGTGCCTGAACACCCGGGGCGGTCTCGGATGAACCCATGATCCAGGGCGCACTTCACGGCGGATTTTTTTAGCTATTGGAGAACAATCGAAAGCACGCTCAGCTCCGAATCTTCAAGCGAAGGGTTAGGAAGGCCGCGATCAGGAGAACAAAGGTCTGAAGTGCAAGAGCGGTCAGGTCCAATGTCAGGGGCCGCCCGGCCCCAGAATCGGAGGTTGGAACACACCGGGTGCCCCCGGAATAAGTCGCCGTTCGGAGTCCCGCTCAACGGCGTGCCGGCCGCGCCGCTCCAACTCACTGATCGCAGTCGACTCCGCATCCGCCTGCCAGACGACCAAACTCGGTTGAGGCTCGAAGCCGCGGACAATGCCTTGACGAAGGACAGCGGCGACTAATTCGATGTCGGGCACCGATTCTTGTTTCACGCGAATACACTGGACGCGCGATTGGGTCGTACAATTCCGAGCGGCGGACGTCGGTGCCGCTTTTGGCGCCCCTGCCGTTTTCCACGAAAACCGGAAACCGAGTTCGACAAAGCGCGTGGCCCGTGTTCAAATTGCAGGACGACTCGATCCACCTCAGTGACTCCCACCATGAAGAAGCGGCTCCCCCACAAAGAATCCCCCGTCTCGACATCCTTGTCTCCACCTCCTATGTGAACCCGGACTGATCGATCAAGGTTTGTCCTGTCCGAGCACACCTCTACCCATGAGCCACCAGGATGCTCGATCGACCCATATGCCTGAGTGATGTTTGCGCCGGGAGCCCGCTTGCCACGAAATGGCTGCTGGCGCCGTCCAACCGAGTCGGCAACCAGTGGGTCGAGCGGCAGGTTCGCAACGGTTTGTCGGTGATCAATCTTCACCCCGCGACGGTCATTCGAATCGCGCTAGACTTGGTCGGTTGCGAATTCGCAGTTTCGGGCCGGACACTTGCGAGTCGAGATGCGCTCGAGCTTGCCATCCATGCGGCCTGGAACGACTTGCCGCCCGATGGTTACCTGCGGCGGCTGCACAGAACCGACGAGCTTTCGGTCGCCGTTCTGAATTCAATTCTCGCTCTGCGAATGTCGGGCGCGGAAACCGCGGACATCGATGGAAGGATGGAGAATGCCGCCAAGGCCAAAGACTTGACCGTCGTGGCCACTTCGTACTGCAAGTTCCTGGAAAGCCACCATCTGGTTGATTCGGCGGAGGTACTGAAACAAGCCATTACGCGACTTGGCGCTGATCGCCTGGCGCTCGGACCCGACACGCTGATTCTGGTTCCCGACGGATTCACGCCCACGGGATTGGAAGGCGCATTTCTTGCCGCGGTGCCGGCGATCCACCGTCGGAACATCGTGCACTCGCTGGAAGCCAGTCAGCCGAGGCAAAGCGACATCCGCTTACTTGCACACCTCGGTCAAAGTCCCCTTGTTCCGCCGCCGCGGCTTGACAACTCCGTACAGTTTTTCCGGGCCGTCGGCGAAGTCAACGAGATCCGCGAGGTTCTTCGCCGGCATTTGGCCAAAGATGTTCGACTGGACGACGTCGAGATTCTCCACTCCGATCCATCCGCCTACATTCCGCTCATATACTCGCTGGCTCGGCGTCACGCGTCCAAGGAATATCCGGATGGCATCCCCGTGACGTTCGCTGAGGGGATACCGGCCAGCCTCAGCCGGCCTGGTCGTGCGATGGCATCCTGGCTGCTCTGGATTACCGAGGGCTTCCCGCAACGACTGCTGGTGGAATTGATCGGTGAAGGTCTGCTCGATTGTGGCGACGAGGAACTCGGATTCGGGTTTCTGGCTCGCCTCCTGCGCCCCCTGGCCATTGGATCGGGTGCTGTCAACTATTTGCCCAAACTCGATGAGCAGATCAAGGCGACAAAGGGTTCCTCTTCCAGTCATGAGGAAGGAGATGGTGAGAGCGCCCGAGCACAGGCCCACGATCGAGCACTGAAGGGCATGAAGCATCTTCGCAAGATGGTTGCCAACCTTCTGAAGCTGTCGCAGTCGGTGCTCTCAGGCGCCGGCCCGGCAATCGTGGAGTCGGCCGAGACGTTTCTGGCGAAGTGGGCGCGGTCGGTCAACGAACTCGACGAATACGCATCCGAGGCTCTTCTTGGGCGCCTGAAGGAACGCAAGTTCTGGCTGGAGCGGCTGAACCTGACGCCCAGTTTGAAATGGTTTCTCAATCTGCCGGCGCAAACTCCGATCCTGGGCAGCGGCCCCCGACCTAGTCATCTTCATGTCGCCCATCTCGGATCGGGTGGACAAAGTGGTCGCGGGCACACATTTGTGGTTGGGCTCGATGATCGGCGGTTTCCCGGCGCCGGGCTCCAGGACCCGATTCTGCTTGACAGCGAACGAAAGAATCTGAATCCCCAGTTCCCGACCAGCGCCGAGCGGCTTCACGAACGGCTCGCTGGTTTCTCGCGGACTCTGTCTCGGTTGCAGGGTACGGTCACGATCTCCTGGCCGTCCCAGGACCTTGCGGACGATCGCGATGTGTTTCCAAGCTCGGTCGTTCTTTCGGCGTACAGGGTCGTGAGCGGGCGCGCGGAGACGGATCTCGAGTCCCTCAACTCCGCGGTCGGTCCGCCCGTCTCCTTTGCACCCACGGCGCCGGAGAAAGCCCTCGACGAGAGCGAACGCTGGCTCTGGTGGTTGACCCGGGATGATAAGAGTCAGGGCGCCAGTCAAATTGCTTCAGTCGAAGCTCGTTTCCCGCACCTGGCTCGTGGAAACCTTGCCGATCGGGAACGATCGACCGAATTCGGCCAATACAGCGGTGATGTCCCGCTCGCCGGCCAGGCGTTGAATCCATTCCTGGCCGATTCGCAGGTGCTGTCGGCCAGTGCTCTGGAAACGGCCGGCCGTTGTCCGCTGGCCTACTTCTTTCGAAGTGGGCTGGGCATTCAGCCGCCGGATGAGATGCAAGTCGACGAGGACCGATGGCTGGACCCCGCGCAGTTCGGTCAGTTACTGCACGAGACGTTTCGGCAATTTATGGAGCAGGTGACGGAAAACGGGAAGCGACCCGACTTC
>DATNBQ010000055.1:0-4786 GCA_035571955.1 Urbifossiella sp. | reverse complement strand
TCGCCGACCGCGTGGTCAGCATGCACGCCTCCGATCGCTTCCTGGCCGAGGGGACGACGCTCGCGGAACTTCGGCAATCGGACGGCACGCTCGGCTACTCGCCGAACCTTCGCCACGGCGTCACCGGCAAGGGGCTCAACGACTACGATGCAATCTTTCGCATCCTCGCCGAACACGGTTACCGCGGCTGGGTGAGCATTGAGGACGGCATGAACGGCATGGATGAGATGGCCGAATCGTTGGCATTCCTGCGGAGAATCACGGCGAAATACTTTCCATGATTCGCCGCGAGGCGGAGTCCGCGGAGCCGAGCGAGGCCGTGGCGCGTTACTCGTATATCGGACAGAAGGTGTTGAATGCGGTCTCGGCGAAGTCGCCCGGATCGTTGAAGCGGCGATTGCGGTTCAGGTGCCGGATCGCCGCCATTTCCTCGGCAGTCAGCGAGAAATCGAAGAGCGCCAGATTCTCGACGAGTCGCTCCGGGAGCTCCGTTTTGGGAACGACGACCGTGCCGCGCTGCACGCCCCAGCGCAAGAGCACCTGGGCCGGCGTCTTGCCGTGCGCCCGCGCCGCCGTCTGTACCGCCGGCTCCTTAAAAATGCTCTCGTCGGCACTGGCCATGCCGATGGACCGGTACGATTCGGCGCCGAGCGGCGAGAACGCCGTCACCGCGATCCCCTCGGTTTGGCAGAAGCGGAGCAACTTCTCCTGCGTCAAGTACGGATGCAGTTCGACTTGCAGCACGGCCGGGCGGATGCGGCACGACGTGAACAAGTCGCGGAGCATGGCGGTTCCATAATTGCAAACGCCGATGTTCTTGACGAGCCCGGCGGCCACCAGTTCCTCCATTGCGAACCAGGTCTCGGCCAGCGAGACCCGGGCGAATTCCATGCGCGGCGACTCCGCATCCGAATCGAAGAACCACCCCGGCGGGTAGCGTTTCTCGAAGGGCACGAACCGCTGGGCGATGGGGAAGTGCACGAGATATAAGTCGAGGTAGTCGAGGCGAAGGTCGGCGAGCGTGCGTTCCAGCGCCGGGCGAACGTGCTCCTTGGCGTGGTAAGTGTTCCACAGTTTGGAAGTGATCCACAGGTCTTCGCGCTGGCATAGTCCAGCATCGAGAGCGGCGCGAAGGCCCTCCCCCACTTCCGCTTCATTGCCGTAATCGCAGGCGCAATCGAAGTGTCGGTAACCGGCGCGAACGGCCGCGGGTACGAGGCTCGCGGCCACGGGTTTCGGCACTTTCCAGAAGCCGAGCCCGACCGCGGGAAGGCGGTCGCCGTTGGCGAGTGTCGAAGAGGGAACTGTCATTGCGGTTCCGATTGGGAACGGAGGACGGCCCAAATGGCGGCGAAGTCCGCGGGCGGTTTCGCTTCCCAGCGCATCGCTTCGCCCGTTTCGGGGTGCGTGAAGCCGAGACTGGCGGCATGGAGCATTGGGCGCTTCGCGCCGCTCTTGTCGGGCGCGGGTCGGCCATTGATGGGTCTGTCGTAGATGCGTTCGCCGCACAGAGGCGTTCCCGCTTCGCCCAGGTGGATGCGAACCTGATGCGTGCGGCCCGTTTCGAGCCGACAGTCGACGACGGCGAAATCGCCGAGCGCTTCCAGTGGCTTGACGTGCGTGATCGCGGTCTTCCCATCGGGCGGATCGGTCTTGCGGCTGGTGCCGCGGCGGCCGTCGCCCCGATCGCGAACGAGGATCGATTCGATCCGGCCGGATTCCGGCATCCCCCGGGTTAAAGCCAGGTAACGGCGTTCGACGGTGTGGTTGCGGAACTGGCGGGTCAACGCTCGGGCGGCGGACGCAGTTCGCGCGAACGCGACTAGCCCGGAGGTATCGCGGTCGATGCGATGCACGGCAATGACTGGCCGGTCGGGGGAACCGAGCAGTGCGGGAAGTTGGTCGGCGAGCGTCGTTGGGAGGAAGCGCTGGCCGCGGCCGAACTCGGCGGCCTCGGCGGCATGGCGCATCGTGGTAAGGCCCGCGGGCTTGTTGACCACCGCGATGGCATCGTCGGCATAAACGATTTCGATGGGAATTGCAGGGGCACGCGACCCGAGTTCCTTGTTTAGCCGCGACCCGGGGCGCAACGCAGGGGAGCGCTCCTTTGGATTGCGCTTCACAGGCGGCTTTTCGCGCTTCGGTTGCTCCACCGAACCCGCATCGAGTTGAATGCGCTTGCCGGGTTTGAGCCGCCGGGCCACGTCGGTCTCGACTTGCTGCCCGACGCGAACGTGCCGGTTGGCCACGAGCCGTTTGGCCTGCGACCAGGTGAGCCCGAGCCGGTCTTTCAACACCGCCGCCAGCGTGCGGCCCGAATCGCGGCGATCCACCACGAACGAGATCGGAGGCATCAGTCCACCATGAAGTCGCCGTCCAACTTCGTCAGCGGCTTGTATTCGAGCACCTTGATCTTCAGGAAGTCCTTGCCGTCGTGCGTCACCCGGGATTGCATCGGCACCATGATGCCCGAGACCTTCTCGTAGTCGGAAAAGGTGGTGACTTCCTCGACGATTCGCGGTTTCTCGAGGCCGTTGTCGCCGGGGGCGAGTCCCTTGCGCTTCATGGCCGTCAGCAGACCGGTCTTTTTGTCGAACGCGAGCGTGGTCGGCTTCAGGCCCTTCGCCGATACCACGACGGTCGCGCATTCCTTGCCGTCGAAGGTCGCATCCGTCCCCGCTTCCAGTTCGTACTTTTTCCCTTCGATCAGCGGGTACAGGAGCGACATCTCCTGGATGAACGCGGACTCGCGGAGTTCCTCGATCATCGCCGGGGTCAGCTTGCTCGGCTTACCGTTCTCGGTCTGGCTCACTTTGTCGCCGTTGATGATCTGCGCGGTCGTGGCTTTGCGCGTGTCAACCGTGAATTCCATTTCGACGCGGACCTTGCCAGGCATGGAATAGGCCGTCGTGCCGGTGAATGGGATTTTCGGATCGGTGAGGATTTCGCCGGCGATTTTGGAGGTCGCGGCGGGGAACCGCTTCAAGACGGCTTCGCCGCCGTGGGCCGCGATTGCTTTCTTGACGACGTCCGCCGGTTTGTCCTGGCCGGAAACGGCCCCGGCAAACAGGATCATAACGATCAGTGCAACGCTTCGCGCCATGGCAGGTCCCTCTGCGTTTGAGGTTAAAATCGCGCTCCCCTTCGGGTCGCGGCTAATCGAGATTTCACTTGAACCGGGCCGTGGCTAATCGAGATTTCACTTGAACCAGTCGGCCGGCTTGGTGCCTTTCTTGTGGCCCTTGAACTTGAACGGCGTCGGCTTGTATTCGCCGACGATCTCGACGTTCGTTTTCTCCGGAATTTGGTTCTCGAGCCCAAGGGTCCAGAGGCAGCCGTTGATGATGAGCCGCCGCGTTCCTTCGAACTGGAGGTCTTGCGAGGCGCCCATCGTGGTGCAGAACGCTCGGCCCATATGGCCGGGATTAACCGAGTAGAGCCGCGTCCAGGCCACCGGCATCATCGGGTCGTTTTTCTTCCCGACGACGCCCTTCGAGTCGGGCTTCAAAGTCGCGGTCACTTCACCCAGCACGAGAATGGTGCTGTCGATCGGCGGCTTGGCGGTGTACACATCCGTGGTGCCGAAGATGTCGCCGGGGGTGAAGCCGCGGAATATGGGGTTCTTTTCCTGGCCGGGGGCGATGATGCCGCGCGTCCCTTGCTGGCCGTGGCCGCCGTGATGGGCAACCCACTTCTCCCCGAGCACGGTGCGGCCGAAGCCGCCTTCCCACCCCTTGATGTTGCTGTTGTTGCCGAACCGGGCGAACTTGCGGTTGCCGGGGATGTTGAAAGCGTGCGTGGCGGTGCGGAGGCCGACGACCGAGCCGCCGCGGGCGACGAAATCGGCGACGTGCCGCATCTGGTCGTCCGGCAAATCCAGGAAGCGCGTGAAGATCACCATCAAGTCGGCGGACTTGAGGGCTTCGAGGCCGGGTACGTTGTTGATGCTCGGGTCGATCTCGCCGGTCTTGGGATCGACCGTGAACAGGACGGTGCATTTGAAGCCGTGGCGCTCGGCGAGGATCTTGGCCAGTTGCGGAATGGCTTCCTCGGAGCGGTACTCCTGGTCGCCGCTGATCAGGACGATGTGCTTGCCTTTGCCGATGCCGTCCTTGCCTTGAAGGACGATGCCGGGTGAATCGGCGAGCGCCGGGGCGGCGAGAACGAGCGACAGGAAGAAGCTGGCGAGTTTCATGGAATCGCGGGGGTGGGAGGGAGATTCGCTTCGCATCATTGTATGAGCGGAGACAGCCGGGTTCACCAGTAAGCCTGCGTCGTGGGCTTGATGACCAGTTCCGGAATCGAGACGCGCGGCGGCAGCGCGGCCACATATAGCACCGCCTCGGCCACGTCCTCCGGCTTCAAGATCAATGCCCGATGCGCCTCGTTCACCGGCGTCGGCCGATGCTCGAGGATCGGCGTGTCGATCTCGCCGGGATAGACGTTGCTGACCCGCACGCCGCTGTCCTTTTCTTCGTTGGCAAGAACGATGCCGAGGCCGCCCATGCCGAACTTCGCGGCCACGTATGCCGCTCCGCCCAGCGGGTTGGCCCGCTTGCCGGCCACCGAAACCACGTTGACAATTACGCCGTCCTTGCGGTCGAGCATCTGCGGAAGCACGGCCTTGGTGCAATAGAAGGCGCCGTCGAGGTTGGCGCGGATCATTGCGTCCCACGATTCGGGAGTCAGTTCGCGAAGCGTGCGGGCTTTCAGGTTGGCCCCGGCATTGTTCACGAGAATATCGACGCGGCCGAAGGCCTTGGTCGCGGATTCGACGAGCGACTGG
>DATNBQ010000054.1:0-4741 GCA_035571955.1 Urbifossiella sp. | reverse complement strand
GGACACGACGGAGGCCGCCACGTTCGGATTGTCGGACGCGACCGTGGTGCTGACCGCGCCGTCCGGCGTGCTGGTCACATTGACCGGAATGAAGATCGGCTTATCGTTCGGGATGGTCGGCTGGCTGATCGTGCCGAGCGTCACCGAGGGGACCTCGCGGGCCTCCAGGGATTCGAGCCGAAGCAGCCGGGTCGCTTTGTTTTTGAGCTTTGGCGAAATGGGCGAGCGCAGAAGTCGGCGGAGCACCGTGAAGCCTCCTGAATACGGTGAAACGTCGGTGCAGGAACTTTACCCGGCGAAACCCCATAATGGAGACGATGCAGGGCGGGGAAAAGATGGGAACCGCCCGGAAAACGCGGCCATCCGGGCCAAACCGCACAACCGATAGAAATGGCAGCGTTTACGCAAAGACACAGGCAAGAATGCCTGTGTCCTGAGTAGGCATTCATGCCTGTGTGCCCGCTTTACACCAATTCGGCGATCGGCTTGCCGCCGACGATCATCGGCGTCGGCCGGCCGGTCGGATCCTTGTACTGCAATTCCTGAGGCAAGCCGAGGACGTGGAACACCGTGGCCATCAGGTCTTGCGGGCCGATCGGCGTCGTCTTCGGCACCTCGACCTTCGAATTGGATTGGCCGATCGTCTGGCCCATCTTCAATCCGCCGCCAGCCAAGGCCAGCGTGGAGAGCGGCGCCCAGTGATCGCGGCCGGCGCTGCCGTTAATCCGCGGCGTCCGCCCGAACTCGCCCGTGATGATCAATAGCACGTCCTGATCGAGGCCGCGATCGGCGCAATCCTGAACGAACGCAGCCACGGCCCGATCCACCTGCGGCCCGAGGTTGTCCATCGATTGCTTGATCTGGCCGTGCATGTCCCAGCCGCCGAAGTGGATGGTGACGAAACCGACGCCGGCCTCACAAAGCCGCCGGGCCAGCATCATCTGTTCGCCGAGGCCGCGGCCGTACTTGTCGCGCGTCCGCGGGTCTTCCTTCTTTGGATCGAACACTTCCTTCGCCTTGCTGGTGATCAGGTCGAAGGCCTGCTGTTCGAAGCTATCCATGCCGGACATGAGCCCGGAGCGATCGAGGGTGCGATCGGCGGTGTCGAATCCCTTGAGCAGGTACTTGCGGTCGTCGAGGCGGTCGGCGTTGACGGCCAGGGTCATGTTCTGGCGAGCGCGGCCCTGCACGTCGAAGGGGGCGTAAGGGGCGCCGAGCCAGGCGGGCCCGTCGCCGAGGGTGCCGCCGGCGCGCACGTAGGTCGGCAGGCCGGTGGCCGGGTTGTTGGCGCCGCGGAAGCGCGACACAATCGCCCCGATGCCCGGCTTATTCGGCGGGGCGCCGTTGTCCGCGGCGGCGAAATCGTAACCGGTCATGACCCAGTGAGTGCCGCCGCCGTGGCCGCTGTTGCGATGCGCGAAGCTGCGGACGAACGCCATCTTGTCCGCGACCTTGGCCATCTGCGTGAAGTTGCCGCCCAGGTCGATGCCCGGCACATTGGTCGTCGTGGACCCGGTGATGCTGCGGTATTCGCTGGGGGCGGACATCTTCGGGTCGAAGGTTTCGACGTGAGTAGGGCCGCCGCCGAGCCAAAGCCAGACGACCGACGTGTTCCTCGAACGTGAGTTGCCAGCGGCGCGAGCGCGAAGCAGGTCCGGCAGCATGACGCCGGTGGCCCCGAGAGCGCCGATTTTCAGGAAATCGCGGCGATTGCGGCCATCGCAATCTGGCGAGCGGCGCGAATAAGCGAGCTTGAGCATGGACGTGACCTCGACTGGCGGAGGGAAGGAATCGGGCCGTGATGACCCGCTTCGGTGGGAATCGCCGCAATCGGGCGATTTGGCTCAAGTATCGTCGGAACCGCGGGGTGAGTCAAACGCAAAAGCGAAATTCGCGATCGGCGACCTACTCGCTACTTCTTCTCGCGCTTTCCTTCGATATCGAAATCCCGCTTTTCGCCGCCGGTCTCCACGGTGCCTTTGCCCTTCAACTTGTCCCCAGTGATCGTGAACTTGTAGTCGACCTTGAGCTTCATGTCCATCACCACCCGTTCGGCGGAGAAGGTCAGCGTGTCGTCCTTTAGCTTCAGGTCCATGAGCTTCGTCTCCTTCTGATTTAGCCAGCTCATGGTGCCGGAAATCTTGTCGCCGTCCTTCTTGATCGTCATCGTGGACGTCCGCTTTTGTCCGCCGATGTCGTACTCGCACTTCCACGTGCCGATCGGGTCGGCCTTGTCGGCCGCCCGCGCGATGCCACACAGCCCGAATGCCAGCGCCACTGAAAGGATCGCCTTCATGGAAATCTCCTGAATGAGTACGGGCAGGAAACCGTCCGGCGCGGATCGGCACCGGCCGCTGCCTGCGATTCTAGGCAAAAACCAACTACGCTCGATATTTCGGGTTCTTTTCCAGGAACGCCTTGACGCGATCGGTACGGCCGATGGCATCCGCGAAGAAATGGACGGCTTCCACGAGTCGCTCGTCCGGCTCGGCGCAGCTGAAGCGAAGGAAGCCGGCGCCGGCAGCCCCGAAACATTCGCCGCCAAGGCAAGCGACGCCGCGCTTGTCGTCGGCCCCTTCCAGAAGGTACATCGCTAACCCGTGCGAGCTGATGCCAAGGCGTTTGCAAATCGGCGCTACGTGCGGGAATACGTAGAACGTGCCGGCCGGCATCAGCACCGTCACGTCCTTCACCTTCCGCAACTCCTCGACGAGCAGCTTCACCTTGGTGTGGAACTTGGCCATCACTTCGCTGCGTTCGGCGGAGTCGTTTTCCAGGGCGGCCTTGCCCGCCAGCTGCACGAACGGCGGAGCGCACGACAGCGTCGTGTTGATCATCTTGCCGATCAGGTCCGCATGGCGTGGCGACGCGATGGCGTATCCGCATCGCCAGCCACTCATGCTGTAGCTCTTCGAAAACGTGAACGCGGCGACGCCGTGTTCCATCATGCCGGGCTCAGCCAGGATGCTGTGGTGCCGGCCGCTCCAGATCATGTGGCAATACGGCTCGTCGCTGAACACGGCGATGTTCGTGCCGCGCACCAAGTCGGCGATGGCTTTCAGGTCGTCCTTGGTGGCGACGCCGCCGGTCGGGTTGTGCGGCGAATTCAAGAAGATCGCCTTGGCCTTCGGCTCGTTTCGAATGAACTTCTCGATGTCGGCAATGCCAGGGCGGAAGGCATTCTCTTGCCGCAAAGGGACATAAACGGGCCGGGCCCCGCGGCGAGCGATGTTCGGTTCGTACGTCGGGAAAGCCGGCTGGAAGACCAGCACGGCGTCGCCCGGTTCGAGGAAGAGTTCGCAGAAGAACTGTTCGAACGGCTTGGCCCCCGGTGCCACGACGACGTTTTCCATCGCCGCCGGGATGCCGAACTCCGCCTTCACGGTGCGGGCGATTGTCTCGCGGAAGTCGGGGAGCCCAAGCGACGGGCAGTAGCGCGTTTGCCCCGCGTCGATGGCGGCCTTGCCGGCCCGCAGCGCCGATGAAGCACTGGGATAGGGGCTGTCGCCGATTTGCAGTTCGATCACATCCTTGCCCGCGGCTTTCAGTTTGCGGGCCACGGCCAACACGTCGAACGCGGTCTCGGCGGTGAGCCCGCCGGCAAATGCACTCAAGGTCGGCATGGTGATCCCAATGCGAGGAAGCGATGCAGTGATTTTATGAAGTGAGAGGCGGCTTAGCCGCGACCCAACGGGGAGCGCGCAACGATCGCGCTCCCCGTGCGTCGCGATTAAACGGAAAGGAGCGCCGCGGCGAGGCGCGCCGGGACGAGTCGCGGGCGGCAGCCCAGCGTCATTGTTCCGTCGTAAAGCGGGTCGCCCTCATCGATGCGGTAGACGCGTTCGTGCAGGCCGTGGATGACGCCGCGGAGCCGCTGTTCGTGGAACGCCGCCGCCGGTTTGTCCATTGGCTTGACGAACAGTTGCAGCGGCACCGGTTCATCGGCTTCCTCGGAGAAATTCGGGGCGAGGAAGTCGACGCCCTCGATCCACAGGCCGCCGACGCGCTCGAAGAGGCGGACCCGCGCGTTCCATAACTTCGGATCGTCGTCGGGGCGATGGCTTTCCCAGATCACGAAGGGGAGCGGCTCGTCGGCCGCCTGGGCATCCGCGCGCATGGCGGCATAGAACGCCTCGTAAAGCTCCGTGGCGACGCCCATGCGGCGAGCCCACTCGGCGACGCCGACGTAGCAGAGGTAGCCGCCGTAGCCGGGAATGAACGCTCCGTAGAGGTAACCGGCCAGTTGCTCCGGGGAAGCGGCTGCACCGCCGGGGGCCGCCAGGATCAAGTGCTTGCGCCATCCGCCCGGCTTGCTCCCTCCGCTTACGCTTTTCTCAATCCACATCCACGGAATGCGTTCATCCGGATCGAGTGTTTGTTCGTACAACTGCTCCGCGGCCCGCATCATAGGGTCGTTGATATTGCTCGGCTCCCAACATTGAATCGCATGAAATTGCACAAGGCACCTCTCCCAGCGATCGAATTGATTCGGATTTCGATTGTTGATTTCGCGATGATGATACGACCCATTATATCGGCATTCGTGCGGTGGCAAAAGCGATATGGGCGTGATTTACATAAGTAATTTATAATTCAAGACTTGCGACAGCACGGGTCCGATTTGTTTGGCCGGGGATCGAACGGATAGTGTGCATCGGAATTCAGGTTGTGGCGCAGTAATGTGTTGATCGGCGCTGCTTAAATCAGTGCTGATGGGTCGTCGGCTTCTCGGTCAGGCTCG
>DATNBQ010000053.1:0-10049 GCA_035571955.1 Urbifossiella sp. | reverse complement strand
TGGCAAGCCAGCGGCCGTCCGGGCTGGCGGCGACGGAGAACGCCGGGCAAAGGCCGGTCGGGGCGGCTTCCTCGCCGCTATCAATTTACCAAACGCGAACCACGGGCCCCCCGGAACTGGCGAGCCGAGGCCTGGGTCCTGGAATCACGGCGATGGCGTGCTTCCCCTTCGGGTTCGGGCCGGCCACCAGCTTGCCGTCGCGGACATCCCAGACGTGCACCACGCGGTCGGCGCCGGCACTGGCCAGTTTGGCGCCGTCCGGGCTGAACGCCAGGCAGCGGATCTCCTCGTTGTGGCCGCGGAGCACATGCCCCACCTTCGCCGTCACCGGATCGGACCAAAGGTAAATGTCGAAATCCGAATCGGCGCAGGCGAGGAACTTGCCGTCCGGGCTATAGGCGAGGGCGTGTACCTGGTCGGCATGGCTGTTGAGCAGCACGAGTGGGTCGGCTTGCGGCGGCCGCCAGACGCGGGCCGAAGTATCCCAGCCGGCGGAGATAAGCAAGCGGCCATCCGGGCTCCACGCCAGTGCCGGAATGCGGTCGGTGTGGCTGGCGAGTTGGGCCGTTTGCTTGTGCGAGTAGCCATCCCACACGCGAACGGAGCGGTCTTCGCCGGCCGTGGCGATGGCCTCGCCGCCGTGCGAGAGGGCGATGGCCGAGATGCTCTTCGGATGGGCGGCGATTTCGCCGAGGAACTTTTGCGTGGCGGCGTCCCAAAAGCGAACCATGCCGTCGTCGTGGCCGCTGGCGAGGATGCGGCCATCAGGGCTAAAGGCAATCGCCGTCACCCACGATTCCTGGGGCAAGCGGCGAAGAAGTTGGCCGGACGCGGCGTCCCAAAGCAAGAGATCGTCGTTGCCGCTGGCGAGAAGCTGAGCATCCGGCCCGAAGCACCACAGCGTTTCGAGATCGCTGAGGAAGCAGCGCGACAGTTGCTTGCCGTCCGCGGACCAGTGGCGAAGCACGCCGGCTTCATCAATCGACCGCAGCGTGCCGTTCGCGGCGAAGGCGAGCCCGGCGACGTCGCCGTCGGTATGGAAGCGCGGTTCGCCGAACACCCGCGTGACCAGCGGTGATGGGAGAACGGTTTCCTCGTCGGCCGTCGGCACGGGAGTGGCCATAAGAAAGGCACCTGCATTACGTTGGGCAAAGGCGTCAGAACCGATACGAACCCACGTTGAGTGTAGTTCATTTTTTGCGGCCAAGCGAGAAAATAGGGCCTGACGACCGGAAAATTCGCCCGAACGCGAATAATTGCTGAGAGAAGTATTATTGCTACGGCAGAAATTCGAGGCAAAACGAGTATTTCGGAGCCGCGAGCGTTAGCGAGCGGTTCACTTCGCCGCTCCCTGACATGACGGTCGCGCTCCGATTGGGTAGGCTTTTAAACCGGCATTGTGTCGCCGTGATAGACGTGGTGCGGTCGGTTCTCGGCGTCCTTCCACATGGTGGTTCGCGGGATGCCGAGGGCATGGTAGATGGTCGCGGCGAGGTTCTCCGGCGTCTGCGGATCGGTCGCGGGGTGGCCGCCGATCTTATCCGACGAACCAATCACCTTGCCGCCGGAGACTCCGCCGCCGGCCAGCCACACGCTTTGCACCGCCCCCCAGTGGTCGCGGCCCGGCCCCTTATAAAACTGGGATAGCGTGCTCAACCGCGGCGTCCGCCCGAACTCGCCGGCCATCACAATCAAGGTGTCGTCCACAAGCCCGCGGTCGGCCAGGTCACTGATAAGCGCGGTCAGTGCGCGATCGGTCGGCGGCAGCAGCTTGTCCTTCAAGTGAGGGAAGGCGTTGCCGTGCGTGTCCCAGGTTTCGTTGTTGCCGAGGTTCACCTGAACGAGGTTGACGCCGGCCTCGACGAGCCGGGCCGCCATGAGCAGCGACCAACCGAAGGCGTTGTTGCCATAGCGGTCGCGATCGCGCGGGCTGGCCCGGTTCAAATCAAAAGCTTTGCGAACGCGGGCGTCGGTGAGCAGTGCCACCGCATCGTGCCGCGACCGATCGAATAGCCCGGCCGCAGCAGCAGAATCGAGCGCGTGCCGCTGCCGATCGATGCCTTGCAGCATATTCAACCGCTCGTCGAAGCGAGTTCTATCCACTCCGGCCGGCAAACTCAAATCGGGGATCACGAACCGCTGCCGCTTCGGCTGATACTTACGTTCCTGATGATCGAATTCGAATTCGGGATAAGCGCCGTAGGCGAAGGGATCGAAGCCGGCGGCCTCAATGAACCACGGATCGCGGCGCCGCCCCATGACGCCTGCGAATTGGCCGGGAATCGCGCGGCCCGTGTTGTGCACCAGCTTCTCGGGCAGCACCACGGCCGGCGGCAAGTTGTTGCGAACTTCGCTCGCCGCTCCGGCCACCGCCGCGATGCAGGGATGATCGCTTGGCTTCGGAAGGCTCGGGTTGAAGCCCGGCGGCGCGTCCGACCGCCCCGTCAGCATGATGTGATGGCCGAGCGAGTGGTCGTTCGATCTGTGCGTCAGCGATCGAACCACGGCCCACTTGTGGGACTGCGCCGCCAGCAGCGGAAGGTGCTCGCAAATTCTCAATCCGGATGTGCGCGTGGCGATGCTTTTGAACTCGCCGCGAATGGAATCGGGGGCGTCCGGCTTCGGGTCGAACGATTCGTGCTGAGCGAGACCGCCGGACAGGAAGATGTAAATGACCGACCGGGCCCGTTTCGGAGTCGCGCCGCGCAGATGGTTCAGTTCGCTCAAGCCAAGGCCGAGCAAGCCGACGGCGCCGGCCTGGAGCGCCGTTCGCCGCGCGATCTTCGGATGCCGCCAGCCGTGAGTCATGCAACAAGTATCCCTGTTCTCACGCCAATTGGCAAGCAATGGATTAGCCGCGTGTCAGGCCCTCCAGTTTCACATCGCTGGGACAATCGCGGCCCATGCCCGGCCATTCCCGTTCCCATCTCACGCATCTCTCACGTAGAATAGTGGAATCAGCCACTTCCTCCGTGCCGGGGTTCCCGTGTCGATCGTTGCCGCCTGTCCGCATTGCCAGAGCCGCTTCCACCTTCAGCCCGATCTCGTCGGGAAGGCGATGCGCTGCCCGAACCCGCAATGCCGCGAACCGTTCGTGGTCGAGGAAGCCAAGCCGAAGGCGAAGAAACCGGCCGCCGCGGCGCGGCCGGGCCAAACCAGCGGCAACGTCGGCGACATGGTGCCGATCGTCGAAGCGGAACTGGCGAGCCCACCGAAACCGCGGCCCGTGCCGACCCGCAAATCGCAGGCGAACCCCGACCTGCCGCCAATTTTCGAAGAGGCGGAAGAGCCGCAAATCGTGGAAGCCGTGGTGGTCAGGCCGCCGCCGCTTCCCAAGGAATCCGAGGTTGTCGACGCGGTCGTCGTCGGTGCGCCGAAGGCCCGCGAGGTGGTCTGGACGCCGGACGCCGACGCGCCGGGGTCGTTCCCGTCTCCCAAACCGCCGCGAGACAACCGCGACGACGAACCCGACTTCGAAGAAGAGACGATCGTTCGCAAGCGGAAGAAGAAATCGAGTCGCGCCCCGATCATTCTCATTGCCCTCTGCGTCACCACGTTGCTGCTCGCCGGCGCGATCTGGATGTACGCGTTCCAGGCCGAGAAGGCATCCGAGGAGCAGGAATCCGCCGCGGCGATGGAACTTTACACGAAGGGGGAATTTAAAGGGGCCGCCATAGCGTTCGAAGCACTCGCGACCAAGTATCCCGCCAACGTCGAGAAGTATCGCTTCTTCACCGATCTCGCTGGGATGCGAAATTCCGTCGCTTCCGTCACCAGCCAGGACGAACCGCAGAAAGCTCTCGAAGCGATGCGGGGGTTCATTCAGACGCACAAGGATTCGCCGCTGGCCAAGCCCGATCCGTACGGTCAGGACGTGTTCGCCTCCGGCCGGCAGCTTCTCGAGAACATCAAGAAGAACGCCGACAGCCACATCCAGGCGTTCGAAGCCGATCGCCGCAAGAAGGCCGCCGAGTTAAAGAAAGCCGAGGAGATTCTCGCCCAGGGGCAAGAGTTCATCGCGCTTTTGAAGGATTTCCGCGCCAAGGACGATACGCATTCGCTCGAAAGCCTGCGCGAGCCGCTGCACGCGACCACCGCCGTCATTGCCAAGGCCCGGAAGCGACTGGCGGATCTGGTCGCCGTGCGCGAAATGATCGCGGTGCCCACGGATCAGGCCATCCAGGACGCGAAAAACCATCTCGCCGCCAATGGCCTGTCCGACGACGAAGAAGGGCACGAGATCATTCGCGACGCCGAGGCGAATTTCCTCCGGGCGATTCGCTTCGAGCGCGAGCCGGCCGACCCACAACCGCCGCCAGCCGCCGCCGCCGCATCGCTGCTGTTCGTCGCGCCGGTCGGCAACAACAGTAAGAAGGCCAGCCGCGCGCCCGATGAACTCCCCACGGTGTTCCTCGCCATCGCTCGCGGCATCCTTTACGCCCTTGATGAAGAGAACGGGAAACTCCTGTGGGCGGTCCGCGTCGGGCCGGATGTTTATGACCGCCCCGCGATCGCCCAGGTCCACTTGCCGGAAGGGCCGACCGATCTTGCGCTCGTGGCATCGAATGTCGCGGGGCAGCCGGCACTCACGGCCTACGTGCTGCGAACGGGCGTTGCCAGGTGGTCGCAGCCGCTGACTCCGAAAGCGGGCCCCGGCGGCGACGCGTCTAAACTGCCCTCGGCGCCCGCGGCCGGCGCCGCCGCCGTCATCGGCACCAAGGCTTTCGTTCCCATCCATGATGCCGCCGGCTCCGTGCTCGTCTTCGACATCGCCAACGGCAAGAAGATCGGCCGCATTACCATCGGCCAGGCCATTGGTCCTGGGGCATTCGTGCGGCCCGGCACCAACCATCTGTACGTTGCCGGCGAAGCCCGCCGCATCTTCGTCTTCGATGTGGAACCGGTCGCGTCCGGCGGCGAAGCGCAATGCCTCCGCGTCATCCCCACGGACCATCCCAACGGCACGCTGCGAACGGTGCCAATGATCCTCGGGCTACCGGGGGACGATCCGTCGCCGCGCTTTCTGGTGCTGTCGCAAGCGGAAGGTTCGGGAACGATGAAGTTGCGGGCGCTGCCCTTGCCGCCGACGCCGATCCTCTCGCCCGATGCACCGCCGCTGCTCGAACCGCTGGGAACGACGGTCGATTTGCCGCTCAAAGGATGGGCGTGGTTCCCGCCGGTCTCGGACAACGAACGCCTCATGGTCGTCACGGATCGCAATCAGTTCCGCATCTTCGGCATCAATCAACCGGGCAACGACGATCCGGCCTTGTTCCCATTGCCGTTGCCGAACATCCGCGAGCCGGCCGACGACGAACCGGTCCGCGGCCTCGTCGTCCCCGCCGAGGAAGGCGCTTACTGGGTGTTCGTCGATGGGGCATTGTCCAAGTACCGGATGACGCTGTTGCCGGAGAGCGGGCAGGCGCTCCTGCCGCCGTCGCGGCCGGGGTTGCCGATCGGCGAACCGACTCAGCCGGCGCAAATGAATCTGCGCCGCGACACGGTTTGCTTCGTGGTGACTTCGGGCGACTCGGCCGGTGCGCGGGCCGTGGCCGTTCGCTTGCAAGACGGGGCCCCGCTGTGGCAGCGACAACTGGGCATGCTGCCATCCGCCGCCCCGCTTCGCACCGATGCTGGCCTCTTGCTCGTCGATGGCGACGGCGGCGCCGCGGCGGTTCCCGCCACCGCCCTCGCGATGTCCAACGGCACCGCCAACGCCGCCCCCGAGTGGATCGCCGCTTCACCAATCGATGGCGTCTCGCAGCCGACGCAGGCAGTCGCTTCCGCCGATGGTAAGATCGTCTTTACGATCACGCCGACGGGGGAAGGGGCGACCGCCAAGTGGGTGATTCGCCGGGCCGTGAACGGGAAGTTCGATCACACCGGCAGCGTCGATGCCAAGGGCGGGCTCGCCGGCCTTCCCGCCGTTTTCAACGGCACGCTCCTGATTCCCGCCTCCGATGGCATCGTCTATCGGCTTGTGATGGGCGACGGCCGCGGCCGCAAGGATACGCTGGTCGCCGGGCCGACCTGGCTTTTGAGCCGCAATGTGGCCGACCCCGTTTGCTTCATCGTGCCGCTCGCCGGCGACGGTTTCCTCACTTCCGATGGCGGTAAGTTGCTCAAGCGCTGGCTGTGGCCAATGACCGGGAGTTGGCTGGACGACAACGCCAGTTGGAAGCTGCGCGAGCGGATCGCCGGGATGCCGCTGTTGCTGCCCGCCGCGGCCGGGAAGCCGGCCCGCATGCTCGTGGCCGACGCCACCGGCGCCGTCGGCCTGTACGGCTTCGATCGCGACGAGCCGATTCGCCGCTGGGTTCCCGGCAAAACGGCGGCCTTGCCCACCGGCAAAGTCGCGCTGCACTTCGCGACGCAAGTGGACCCCGCCGGCCGGCAACTCGCCCTTTACACCGTGAATTCCAAGTCGATCGTTTGCCTGGACGTGGATGCGGACGAGCCGCGGTGGGTGACGCCGGCGCGGGATGATGCGGCCGCGAATATCGTCGGAACGCCCGCGCCGCTCGGCGGCGGCCGCTGGCTGGCAACCGACCTCGGCGGCCGCGTCAGTATTCTGAACGCCGACACCGGCCAGGCGGAACTTACGCGCGCAGTGGGCTTGCCGGGCGCCGTCCCGCAGACGGCCGGCGTCCTTACCGGAACCGACCGCGTGCTCGTTCCACTCTCCGACGGCTCCGCCGCCATCGTCAGCATCGCCGGGGAATCCAAAGCGAAGGAATAGATCAGAGGTGCCCTACCATTCTTGGAGCCGGGAGTTCGTCGGGCACAGCCCGACCTACAAAACCGCCAGTAGGTCGGGCTGTGCCCGACTCCCACTTGGTCGGCCGCCAAGAATCGTTGGCGCATCCAGCAGGACCCAATCTACATGGCGTGGTCGGCCATCAAGACGACGGCGTTGTGGACGCCGTGCAGGATCATCGGCAGAATCAGCCCGCCGGACCAAACCCGGAAGTATCCCAGGCAGACGCCGACGATAATCAGATAAGGCATGGCGATCGGGTTGAGCAGGTGGGCGAAGCCGAACATCGTGCCGGAAATCCACACGGCCCCGTGGAGGCCGAGCGGTTTGCGCAGCGTGCCCAATGCCAGGTGGCGGAAGAACCATTCCTCGACGAGCGCCGGTTGCAGGCAGATCAACAAGAACGAGACGACCGTGATGCCCGGGCCCGGTTGATGCGGCACGTTGAACAGTTCGCGGACGACCGAAACGAAGCTGATATTCACGACGAGCAACACGCCGAGCACCGGGAACGCCGAACACCAGGCCGCGGCCTGCATCGTTCCATCGGTCGGATGCGGGCGAATCCGGCCGATCGATAGCGCGACGATGAACACGAGGAAAGTGCAGACCACATCGAACACCGCCGAGGTGCCGGTCTCGATCGCTTCCGGGTTAACGACGGCATTCGAAAGAATGATGACCGCGGCAATGACGGCAGACGCGACGAGCAGGCAGAGCATGAGTCCGTAGCCGACGAAGAGGGGAATCAGCTTGTTCGGCTCTTTCGGCTTGCGCTTTCGCCGCCGGCGCGGCCGCTCTTCGTAATCATCGTCGTCGAAATCGGCTTCGTAACGATCGACGTAACGGCGTTTGGGCGCCGGCTCCAGGTCGTAGGGTTCATCCCAGGGCTCGATGGGCTTGGGCCGCGTTCGGCGAATCGGCGGCGGCTCGTCTTCGACCGGCAGCGCCCAGGCGAGTTCTTCCTCGGCAGGATCGTGCTGCGGATCGCGGGGAAGGGCCATGGTGAGAATCGACGGAGTAAGCGACTGAAACTTCCGGCTCGCAAAACAACCTATTGGATGGTACGGCCTGTTTGCCCGCACAACAAGCGGCAACTATCCTATCTGTTCCTTTTCCTATCGCGGGAGCATGCCGTGGGCGTGGTGGTGCAGAAGTTCGGCGGGTCGAGTTTGCGCGATGCGGACCGCGTGCGCGAGGCGGCGCGGAAAGCCATTCGCGCCAAACATGCCGGCAACCAGGTCATCGTGGTTGTGTCCGCGCAGGGAAGCACCACCGACGACCTGATTGCCAAGGCCGCCGAGATCACGGCCGCTCCGTCCGCGCGCGAAATGGACATGCTCCTCGCCACCGGCGAACAGATTTCCATCGCCCTCGCGGCGATGGCCATCCACGAACTCGGCGAAAAGGCCGTCAGCTTCACCGGCACGCAGGTCGGCATCGTCACCGATAGCACGCACCGGAAAGCCCGCATCCGCGACATCGAGACGAGCCGGCTGCGGGCGGCGCTCGAAGCCGGCAACATCGCGGTGCTCGCCGGCTTCCAGGGGGTGGACGCCGACAACGACATCACCACGCTCGGCCGCGGCGGCTCGGATACCACGGCCGTCGCCATCGCTGCCGCCATGAAACTCGCCGGCTACGACGTCGAATGCGAAATCTACACCGATGTCGATGGCGTGTATACCACTGACCCGCGGATCGTTCCCGATGCCCGCAAGATGGATGCCATCAGTTACGACGAGATGCTCGAAATGGCGAGCATGGGCGCCGGCGTCATGCATTCGCGCTCCATCGAATTCGCCAAGAAATACGACGTGCCGCTCATGGTCCGCAACGCGACCTCGGACGCGCTCGGCACCTGGATCGTGCCGGAAGCGGAGTGGATGCGCGAGATACCGGTGTGCGGCGCGGCACTCGCCGTGGATGAAGCCCGGCTCGTGCTCGAGGGCGTCCCCGACCGCCCCGGCGTCAGCCATCGCATCTTCGAGGAACTCGCCAAGAGCAACATTGCCGTGGATATGATCGCTCAGAGCGCCGGCGGCGGCGGCAAGGCGACCATCGGCTTCACCGTGCTCAATGCCGAACGCGAGCGGACAATTAAGACCTTGCAGCCGATCGCGAGCGATCTCGGCGCGACGCTTCGTGAAACCGGCCGCGTCAGCAAGGTATCGGTGGTCGGGGCCGGAATGCGGACCAACACCGGCGTCGCCGAGAAGACGTTCGCCGCCCTGTCCGAAGCCGGCATCAACTTGAAGATGATCACGACCGGCGACATCAAGATCAGCGTGCTGATCGAGGAAGACGAGACCGCGGCCATTCCCGTGGAGCCGGGCGATCCGCCGCCGGAAAAGATCAAGCAGGCCCATGTGGAAGCGAAAAAAGCAGTACTCGGCCGCAAGGCGCTGCGGGCGATCCATGCCGCGTTCGCGCTGGCTCAGCCGCGGAAAGGGGCCGGCATCGCCGCCGACGGCGGGTTCAAACCGCGGCCGCCGCTCGTGGTGCCCGGCGACAAGGACCGCGCCACCGCCGTCGCCCGCCTCGAAGGAATGGAAGACGTGCTCGTTTCGAGCGCGCACCTGAACTCCGAGCAAAGCCGCATCACCATTTCGGACTTGCCCGACCGCCCCGGCAACTGTTCGCGGGTGTTCAACGCCGTCGCCACCGGCGGCATCGTCGTCGATACCATCGTGCAGAACCTGACGGAGCCGGGCCGCGCGGAACTATCGTTCACCGTGCCGCGAGCCGACCTCACGCGGGCGCTCAAGCGCACCCAGGACGTGGTCCGCGGCATCGACACCGCTTGTCGCGTGGTCGGCGAGAGCGACATTGCGGTCCTGTTCGTGCTCGGCGTCGGTATGCGAACCCACACCGGCGTGGCCCGAACGATGTTCCAGGCGCTGGCCGAGCGCGGCATCAACATCAGCGTGATCAACACGAGCGAAGTGTGCGTGAGCGTCGTTGTGGAAACGAGCCGCGGCGAAGAAGCGCTCGGCTGCCTGAAGGCCGCGTTCAAGATTGGGTAAGCAAGCAGGCCTGGTGCGCCAACGATTCCTGGAGTCGACGATTGTCGGGCACAGCCCGACCTACGAGCGTGTTTTGTAGGTCGGGCTGTGCCCGACGTCTTTCAGCCACAAGAATCATTCTCGCAGGGGTAAGCGTCACATAAGTTGCTGAACGGACATCCTCAAGCAGCCAATTGCCAGAATGCTTCCCATTGGCCAGGTTCGCTGCGGTACAACGCGCGAACGTGACAGACGGCATGGGCTCCTGCTTCGCTCCAGCGCATCCC
>DATNBQ010000052.1:0-6591 GCA_035571955.1 Urbifossiella sp. | reverse complement strand
ATCAGTTACGTCAACCAGCTTTGGGGCGGTGTGGAGAACGGCTACCATCGCCTCGGCGACTCCAATTACGACTGGGGGCAGGGTTTGCCGGAATTGAACGCATGGAATCGGCAGAACAACGCCGGCGCTCCGCTCACCATTTGCTACTTCGGCACCGACCCGGCCATCCTTTACCCGCCGTATCGGCCGATTAACCTTTATTTCAAGCTGGAAACGGGTTCGCCCGAGGAATTGCGCCGCGTCGCCGGGACGCGCTTCCTGGCGATCTCGACGAGCGCCCTTCACGGCAACACCGGCGAGCGGCCGGGGCAGGTCGCTGCTCTCAAGTGGCTTCGCTCGCTGCAACCCATCGGCCGTACCCAGACTTTTCTGATCTTCGATCTGGGCAAGTAGAATCACTTCGTGTCATCGCAAGAAACAAGCCCACCCACGGCCGCGGGTGGGCTGCTGCAATCGCTCATCCTCGCCGGGCCGACGGCGTGCGGCAAGTCGGCGCTGGCGCTCGAACCCGCCGAGCGGATCGGCGGCGAAATCATCGCCATGGATTCCATGACGCTCTATCGCGGCATGGACATCGGCACCGCCAAGCCGTCCGCGGCGGACAGCGCCCGCGTGCCGCACCACCTCATTGATGTTCTCGAGCCGTGGGAATCGGCGACGGTGGCGTGGTGGCTGGAGCGGGCCGAGAAGGCGTGTTCGGAGATTGTCGTTCGGGGCAAGCGGCCGATCTTCGTCGGCGGCACGCCGTTCTACCTGAAGACATTGCTCTACGGGCTTTTCCCCGGCCCGCCCGGCGATCCAGGATTGCGAAAGGAACTGGAGGCGGAGGCCGAGCGCGACGGCAACGACAGGCTGCACGCGCGATTGGCCGCCGTCGATGCCAAGACCGCCGCCCGATTGCATCCCAACGACGTTCGCCGCGTCGTTCGCGCTCTGGAAGTGTTTCAACTGACCGGGCAACCGATCTCCGCGTGGCAGCAGACGTGGGATACGCCAGCGTTCGGGAATTCCGATAAGCCCCGGCCGCCGGCGCGCATTCCCACCGTCGTGCTGGAACTCCCGCGCGAGGAACTCTATCGGCGAATCGAACGGCGCATCGAAGCGATGCTCGCGGCCGGCTGGCTCGACGAAGTTCGCCGACTCCGCGACTTGCCCCGCCCGCTCAGCCGCGAAGCGCGGCAGGCGCTCGGTTACCGCGAACTGCTCGAATTCCTGGACGGCCAAAAAACCTGGGAGGAAACCGTCGAGCGCATCCGCATCCACACCCGGCAATTCGCGAAGCGGCAACTGACGTGGTTCCGTCACTTGCCGGTCTGCACACCGATTCCCGCGGATGCCACCGATGTGTGCGACCGGGTGCTGGCGGCATGGGGATGCTGACAGAGGCATGCCCCAATCCGCGGAGCCAAAGATCGTCGGGCACAGCCCGACCTACGAGCGAATTATGTAGGGCAGGCTGTTCCCGCCAATCGCCGATTCAAGAGCACTCCCTTCTTGGGTAACCAGATTCTCTGGGACGGTCTGACCTTCCTGGGTGGCACCGACTTCCAGCCGGTGTGTCTTTACTTGCACCGGCTGGAAGCCGGTGCCACCCAAAAATCCCATATGCCGGTCACGTTCCCCAGAGACTTTTGCTTCACCTCCCTTATTCCAGCAACGACTTTGCGATTGACGCTTGCCGCGACCCTTGCCATAAGCGCGGGGTGCCAGAAATTAGCGGGGGTGCTCCCATGTACCGAAGCCTCGGTTGGGGCGTCGTCGTTCTCCTCATCGTTCTCGGCTGCCAGACGACGGCCCCGCCGCCGGATGTCCGCGAGGCGATTCCGCCGCCGTTCGTCGTCAACGGCGCCACGGTCGCCATCGTCGACGAACGTTCCGACTGGGAACGCGAGCCGCTCAGCGGCGGCAAGGTCACGCTCTATCGCCTCGGCCGCGTCACCCCGAACCCGTGGACCCAAGTCGCCCGCGCCACCGGCGACATCGTTGCCGCCTTGCCCGAGAAACCCGAACGCGTCGAAGTGTCCGTTACCTCGTTCCGGCTCGTGCGGAAAGAGGATAAGTTGACCGCCATACCCGACCCGTCGAATAATCCAGGTGTGGGACAACCGAACGGCATGACCGGCTTGTCGGCGCGGAATCCGATCCAGAACCCGTACGACCCGCTGAAATCGATGACGACGGGGGCCGGGGCGGTGAACGCCAATACCAAGGGGCTGACGGTTCAGAACTTCGAGCCGGGCAAGGATGGCGGCATGCCAATCGCCGCGAAGCAAGCGAGCGGGCCGAACTTCACGGACCACCCGGTGGGGGCGAGTTGCCGCATGCAAGCGACGGTGCGGGTGATTTATCCGGGCGGCCGCGAGAAGAAGTTCCCAGTGCAGGCGATCGCGGCGGGCATTCAGCCGAAGGATTCCAATTACTACGGCGAGGCGCTCGACTCGGCGGCGAACATGGCGGTGCGACTCTATGCCGTGCGCTTCCGCGAGGCCGTCGGCTTGCCGCAGGAATAACAAGCCCAACCCTTGCCGGGGCGGGCTCGATCGAGGAACATCATGAGCCTCTTCCGCTACGACAACCAAAACGTTCCCGCCATTCGCACGCCGCTGCCAGGCCCGGCGGCGCAAATCCTGCTTGCCCGCGACGCCGAGTACGTCTCGCCGTCGTACACGCGCATCTATCCGCTGGTCGTGGCTCGCGGCAGCGGCGCCGTCATCGAGGATGTGGACGGCAATCTGTTCCTCGATTTCACCGCGGGCATCGCCGTCACGTCCACGGGCCACTGCCATCCGGAAGTGGTCGCGGCCATCCAGGATCAGGCCGAAACGCTTATCCACATGAGCGGCACGGATTTTTACTACCGCCCGCAGATCGACCTCGCGGAACGCCTGGCCAAGGTGTCGCCCGGCCCGTCGCCGAAGAAGATCTTCTTCACGAACAGCGGAGCCGAGGCCATCGAAGGGGCTTTGAAATTGGCTCGCTGGCACACGGAGCGGAGCCGCGTCGTGGCCTTCTTCGGCGCCTTCCATGGCCGCACCTATGGGGCAATGTCGCTGTCCGGCTCGAAGCTGGTGCATCGCCGCGGCTTCTCGCCGCTGGTGCCGGACATTCACCACGTCGAGTTTCCCCGAGCCTGCCCGCCGGGCGATTGCGCGAACGGCTGCGCTCTTGTGCAAGAGATCGAGCACACGCTATTTCACCGGGTCGCCCCGCCGGATGAAGTCGCCGCCATCTTCGTCGAACCAATCCAGGGGGAAGGGGGCTATCATCCGCTGCCGCTCGGCTGTTTGCCGGCGCTGCGGGCTCTCTGCGACAAGCACGCCATCATGCTCGTGGTGGACGAAGTGCAATCGGGAATGGGGCGAACGGGCAAGATGTTCGCCGTGGAGCATTACGGAGTCGAACCGGACATTATTTGCACGGCGAAGGGAATCGCCAGCGGAATGCCGCTTGGGGCGATCATTGCGAAGGGGAACGTGATGGACTGGCCGAGCGGCAGCCACGCCAGCACCTTTGGCGGCAATCCGGTGAGTTGCCGGGCGGCACTCGCCACCATCGATTTGCTGGAACGGGAATATATGGCCAACGCCGCCGCTCGCGGCGAGCAACTCCGGGCCGGCCTGCGGAAACTCGCGGAGAAGAACCCGAATTTCGCGAACGTCCGCGGCATGGGCTTGATGACGGCGGTGGACGCGGCGACGCCGGCACTGCGCGAACAGATCGTGCAGGCCAGTTTCCGCCGCGGGCTATTGCTGCTCGGCTGCGGCGAAAGCGGCATCCGCTTCTGCCCGCCGCTCTGCATCACCGCGGATCAGATCGAGACGGGATTGAAAATCCTCGGCGAAGTTGCGGGCTGACTGCAGGCTCGCTCCCCCATGGCTCGCGGCTAATCGGCCTCACTTCACGGCTTTCGCCACTTCCTCGGCGAATTGTTTCTCCACTGGCGCCGCCGGCCCTTCCAGGACCTTGAATCTCGCCGTCAGCGGCACCTTTTTCGGGAAGCAGTTCGAGGCATCGCAGACCATCACTTCGAACAAATCGAGTTTCACTTCCACCATCCCGGCCTTGGCCTTCGGCGACACCACGGCCTTGCGCGTGTAGATCGCCGTTCCCGTTAATACGTGAAGTTCCTTGATGCCGAGCATCGGTTCGGCGTGCGTTTCGAACTTTTTGGGGTCGGCGAGTTTGCCGACGAAGATCACGTCGCCGGGCTTGGGGAACTTGATGATATTGACGAAATTCTCGGCGGCCTTCTCGGGCTGCATCGTGGGATAAGTGTGGAACCCCTTGTTCATCTCCATGACGATCTGGAACGTCACGGTCTGCCCCGGTTTGGCTTCGGCGGGTTCGAACTTGGCTTCGATCTTCTTGACGGCTTTATCGAAGAAGGTCGGTTTCTGCGCACCGGCCGGCGACAAGGCGGCAACCAACATCGCGGGGCACGTCAATGCGAGCAGCCGATTCCAGCGCATGGGAAGTCCCTTTCAGGCGGGGCGTGAGGCGACCATTATTCCGGGTCGAAGGTGTGCACGATGCGGCTGCTGTTCACGTCGAGGGCTTCGAGGATTTCGATGACGGAGTCGAACGAGATGTGATTGTCGCAGGCCCAGCGGAGAACGTCGAGGTTTTCTTTGCCGGCCTTCAGTTGGCCGAGGATTTCATCGAGGAGTTGCGAGCGGTCTTGGAATGCCCGCTGGAGCAGGCCGTAATCGCACTTGTGAAGCTCGGTCCAGAAGCACTTGCCTTGAAGGTGTTCGACCCACCTGGCTCGCAAATAGCCCGTCCAGTGCATCTGCACCCATTCGCGGATCGCCGCTTCGCCGAGATCGTAACCCACCTTCTGGCTGGCGATCCATTTGTGGATCATCATCTCCTGGCGACAGTGGCGGTTGAAGCTTTGCCGCTCGGGTTCGGTGCAGATCGTAGCGCTCATGGGCATATCACCTCAACCATTCGTCGCGGGCCGACGAGCGGGGTGGTTCACCGGGATAGCGTACTAATCATCCTATCTTACCTTATCGGCCGTTGTGGGTTCAAGCATTTAACGGCGCGAATTTCCGCGCTCGCATTTCCGGTGCCGCTCGCTACCATGACCT
Source organism: Urbifossiella sp. (assembly GCA_035571955.1). Classification (GTDB taxonomy): domain Bacteria; phylum Planctomycetota; class Planctomycetia; order Gemmatales; family Gemmataceae; genus Urbifossiella. The sequence goes on along the minus strand of DATNBQ010000052.1, from coordinate 1,498 downwards.
CCGCCAATCCTTCTTTCCCGGAGCCTTTCAATGAATCGCCGGAACTTCCTCCGCTCCTCCGCGGCGGTTGCCGCGGCCGCCGCCACCGGCCCCACCCTGCTCGGCATCACCCGCCGCACCGAAGACCTCAATCCCGCCGTCGGCAGCGGCGACCACAAATACGAATGCTTCCACGACTGGGCCCAGCTCCCGACCGACTACAGCTGGCAAACCACTCACAACGTCGCCATCGATTCGCAAGGGCTCGTCTACATCACCCACCAGGGCATCGGCAAGCAGATGGACACCGTGCTCGTCTTCGATCCGAAAGGGAAGTTCGTTCGCTCGTTCGGCAAACAGTGGCACGGCGGCGGCCACGGCATCGAGATTCGCAAGGAAGGCTCCGACGAATTCGCCTACCTCTCGAATACCTGGACGCCGAAGTTGAAACTCGTGAAGACCACCCTCAAAGGCGAGAAGGTTTGGGAGAAGGGCCGCCCCGAGTGCAAGGAATACGAGGACCCCAAAAAGCCCTATAACCCGACCAACATCTGCTTCTTGCCCGATGGCGGCTTCAACGTCGGCGACGGCTACGGCTCCAACCACATGTTCAACTACGACAAGGACGGCAATCTCGTGAAGGTGTTCGGCGGGCCCGGAAAGGGGCTCGGGCAACTTTCCACGCCGCACGGCCAGTGGGTCGATGCCCGCGCCAAGGATCATCCGGTGCTGATCGTGTGCGATCGCGCCAACGCCCGCCTGCAAACCTTCTCGCTCGATGGCAAGCCGCTGGCCGCCACTGAATCCGGCAAGACCGTGCTCTTCCCCGCCCACGCCAAGACGCGCGGCGACGTCCTGCTCGTCCCCGACCTGCACGCCCGCGTCAGCCTTTTCGACAAGGAACTCAAGCCGATCGTGCATCTCGGCGACGATCCGGTTTGGCGGAAGAAGGTACTCGACGGCTTCAAGGTTCGCGGGCAACCGAAGGAGTGGCTGGCCGGCAAGTTCGTCCATCCGCACGACGCCGCCTTCGATAAGGACGGCAACATTTTCGTCGTCGAGTGGGTGTCCACGGGCCGCGTGACCTTCCTGAAGAAGGTGAGCTGATGGCCGCGAAAGTCGCGATGATCACGGGGGCGGGTTCGGGGGTCGGCCGGGCCACGGCGCTGGCATTGGCGAAAGAAGGCTATTCGCTGGTGCTGGCCGGCCGCCGGGCCGCCGCCCTCGAACAGACGGCGGCCGCGGTCGCCGCGCCCACCGTGGTCGTTCCCACGGACGTGGCCGACCCCGTCGCCGTGCGGTCGCTCTTCGACAAGGCCAAGCAGAAGTTCGGCCGGCTCGATCTGCTTTTCAATAACGCTGGCACCGGAGCTCCGCCGCTTCCACTCGAAGACCTGTCGCCCGAACAGTGGAAGCAGGTCGTCGACGTGAACCTGTCCGGCATGTTCTATTGCACGCAGCAGGCGTTCCGGTTGATGAAGGAACAGTCGCCGCGCGGCGGGCGGATTATCAATAATGG
>DATNBQ010000051.1:0-3048 GCA_035571955.1 Urbifossiella sp. | reverse complement strand
AGTCCGCCGCCGTACGATCCGGGTGCGCCGCCCGCCTCGCCGCCGCCGATCCCGTCGGACCCCTCGCCCGCCCCGACGCCGACGATTCCGCCTGTTCCGCCGTACGGCCCGTGATTTCCGCTGATTCCTGAAATTGGACCGGCCTCCGAGCGAAAGTTCGGAGGCCGCTTTCATTAGCCGCACGGCAACCGAAACGTCACCTTCGTGCCGCGGTCCGGTTCGCTTTGCACCTCGATCGTCCCGCCGTGGGCATGCACGACTTTCCGCGCCGTCGGCAGCCCCAGCCCATTGCCGTTCGGTTTAGTCGTGTGAAAGGGCCGAAACAGCTTGGCCTGCACTTCCGGCGTCATGCCGCACCCCGTATCGATCACGTCCAGACAGGCCCACGCGCCGTCGAGCCGGCTGATCAGCGTGATGGTTCCGCCATCGGGCATCGCCTGTTCGGCGTTGAGCATCACGTTCAGGAGCGCCTGGTCGAAAAGATCGCGATCGATGTCGAGCAAGGGAAGCTCGGCAGCGGGATACCAGTCGATGACGATGCCGCGCTGCTTGGCCGTCGGCGTCAAGAAATCGATCATCCGCTCCACCGCGCTTGCCAGGGCGATCCGTTCGCGCTTCAATTCTTGCACCCGCGCGAAGCGGAGGAAATCGTTCGACAGATCGGCCAGACGGGAACATTCCTCGGTCAGGCGGGTGATGCGTTCGAGCGCGCGCCGTTCGCGCTGGCTTTCCGGGTTCTCGAAATCCTCGGCGAGCAATTGCAGGTTCAATAGCAGCGTGCCGACGTGGTTCTTGATGTCGTGGATGAACCCGCCCGCCAGTTCCGCGAGTTCGGCATACGGGTCCATGATCGGAGGTCCTTGGCCATTAATCCATGGTCATTGCTTACGGCCAGTGACTAATGACTAATGACTAATGACGGCGAGTCGGCCGGTGCGATTGCTTTCGTAAATCGCGCAAATCAGATCGACGGCGCGCTTCCCTTCGCGACCGTCCACGCTCGGCGGGCGATCGGCGCGAATCGCCTCGACGAAGTCCGCCAGTTGCCGGCGATGTCCTTCGTGGCTGATTGCCTTGGGGTCGGCCGCGCCGCCGCTGGCCCCCACCTTTGCCGCGAAGCGCTGCTTCACTTCCGCATCCGCCTCGGTCGTCGGTTCAAAGTCCCACTTGAGCACGTCTTCCTGCTCGATGACGGCCGAGCCGCGGTCGCCGTGGATGGCGATCTGCTTGGGATAACCGGGATGCACGCTGGTGGTGCCGACGAGGACGCCGAGGGCGCCGTTGGCGAAGCGAATTGTCGCCGCAGCCGTGTCCTCCACCTCGATGCGCTCGTGGGCGAGCGTGGCAGTGAGCCCGCACACGTGCGTCGCCGGCCCCATCATCCAGAGAAGCAGATCGACGTTGTGAATGGCCTGGTTCATGAGGGCGCCGCCGCCGTCGAGGGCGAGCGTTCCTTTCCAGCCGCCGTCGTCGTAATACGCCTGGGTGCGCCACCATTTGTTGGACGCTTCGCCGAATGTGAGCCGGCCGAACTTCCCCGCATCCACCGCCGCTTTCAGAACGACGTTCGCATCGGCGAATCGAGATGGGAAGATGGTGCACAACTTGACGCGATGCTTGTCGCAGGCGTCGATGATGCGCTGGCAGCGCAGCCCGGTGATCTCGAGCGGTTTCTCGACAACGACGTGCTTGCCGGCGGCCGCGGCAGTCAACGCCGGCTCCAGGTGCGCCCCGCTCGGCGTCGTCACGATCACGGCATCGACGCCGCTGGCCTTCACCGCCTCTTCCACGGTCGAAAACGTGGGGCACGCCGGAATGCCGGTCTCCTGCACGAGCTTGGCCGCACTGGCCGGCGACCGGCTCACCACGGCCGCCACCCGCGTGCCGGGAATCTCGGCCAGCGCCCGCACGTGATACCGAGCGATCATCCCGCAGCCGACAATGGCGAAACCGACGCAATCCGGCATGGCGCGAACCTCGGAGGATGCAGGAATTGTAGGAAGGGATGCCAAAAAAATGCGGCAATAGTGCACGTCGCCGTGGCGAGCGCCAACGATTCATGGAGTCAAAGAACGTCGGGCACAGCCCGACCTACAAAAGCCGCCCTGTAGGTCGGGCTGTGCCCGACATCGCCCTCGAGAACTTCAAGAATCGTTGGCGCACATGGCCTTACACAGTCGGCAAGTAGCCTTCCGCCAGCGTTGTGAATCGCGCAACCTGCTCCGCTTCCCATGCGTCGTCGCGGCCAAGTTCCCTGGCCATGAGGCGAGCGGTATCCTTGGCCATCGCTACGGCCGCTTTCGCGTGGAGGAACAAGGCCCGCGTCCGCCGGGCCAGCACGTCGTCCACGGTTCGGGCCATCTCGCGGCGAACCGCCCACACCACCTGGGCCGCGACGATCGGCAATGCCGGATGCAGCCGCTGGCCGAGTTCCGGCTTGGCCGCGATCAGGTCGGCGATGGCCGGCGCATCGGCCCCGTACCAGCAGAGGTCGCCGAACTCCTCGGCGCGTTCGTGCCAGCCGTGGATTCGCAGGGATCGCGTGGCACAAGGGCGTTCATCGAGCTTCGCCAGAAGCGCCGCATGATCCACGCAATCCTCGGCCATCTTGCGGTAGGTCGTCCACTTGCCGCCGGCGATGCTCAGCAATCCGGAACGGCCGACCTCGATCGTATGCTCGCGCGACAAGGCCGCCGTGCTCGCGGCTTCATCGGATTTCACCAGCGGCCGAATCCCGGTAAAGACGCTGAGGATGTCCGCGCGGGAGGGCCGCCGGGCCAGGTAATGCGAGGCCGCATCGAGGATGAATTCGATCTCTTCGGGGTGGGCCCTGGGTTCGAGGCTCGCTTCGGCAATCGGCGTATCGGTGGTGCCGACGACGGTGTGGCCATGCCACGGGATGGCGAAGAGGACGCGGCCGTCGCTCGTGCGCGGCACCATGATTGCCGCGTCGCCGGACAGGAACGAGCCGTCGAGTACGATGTGAACGCCCTGGCTCGGGGCAATCATCGGTCGCGACTCGGGATCGGCGAGTTTGCGAATGGCGTC
>DATNBQ010000050.1:0-7498 GCA_035571955.1 Urbifossiella sp. | reverse complement strand
GTCTCGACGGCAACCCGGTGCACGAGGAGAACACGCGGATTGCCCAGATGGCCGGCTGCGATTTCATCGCCAACGTCTGCATCGACGGCAAGCGGCGCATTCTTTGGGTCGGGGCCGGCGACATGATCCAGGCGTGGGAATCGGGCGTCCGCTTTTGCCGCGACGTGGTGGCGGCCGGGGTGCCGGCGCCGTGCGACGTCGTCGTCACTTCCTGTGCCGGCTACCCGCTCGATACCACCTGGTATCAGGCCGTCAAGGGGCTCACCGGCGTCCTTTCCATCGTCAAGAAAGGCGGCACGATCGTGCTGGCGGCCAGCCTGTCCGAAGGCCTCGGCAGCCCCGAATTCCAGCACCAGCTAAGCGAGTATGAAGCCAAGGGGCGCTACGACCGCCCGAGCGAGTCGGACACCTGCGAAATGGACGAATGGCAGCTGGTGATGCTGAAGAAGGTGCTGGCGCACTGCCGGGTGAAGGTGGTGACCAAGGGCTTGCCGGCGGATGTACTGCGGCGTTGCCGCGTGGAGCCGGCGGCGAGCGTGGAAGCCGCCGTGGCCGAGGCGCTCGCGGCCTATGGCCCCGCGGCTCGCCTGGCGGTCATTCCCAAGGGACCATACGTGCAGCCGTACGTGATGGGAAACTAAAAGCCCACTGTTGAAACAGTCTTCCCTTATATCTACAGCAGGGGGGTTCAGCACCTAGTCAGGAGGTCTCCGCACCACGGCCGGACAGCTCTCCGATGACCTGACGTACCCCCTCGTGGTCGAAGAACACCGGCACGTTGCCTGGGGCGAGAAGCACCGCCGCACCGTCGCCGAGGGCGAGAACGTTCGGGCGATCGACCTCGTAGCGGTCGCCGTCCACGAGGGCCACGGTAAATGGCTTGAATGGCTTCCGACCCTGGAACGCCGCGATGGTCGCCGTGAACGTCTCCCTGTCCATCGCTTACCCCCTGGGGGTTGTGGATCATGTTTGGCGTAGCATACCGCAGCGCCAGTAGCCAACAAGATACCGCCCGAGTGATCGCGTTCGCGGCCGCGGGTGGGCTTTTACAAACTTCGCTCGTAGATCGGGAAGCGGCCCTGTTCCTTGAAATACCGCGTATAGAAGTTCACCAGGTGCGTGGCGTCGCTCGGGCACTGGGCGCAGATCGCCGAGACGCTTCCTTCCGTCATCTCCTGGCTCGCCTCGTGCAAGAGTGCCAATCCCGCCGTTAAGGTGTGTTCCGGCCTGGCAACGAAACTGAAGAGCCCGTTGACGCGCTTGGCGCTGTAACCTTCGGTGCCGAAGGCGCCCATGCGGAAGCAGGGGGCTAGCGAGTCGATCCGCTTGGCATCGGCCCAGGTCGGGATTTCCAGGCCGACGCCGACAGCCACGGGGTTGCCGTCGCGCTCCATCACCAGGAACGCCTCGACCGGGAAATAGGGATTCGAGAAGAGGTAGGTTCTGAGCTTTTCTTCGGAGATGCGGATGAGGCCGCGGCCGAGTTCCGCGAGGGCCGGGATGTCCTCGGGCTTGAGCCGGCGAAACGGAATGTTGCTGCGGCTGGCGATGGTCGGCAAATCGACGGCCTCGGCCACGTAGTTGATCTGGTCGCGGGTTTTGGCGAAGCCATTGTCTTCCAGGAAGCGTAGGACCGGCTCCCAGTCGCGGCGATAGGCGGCGTAGAGCTTGGTGAGGCCGCGTTCCTTCGCGGCTTCGAGTGCCTTTTCAAATAGTGGCGCCGCGGCCGATTCAAACCCCTTTTTGCACCACGGGTAGCTGATCCGGTTCTGGGCCGCTTCGAGCACGCAATATCCGACGACCGCGCCGCCTTCCTCGGCATAAAAGCGGTGTGCGGGATCGAAGCCGCGGGCGCGGGTTCGCTTCTTGACGTCTTCTTCCGTGGCGGGCTTGAACCCCGGCAACGCGAACGCGACGGCGTTGAATAGCCCGGCCTGCACGCGTTCGTCGCCGGGTTGGAAGGTGCGGATATTCACGGGAGGAAACCCTGTTTGGACCCTGATTCCTCGTGGGACAGACATTGCATCCGCGCAAGAGCGCACAGGCAAGAATGCCTGTGCCACCAAGGCAAAAACCGGCACTTGCTCATGGGTGGCACAGGCATTCTTGCCCGTGCCTGTGACCTATTTCTGCTTCGCGGTGCTGTCGATCGTGAACGGGCCTTCCAGCATCAGGTCGGCCTTGGCCCCATCCATCTCGATCTTGCCGCTCATTGTGATGTCGCCCTTGGCCTTGTCCTTCACATCGACGCCGGTCTTGATCGAGCGCCAGGTCGTGCCGGTCATGTTCTTCAATTCCACGTCGAGCGTCCCCTCGGTTTCCTTGGCAACGCCCTTGATGTCGCCGGCCATCTCGATCACCGCGCATTCCTCGCCATCGATCGTCTCGATCTTGACGAACTTCATCTTCAACTTGCCTTTGAGTTCGGTGATCGAGCCGCCGAAGACGCGCTGCAAGGCCGAGGCGTCCACCGTCCAGGTGTGGCCCACTTTTACCTTGCCTTCGGGATAAAGCTCGTCCTGGTTTTCGGGGCCGACGCGCTTGTCGAGTTCCCTCTTCTGCTTCGCCGTTGGCTTGGTGTCGACGAGGGAATGCTTCCATTTGCCGTTCTTGTCGCGCTGGCTGATGATGACTTCCTTATCGAGTTCGCCGGCCTTGGAGTCGTCCTTTTCTTGGCCGCCGAGTTCGGTCTTCGATTCGACCTGTTCCTTGATCATGCGGGTCTGCACCTTGGTGGCCTGACGGCCTTCGACGGCGAGCACCTTGGTTTCTTCCTCTTCAGTGGCCGTGAGCGATTGCTTGGCGTTGATCTTCGCGCCGCCGATGGCAATCTTCACGTCGGCGCCCTTGATGCGGAAGACGCTCTTCGAAACGGAGATGTCGCCTTTCTTCGGGGCCGGCCCGCGCAGGTCGACGGCCTCGTCGGGCCGCGCCGACAGTTGCACGGCCCCCGCCAATAGCAGGACCGTTCCGATCGTCCATTTCGCCGCGGGCATGGCAGCCTCCTGGGTTGGGCGGTCCCCACTATCTTCCGGAAAGTCGGCCTCCGGTTCAACCCTGCTTGCCCAGGATCGCGATTCGTAAAGTATCCCAGTGCATTGGTGGCCACCTTGCGAGGAAGAGATGCTCCGACCCATCCGCCGTGCGTTGCTTTCCGTTTCCGACAAGACCGGGCTCGTCGAGTTCGCCCGCGAACTGGTGCAAAAGTATTCCGTGGAACTGATCGCGACCGGCGGCACCCGGAAAGCGCTGGCGGATGCCGGGTTGCCGGTGAAGGACATCGGCGCGTTGACGGGCTTCCCGGAAATCCTGGATGGCCGCGTGAAGACGCTGCATCCGGCAATCTACGCGGGACTATTAGCCAAGCGCGACAAGCCGGAGCACGTGCGGACGCTGGCCGAGCACCAGCTTCCCGAGATCGACCTGGTGGTCTGCAACCTGTATCCGTTCGAGCAGACTGTGGCGAAGCCCGGCGTTACCGAAGCCGAAGCGATCGAGAACATCGACATCGGCGGCCCATGCATGATCCGGGCGGCAGCGAAGAACTTCGAGAGCGTTGCGGTCGTAACCGACGCGATTCAGTATTCGCTTATCCTCAAGGAACTCGACGCCAACAACGGCTCGCTTTCGCGCGAGATGAGGGCACGGTTATCCGCGACTGCATTTGCGCGTATCGCCCGCTATGACGTAGCGATCGAGCAGTATTTCGGGCAGGTTGGATCGCCGAAGATCGGCGAAGCTGGTGAGGTTGATTGGCCGCTCAATTTGCAACTGTCGTTCGACCTGGCACAAGCTCTGCGATACGGCGAGAACCCTCACCAGGAAGCCGTGTTTTACTTCGACTCTGGCATCACCGCAAAAGACAAACATGCCTGCGTCGCCACCGCGGAGCAGCTTCACGGCAAGGAACTCAGTTACAACAACATTCTCGATCTCGATTCGGCCCTGAACCTGGCGCGGGAATTCGCCGGGCCGGCCTGCGTCGTCGTGAAGCACAACAACCCGTGCGGCGCCGCCACCGCCAGCAAACTCGCCGATGCCTTCCGCGCCGCCTGGGACGGCGACCCGCAGTCCGCCTTCGGCGGCATCCTCGCCTTCAACAAACCGGTCGATGCCGACACCGCCTCGGCCATCATGGACCCGAAAGCCAAGCGGTTCATCGAATGCGTGATCGCCCCGGCTTACGAACCGCACGCGCTCGACGCCCTCAAGAAATGGAAGGAGAACGTGCGGCTACTCAAGACCGGCGAACTGATCGGCGGGCCGCAAGGACTCGATTATCGCCGCGTCGATGGCGGGTTGCTCGTGCAAACCCGCGACGTTGGGGCCGACAAGCCGGACGAATGGAAGTGCGTGACCAAGCGCAAGCCAACCGAGGCGGAATTCCACGCGCTCCATTTCGCATGGCTCGTCTGCAAACACGTCAAGAGCAATGCCATTGTCCTGGTTAGCCGCGAGGCGGAGTCCGCGGAGCCGAGCGCGATCCACGTCGTGGGCGTCGGCGCGGGCCAGATGAGCCGCGTCGATTCGGTGCAGATCGCGGTGAAGAAGGCCGGCAATCGCGTGAAGGCAAGCGTTCTGGCGTCCGATGCATTCTTCCCGTTCCGGGACAACGTGGACGCCGCGGCGGCGGCCGGAGTCGCGGCAATCATCCAGCCCGGCGGCTCAGTAAAAGACGTCGATAGCATTGCGGCCTGCGACGAACATGGCCTGGCCATGCTCTTCACCGGTGTGCGCCACTTCCGCCATTGATGCCGCAACAGCGCGTAACAGCGCCGCGACCGTTAGGGAGCGGACTTGCAATACCGCTCCCTGACGGTCGCGACTCGGATGATCGTTATTCTCGCCAGTAAGCCGGAAGGTTCGATTTAGTCTCGCGGAGGATTTCCAAAATGGCCCGGCGGTCGGCCGCGCTCAGGTGCGCGAACGCCTTGTTGTTGTCGCTTCCCGTCAGCACGTCGTGGAGTCGCCGAAGTGCATAGCCGCGGACTTCGCCCGGCAACCGGTCGAACGCTTCGGAATAAATGAGGTAACTGCACGGATACTTGAAGAGCCGCGTTTTCAGGTCGAATTGCCGCAGCGATCGGCCTTGTTTGTCGAACGGCCCGCGCTCCGCGAATTCCTTGGCGAACGTCGAAGTGCCGGAAATGGGGTCGGCGATCGGCGTCTCTTCGCTGAACAGCATCGCCTTCACGAGATCGTCGCCGACGGAACATATCCGGCTCTTCACGGAATCGTACTTCGTATTGGCCGGTTCCTTGAGCGCCTTGTTGAGTTCCACCTGGTAATGCAGGGCGCAGCGAGTTTCCAACGCGGCGCGGGCCAAGCGATTGTGCACGCCGACCTGATGGCCGAGCACCATGATCGCCACGATATCCGAGTGCGGCGACAAGTACGCCCCGGTCGTGAAGAACGGCTTCAGATCGGTGAGGTTCTGCGAATCGGCGAACTTCACCGGGTCGTCGTAATCGCGGCGATTGCGGTAAACGCGATTCCCTTTGTGCTCCATTTTGCCGTGGCGGCCGGTGACGTACCAACCGCCCCAGCGTTCTTCGAAGGGGCTGGTGTCTTCGGTGCGCGAGGAGCCGGAGGCGAGGATCGGTTCGCCGGTGCGGTCGGCGTGGACGGAGCGGAGCAGGTGGCCGGGATAGCCGCGGGTGCTGGAGCCGCCGTGACAGATGAGGCAGTTCTCGGTTTGGCGGGTGAGCCGCGGCCGCTCGGCCGGTTCCTGGTCGAGCGTGTAGAACGCCGTGCCGATGTGCGGGTCGGCGACGGACACTTCGATCACGTCGCCGCGCTGGCAGTAGCCGATGTAAATGTCGTCGTTGAAGTAAATGGCCCGCGGCGTGGCCGGGGCGATCCGGCTCCTTTGCAGGCTGGTTTTCGAAAAGACGAGTAGCTGCGACGAAACGGGCACTTTGAGTGCGGCGAGCACGGACTTGAGGTAGCCGCGTTCGTCTTCGTGGGTAAGTTTTTGGCGGCCGGCGGCCAGGTCGCGCTGGAGACGCGTGACGGCGTTGTCGGTCGCGGCCTTCTCGTAGTTGATTGGCGGCAGGTTGAGATCGGCGGCTGGGGCTGGGGTTGCAACGGCCGCGAAGAGGAGGGGAATCGCCAGTCGCGGGACGGGAATCATGGGCAGGTCTCCCGGCAGGAGCTAAATTGGACCTCTTTGTCCATTATTGGCCGCGCCGGGAGTTGAGGCAAGTAGAATCTCGGAAATCGAGCTTCACTTCTTGTGGGAATCGGATCGCTTCGGCTTCTCGAGGCCAGCCTTCTCCATCAGCGATTGCCCGAAGACGTCCTCCTCTTCGGTGAAAATGTCTTCGAGCGAACTGCCGGCCGCAAGCTGATACTGAATGGTGTACCTGTGGTTGGCGACGGCAATCTCGTCGCCGGGGCGGAGCGGCCGCCGCAGCGTCCGTTCGCCGTTCACCTTCACGCCGTTGGTGCTTCCCATGTCGCGGAGGTGCCAGACGCCGTTCTTGAAGGCCAGCTCGGCATGGGTGCCGGAAATGTTCGCGAAATCGAGTTGAATATCGCAGCTTTTTCGCCGCCCGATGGTCATTGTGTCTTGAATCAAGGGAATCGCGTCGCCGCCGCCGACGGGCACCAACTCGCCCAGTTGTTCCTGGCTCATGGAAAGAACGCCCTCAAATCGGAACCCAAAACCGAACGACCTTCACCCATGCTAGCGGAAGGAAATGCGACTTCCAACGTCAGAGGCAACTTCATTCGAACTCCGCGCCGCGGATCATGCGGAATTGGGGGCTGCGGACGATCGCTTGTACCGCGGCCGGGACGCGGCCGCCGTTCGCCTTCAATTCCGCGACCATCTCGTCGATCAGCACGGTATCCGACAGCGTAACGGCACGGCCGAGAGCGTAGCCGAGCAACTTCCGGCAGAACAGCCGCACGATCACGTCCTGCTTCCTGGCGAGCAGATAGCTTCGCAGGCCGTCGATGCCTTCGAATTGCGTGCCGTCCTTGAGCTTGGCCTTCGCAACGACGGCGAGGCCGCCGAGGTCCTTGTCGCGAAGGCGGCCAATAGCGTCGTACTTTTCCAAGGCGAAGCCGAACGGGTCGATGCGGACATGGCAGACCGCGCACTCGGGGGCCTTGGCGTGCTTCTCGACCTGTTGCCGCGTGGTGAGGCGGCCCGCTCCTTCTTCGGCGGGAAGTTGCGGCACATTGGGCGGCGGCTTCGGCAGCTTCTCGCCGAGCAGCGTTTCGACGACCCAGTTGCCGCGCAGAACCGGGCTGGTGCGCGATGCCCCGGATTGCTTGGCCTGTATGCTGCCGAAGCCGAGGATGCCGCCGCGGCCGTATTTGCGAACGCCATCGACCTTGCGGAACGTCGGCCCGCTGACGCCGGGGATGCCGTAATGCTTCGCGAGAAGATCGTTGACGAACGCATAATCGGCGTCCAGGATCGCCTGCACCGGACGGTCGTTGGCGAACAAGTCCTGGAAGAAGAGCACCGCTTCCTCGGCCATCGCGG
>DATNBQ010000049.1:0-10198 GCA_035571955.1 Urbifossiella sp. | reverse complement strand
CGGCCGTCGATTGGCTCTCGCCGTGAATGGAAATCGCTTGCCAGGCGTTCAGTTTGAACCGCTTGGCTTCGTCGAATTCGCCGAGACGCGCCAGGGCAAATGAGAAGAGCAGATCGACGTAGGCGAAGTTCTGCTGAATCTTCTTTTTCTCTTGCTCGCGGCGTTCGGCCGCGCGTTCCAGGGCCGGAAGTTTCTCGATCCACTGTTCGATCCAGGCGCGAACGACCCGGTGAATCTCGGCCACCTTATCGCGGACGAGCCGCAAGCGGGCGGCATCCTTGAGGCCGGCATAGCGGAGGAAGAGCGGCAAGTCGCGCTCGGCCCGCAGCCCTTCTTCCAGGAGTCGCTGCAGCAAACGATCGCGAACGCGGGCCAGGCCGAGCACGTCCGCGCCGGCCAACCGAGCGAGATGAAGCCCGGCCAGCCACACGGCCCGCACCGGCAGCGCCGCCTCGTGTGCCTCGAGATACCTCTGAATTGCCGGGAGTCGCTCCGGCAGCCACGGCGGAACCGGATTGCGGTTCGCCGAGCCAAGGAATCCGGCGACCACGGCCCGCGTATTCTCCACCGACGGGTTCTTGGCAGTCAACTTGCGGTCGAATTCCTTGGCGTCGAGTTGTCCGGTAATGCCGTACTCAGCGCGAACCCAATCTTCGACAGACGTCCCGGCCAAGCCGTACCACAGGGCATTGAGCCAGCAAATCGCGGCCTCGTTCTGGTTGCCTTCGCCGGCATTGGCGCTGGCCAGTTGCGGCCAAAGTTCGCGCCGCTCGGGGTCGTCGAGCGGGCCCTCGATGGCCAGAAACTTCTCTTCGAGTCCTTCGCGCTGGATGCGCCAATGGCTCGCCGGCGGCGGCTCGGGGGCCGCGATCAATTCGGCGACGGGCACGGGCGCCGCCCCCGGTTTGCCGCGCGCGGGCTTGCCGATGGGCTTCGCCGGCCTCGGCTCGTCCTCGCGGACTGGCGGCTCCTGTTCCGGCGCACTCGGTTTCGGTATCGGGCTTCCGGCGTCCTTGCAAATGAACTGCTCGAAATCGAAACGCGTGGCCTTGACCCACACATCCAGCCGCGCCTTCTCCTTTTCAATCCAATACTTCACCCATTCATCGAATGTGTGGAAGGAATTGTCGGGAATGCTGACCGGCGTGAACCCGCCGACGCCATCGGGTTGCAGCCAGACGATCTCGTCGTCTTTCGGCGCCAGCAAATGGCGGACGATATCGCGGCGCAACGTCGGGTGCAGCCGCTTGCCGACCGGCACGTATAAATTGTTGAGCTTCCAGATCGGCTTGAACCCGATGGCGTTTTCCAGCGCCAAGATGGGCGGGGCGAGTTTCGATGGCCGCGTCCGTAACACCGCCAACAGCTTCCCCTCGGCATCGCTGGCGATGGCAAACGTCAACCGCTGCGTCAGTTTCTGATCGGAATCGCGGACGAACTCGTCCAGTTGCGCAAGCGCGTTGTCGCGGAGCACCCACAGTTCGGGCACGTCGGCGGCGTTCCCGGCGGCGAGTTTTAACGGCACCGTCATCTTTTGCGGCGGAGTCGTCTCGCTCCAACCGGCCGGCAGTTGCGGCACCTGGAACTGCAGGATGTCGTACACATCCTGGAACGGCGCGTCGTCGAGGAAGAGCCAGTGCCGAGGCGAACGGAGGAGCAGGAATTGATCGTCCGGAGCCTTGATTTGCGCGGCGAAGGGATGGCTGAAGCCGAGTTCGATCCAGACGCGCGGGGCCGCTTCCCGGTACGCGCGGACCGTGCCGGCCGTCGTTCGGTCCAGGGCCCGGAGCAATGTGTAATAGGGCGGCCCAAGGACGCGCAAGAGTACGCGGCTGGCGCATTCGGCCTCGAACCAGCGCAGCGATTGCTTGTCGTTGCCCAGGCGAAGCATTTCCGAAACGAGCACGGGAAGGTCGTCGGCCGATTCCAGTTCGAAGAGTACCGGGGCCTGCGACGCCAGCACCGGCGTGCCGGATACCTTTTGCAGCGGCACGATTTGCAGCCAGTTCGCTACGGGCTCGGGGGATGTCGAGCCGTGCCGCTTGGATCCTTTGACGCCGATGCGGTCGAGGTTCTTGGCCGTGGTTCGCGACAGGTCAATGGACGGCTCGACGTAGAAGCGGCCATGGGCATCGGTGCTGAGCGTGGCCGGGGCCAGCGTCACTTCGTGGCCGACGATGCTGCTGGCCAGCGCGAGCTTGAGCGTATCGGCATTGGGAAAAAGCAGAATCATATTGAAGCGTGGATCACTGTTTATTGCCGGCTTTTTGTTTGTGCTGTTCGGTCTCGCCGGCGCCGACGGTGCCCGAGCCTTCCGATTCGCGTTCGATGATGATCTCGCCGAGGTCTTCGGCGTCAATTCCCTTGCCGACGAGTTGTTCGACCAGCTTGCGGTGCAGCTGTTCGTGCTCGATCGGCAGCGCATCCGGATCGGAATCGAGCTTCACGATGATGTTCTGCTTGCCGGTGTTCTTATCGCGGCGAAGCATGATGATCATTTGTGCCATGGTGGTTGTTTCCTTTCTACCGATTAGCCGCGACGCGGAGTCTGCGGAGCGGAGCGCTCCCCGTTGGGTCGCGGCTAAACATCAACCGGTAACCGTATTCGGACCCGGAGCGCCGACATCGTCTGGGTACTTGGCCCGCAACTCCGCCACGATCGCCGTCACGCGGTCCCCTTCGATCGTCTTCTTCTCCAGCAACTCGTCGCGGAGGCGGATCAGGTCGTCCTTGTGTTTTTTCAAGATCGCGGCGGCCTTGGCCTGGCATTCCACAATCACGGCGTTCACCTGGCGGTCGATGGCCTCGGCCTGCGAACCGGACAGCACCTCGCGGCGGCCATCCTTATCGCGGAAGGTCCGCAGCGGCGCCGCCAGGTTCGACATGCCGAGCGTATCGACGAAGATGCTGGCCAGTTCAGTGGCGCGGGCCAGGTCCGAGCGCGGGTTGCCGAAGCCGCTGGCCCCGGTGGTCACGTCGCCGATGAGCAACCGCTCCGCCTCGATGCCGCCGTAGAGCACGGTGAGGATGTCGAGCAGTTCGTTGCGGCTATGGCCGATGCGGCGCTTGTCGTGCTTGAACGCCGTGAAGAACGGCGACCACGGCATATCGCTCTGGATCGTCACTTTTTCCGGCGGCGGATGGTGCGGGCAGAAGATTGCGCAGAGGAAGTGGCCGGTCTCGTGCGTGGCCACCATGAGGGCGTCCTTGTCCACGAGTTCGAGGCGTTCCTCGAAGTCGGTGAGGCCGCGCTCGATCAATTTGGCCGTGGTCTCGCCGGTGATGTTCTCGCGAAGGCGCAAGCGCGCCACGGCCCGGCACATCGCGTTCAGATGATCCCCGGAGAACGGCGTGCCCGTGGCCGTGATGTAGTTTTCCCCGGTCCGGCGGACCGCGTAATCGAGTGCTTCCTCCGTGAAGTTCAGCCGCATCTTCTTGTCGTAGATTTTCAGGATGTCGCGGCGATCGTCGTCTTCCGGGTAAGGGATGTGCAGTTGGAATTCAAAGCGGCCCGGGCGAAGCAAGGCGGGGTCGAGCGATTCGACGAAGTTCGTGGTGCCGACGACGAAGACGAGTTCATCCTTGTGGAAGCCGTCCATTTCGGTGAGCAGTTGGTTGACCATCGAGTGTTCGACGCCGGTGCCGCTGTATGTGCCGCGGGCTGTGGCGAACGAATCGAGTTCGTCGAAGACGATGATGGAAGGGGCCGATTGCCGGGCTTTGTGGAAGATCTGGCGGAGGTTTTCTTCGCTTTCGCCGACCCACTTCGATTTGAGTTCGGGCCCGGAAACGATGGTGATGGCGGCGCCGATGCTGGCGGCGATCGCCTTGGCGAAGTAGGTTTTGCCGGTGCCGGGCGGGCCCCAGAAGATCATGCCGCGGGGGATCAATTCCTCCAGCCGGGCGATGGTCTCGGCATCGGCCGCGCGATCCCGCTGCGCGAGCGTATCGAGAATCTCCCACCGCAGTCGCTGCTTGACCTTGGCATAGCCGCCGATGTCGGTTTCCAGGTCGACGCTGGGAATCTCCATCGTCCCGCTGAGTGTGGCCTGGCGAACCTGATCGTAAGCACGCTTCGGGTTGGCCGGATAGTCTTCACCTTCCAGGGTGCTGAGCAGTTTGCGCAGCCGGACCGCGTTGACGCCGGAGACGTATTTGTAAAGCTGCCACGGCGAGAAATCGCGGCCGAACTTGCGGCTCTCCTTCTGGGTAATCAGGTGGCTCAGGCGATTGCGGGCGATGCCGAGAATGCCGATCCAGTGCGGGAACAGGTTCTCGATGACCTTGGGAAGGGGGAACGACGGATCCTTGAAGCCGAGCCAGACGAGTTCGGGGTTCTCGTACAGGAGTGGAATGACTTCGCGGGCTTCGCCTGTGAGATTTCCTTCGCTCGTTGTTAGGAGATCGAGATGCGGGAGCACGACGACCTTTTTATCGGCGGATCCGGCGCGAACCGCCTCGCGCAATTGGCCGACCATGGTGCCCATGAGGCCAATCGGCACGGTGCCTTGTTGTTGCGACGGCGTTCGACCGTCCAGATAGGCGCATTGCCATTTGAACTGCTTGAGGCGGTCGCGAATGTTCTTGTACAAGAACGGGGCGAGTTCCTTGTCGCACTCGATGAGTACGGGCAGGCTGCGGACCAGCTTGCTCGCGGCATCCGCCAGTTCCTCGGAGTATGCGGCCTCAACTGCCTGGTCCAAGGTCAGTGCGGCGGGCAGGTCTTTTTCGGTAACGGCAATGGACATTCGGTAATTCAGTTGAGCCTATATGTAGGCGTTTCGGCGCTCTCCCTTAGAAGAGATTATTGATGACCGCCCGATCGGTCCGCAAGCCCATCAGGACGCATCAGGCCGCACGGGATTCCGCCCGGAACGCAAGACCGGCTCGATCACTATAGCGTTCATGCCCGCTTCCGGATTCGGATTTCCGCCTCAAATCTGCTACACTTTCCCTATGACCCTCGCATTGAAAACGCCTCCGGCGCACGCGTCGCCGCTCGTCGCGCGGATGCGTGGCATCGTCGGCGCCGACAACGTCCTGACCTCCGCCGCCGACATCACCGCCTACGAATGCGACGGCTTCACCATCGCCAAGACCAAGCCGGACGTGGTCGTCTTTCCGACGAGCACGGAACACATCGTTGCCATCGTGAAGGCGTGCGCCGAACTCGGCGTATCGTTCCTGGCGCGCGGCGCCGGCACCAGCCTGGCCGGCGGCTGCGTCCTGGTCGGCGGCGGCGTCATGATCGCCCTCGCCCGGATGAAGCGCATCCTCGAAATCAACATCCGCGATCGCTATGCCGTCGTCGAACCGGGCGTCGTCAATGTCTGGCTCACCAACGCCCTCAAACCGCTCGGATACCATTACGCACCGGATCCTTCCAGCCAGAGCGCCTGCACCATCGGCGGCAACGTCGCCACCAATTCCGGCGGGCCGCACACCTTGAAATACGGCGTTACCGTCAACCATATACTCGGCCTCGAGATCGTGCTCCCCGATGGCCGCGTCGTTACCTGCGGGGGTCCGTGCGAGGACAACCCCGGCTTCGACCTCACCGGAACGATCGTCGGCAGCGAAGGCACTTTTGGCGTCGTTTCCAAGATCTGGGTCCGCTTGACCCGTAACCCTGAAGGCTACCGCACGCTGCTCGGCGTCTTCAACACCGTGGACGACGCCACCACGACGATCAGCGAGATCATCGGCGCAGGCATCGTTCCCGGCGCCCTCGAACTGCTCGACCAGACGATGCTCAGCGCCGTGGAAGCGGCCTTCAAGTTCGGCTTCCCGCTCGATGCGGGAGCCGTACTCATCATGGAAGTGGACGGCCTGGAAGCCGGGTTGCAGCAAGAAGCGGACCGGGTGGAAGCGATTGCTCTCCGCTGCGGCGCCCGCGAGGTTCGCAAGGCCAACACGGACGCCGAACGCATGGCCCTGTGGAAGGCCCGCAAACAGGCCTTCGGCACCATCGGCCGCCTCGGCTACCCGAGTTACTGCACGCAAGACGGCGTGGTGCCGCGCACCAAGTTGCCGCAGATCATGAGGCACATTCAGGAAGTCGCCAAGAAGCATCGCATCGCCGTCTGCAATGTCTTCCACGCCGGCGACGGCAACATTCACCCGATCTTGATGTTCGACGAACGCGATCCGGATCAGGTGCAGCGCGTGCTCGACGCCAGCCACGACATTTTAGACGAATGCATTCGGCTGGGCGGTTCCGTGAGCGGCGAGCACGGCATCGGCGTCGAGAAACTCGACTTCATGGCCAAGCTGTTTGCACCGGAAGACCTGGCGTTCATGAAGCGGTTGCGGCTGGCGTTCAACCCGGACAACCGCTGTTCGCCGGGCAAGATGCTGCCGACGGCGGGCGGTTGTACGGAATCGCACGGCGTCGTGCAAAGCAAGCCGGGCCGCCGCGCCGCGGTGTAATCGATCATTGGGAGCGTGCGATGATTATCGGACTGGAAATCGGCTTGTTGATCTTCGGGTTCGTGGCCCTGATCCGGGGCAAATTCACGATAACCAAGAACAAGGTGGTCGAAGGGATGCCCGCGCGCCTGCTCGGCGCCCTCGCGATCCTTCCGCTGCCGCTCATGCTGGGACTCGGCGTCCTCCTGGGTTTGGCCAAGGGAGAGCGCTTCTTCGCGAAGAATCAGTTGCAACTGACGATTGCCGAAGCGGCGATTGTCATCGTTTTCGCGATCATCATTTTCGGGGTTGGGGCCGCGATTGGGAAACCGCCCCGGAAGAAGCGCAGGCACCGCGACGACATCGACGACGATGAGGACGACTATCGCTACGGACAGAAGGCGCGCTTGCGCCGCTCCCTCCGGGAAGAAGACGAATACGAGGACGACCGCCCGAAGCGTCCGCGCCGCTCCCTTCGGGAAGAAGATGAATACGAAGAGGATCGCCCGCGGCGGCGGTCGCGCCGGGACGACGACTATGACGA
This sequence comes from Urbifossiella sp., assembly GCA_035571955.1. Classification (GTDB taxonomy): domain Bacteria; phylum Planctomycetota; class Planctomycetia; order Gemmatales; family Gemmataceae; genus Urbifossiella. Next base: position 3,246 of record DATNBQ010000049.1, on the reverse strand, counting down.
TGACCACGAGCGCGATCGGCCGCGCCGCCGGGATCGCTGAGTGTTGGGATTGTTCGGGCGGCCTGCACTTCCGGAACGACTACTCGGCCCCGCCTCTCCCTAGCTTCCCTTGAGCAATTCGGTAAGCCATGAATGCGATCCTATTCCGCGTTCCGCATTCCGAGTTCCGAGTTTCAAGAGATGAGCAAATCGACGCGTAAGCCGGCCGCGAAGCCCGAGTACGAACCATTCGGCGCGGAATCGACGCCGGTGCCGACGCCCCTGCCCACACCCGCCGCTTCCCTCGTTCGCACGCCGCCGCCCGGAGCCACCAGCGTGGATCAATGGTTAACCCCGGACGATCTCTTTCTTTTCAACGAAGGGAGCCACCTGCGGCTGTACGAGAAGCTCGGTTCGCACCCCGGCATGCAGGATAACCAGGTGGGCTTCCACTTCGGCGTCTGGGCGCCGAACGCCGATTACGTCAGCGTGGTCGGCGACTTCAACGAATGGGATCGCGGCCGCAACCGCCTTTACCCCGTCGGCCACTCCGGCGTCTGGGCCGGCTTCATTCCCGGCGTCAAACCCGGCATGTGCTACAAGTACCACATCGCGTCGCCGGGCGGGTTCACCGCCGAGAAGAACGATCCGTTCGCCTTCACCTGCGAAGTTCCGCCGAAAACCGCCGCCGTCACCTGGGATCTGAACTACCAGTGGAACGACGCGGCGTGGATGGCCGGTCGCAAGCACCACGCCGCCCAGGACGCTCCGGTCAGCATTTACGAGGTGCATCTCGGTTCGTGGATGCGGGCCGCCGATCCGCCGTATCACTCGCTCAGCTACCGGGATGTCGCCCCGAAACTCGCCGCTTACTGCAAGGAGATGGGCTTCACCCACGTCGAGTTCCTGCCCATTACCGAGCATCCGTTCTTCGCGTCGTGGGGGTACCAGTGCACCGGCTACTTCGCCGCCACCAGCCGCTTCGGCACCCCCCAAGACTGCATGTACCTCATCGACACATTGCATCAACACGGCATCGGCGTGATCCTCGACTGGGTGCCGAGCCACTTTGCGACGGACGACTGGGCCTTATCCAAGTTCGACGGCACGGCCTGCTTCGAACACTCCGACCCGCGGCAAGGCTTCCACCCCGATTGGGGCAGCTACATCTTCAATTACGGCCGCCACGAGGTCCGCAGCTTCCTGCTTTCCTCCGCCATGTTCTGGCTGGACAAGTACCACATCGACGGTCTCCGCGTCGACGCCGTCGCCAGCATGCTGTACCTCGACTATTCCCGCAAGGACGGCGAGTGGCTGCCGAACCCGTACGGCGGCAAGGAAAACATCGAGGCCATTGGCTTCCTCCGCCGCTTCAACGAGGAAGTGTACAAGAACTATCCCGATGTGCAGACGTTCGCGGAGGAATCGACGTCGTGGGGAATGGTCAGCCGGCCCACGTATGCCGGCGGCCTCGGCTTCGGCTACAAGTGGGACATGGGCTGGATGCACGATACCTTGAAGTACGTTTCCAAGGATCCCATTCACCGCAAGTATCACCAGAACGACCTGACCTTCCGGATGCTCTACGCGTACCACGAGAACTTCGTGCTGCCGCTGTCCCACGATGAAGTGGTGCACGGCAAGGGGCCGCTGTGGGACAAGTGCGCCGGCGACGAATGGCAGAAGTACGCCGGGCTCCGTGCCTTGTTCGGCTACATGTGGGGCATGACCGGCAAGAAGCTGCTTTTCCAGGGCGGTGAGATCGCCATGCGCCGCGAATGGCGGGTGGATGAAGCCGTCGATTTCCACTTGCTGAAATGGCCGCCCCACGAGGGCGTCCAGAGGTGGGTCCGCGATTTGAACCGGTTCTACATCAGCGAGCCGGCCATGCACGAAATGGACAACCAGCCGGGTGGCTTCGACTGGATCGATTGCCTGGATGCCGGCTCGAGCGTGCTCAGCTTCGTCCGCCGCGGCAAGACCACGGACGACGTAATCTTGTGCGTGTTGAACTTCACACCGGTGGTCCGCGACGGTTACCGGATCGGCGTGCCGGCCGCGGGCTTCTGGAAGGAATCGCTCAATTCGGACGCGGGCTGCTACTGGGGCTCGAATGTCGGCAACAACGGCGGCGTGCACGCCGAGTTCCTGCCGATGCACGGGCAGCCCTATTCGCTGCTGTTGAACCTGCCGCCGATGTCCGCGTCCTTCTTCAAGGGCCGGGGCTAAGCGTGGATGCGAAGATTTCGCTGCGGCGTCGGATGCTCCGGGTCGTGAGCGGAGGCCGACGCCCTTGACCTGTATTGCGTTTTGCAGTACGATCCAATCAAGGAACGACCGCAATGCCGAAGAAATCTTCCACCAGTTCGCTGATGGTTCGCCTGGACGAAGCGAGCAAGAACGTTTTGTCGCGGGCTGCGGAACTGCGGCGCATCAGCGTCAGCGACTACGTTCGACAGATAACGATTTCTCAAGCCGCCAAGGAGGTCGACGCCGCTTCGGAACAGACCATCGCTTTGACTTCCGACGAACAGTTCGCATTCTGGACTGCCCTCAATCGACCCGTCCTGTTGACGTCGGCTCAGAAAAGCCTCGGCAAGCTCATGCGGGGCGAGTCGTGAGCGTTCTTCTGCCTCCTGGCTTTCGTCTCGAACGACTGACCAAGCCGCACCCGCGGAAGTCATTTTCGAGTGGACAGGCCCAGGTGGATGATTGGCTGAGGACCAAGGCATTGCAAAACCAGGAGAGACACCTTTCGGTGACGAAGGTGCTGCTGGAGGATTCCCGTGCCATCGCCGGCTACTACACGCTGGCGACCGGTCAGGTCGATTTCGGCGACTTGCCGGGCGATGTCGCCAAGAAACTGCCGAAGCGAATGCTGCCTGTCGCGATTCTCGCCTGGCTTGGCGTCGCCTCGGAGCAGCACGGCAAAGGACTTGGTCGGTTGCTCCTGGCGCAGGCTCTACTCGATTGCTACGACGCAGGAAAGACGTTCCCGTTCATTGCAGTCGTTCTGGATTGCGTCGATGATGCGTCCAAAGCGTTCTACCAGCACTTCGACTTCTTGGAGTTTCCCGGCCATCCCTATCGACTGTTCCTCTCGGCGGCGCAACTCGAGGCCATGATGGGGTAAGCAGCTGGAAAGTGGGTGGGTTTTATCCGCCCAGCAGATCGAGCCGAATTCATCGTTCTTGGAACCGCCAGTCAAGCCGATTCTCGGCCGTAAATGGCCGCTAACACCCCCTCTTTGCGGAAATCCTCGATCTT
>DATNBQ010000048.1:0-17447 GCA_035571955.1 Urbifossiella sp. | reverse complement strand
TCGGCCAACCGCGATTGAGCGACGCCGACGACGAGCGAAAGCAGGCACCACGCCGTCACGTCGCTGGCGGCCGCACAACCCAGGGCCACTTGCCCCACTTCGGTTCGCTCCATCTGGCGATCGGCGAGAATCCGCGCCATTACGGGGAACGCCGTCACGGAAAGCGCCGCGCCCATGAACAGGGCGAAGCTGGTGAACGGCACGCCCCGATGGGAAAGGATCGGGTAAAGCCAGAGGGCGAGCGCGACGCCCAGAACGAACGGGGCGGCGATGCTGGCGTGCGAAATGGCCACGGTGGAGCGGGCGCGGCGACGCAACTTCGCGCCGTTCAAATCGAGGCCGACCAGAAACATGTACAGCACGACGCCGAGTTGCGCGATGGCGTTGAGTGCCGCAACGACGCGGCCATGCGGATCGGCCGCGGCCGAGGGGATCAGGGCGTGCATCGCCGCGGGAGAAATGGCCCCAAGTAGCGACGGCCCCAGCAGGATGCCGGCGACCACTTCGCCGATCACCGGCGGTTGTCCCAGGTAGCGGAACAGCCGCCCGAGCGCGAACCCGAGAGCGACGATAACCGCCAGCGTGACGAGCACGTGGGAAGTAACATCGACTTCGCCGCCCTTGGCGTCGGCCATGGCGATCGCGCCCGCCGCCATCTCCGGCGCGGCCAGCGATTGACCGATTTGCCGAATCAAGAAGAAGAACGCGACGGCACCCGCCACCATGAGCACGTAGGCGAGCGCCGCCGGAGCAGCGGCAATCCGGCGCGGAGCCAACTCGGGTTCAACGGCAACACTCATGGGATTACTGACTGTTATCAAAGCAATGACAGGTACCAACCACCCACAACCTCCCCCCTTGTGGGGGAGGTCGCCGACGAGCGAAGCGAGTCGGCGGGTGGGGGGCCGATTTCCGGTAGTGTCCTAGGACAGCACCCGATTTCCTACAACGCTACCCCCCACCCGCCGAACGTCGTCTCTGCGAGACGACCTTCGTCGACCTCCCCCACAAGGGGGGAGGTGAAAGATGGGTTTTCGTTAGTGTCATTGCTTACCTAATCATCAGCAACCGCTACTTGCGAAGCGCTGGTTACGCGAAGAACGCCTGATACTGCGGCAAGCCCGTTTCGGCCCGCAACTCGTCCATCAGCGTCCACAGCACGTCCACCTCGTCCTTGAACACGTCGCCAATGAGTACATCCGTCACCAGCCCCTTCAAGTGCGGATGCTTGCGGATGAACTTGCCGAAACTGAGGCCGTCATAAAACTCGCAGACCAGTCGGCGAATGCGATCCATCCCTTGCAAATAGGGCTTTTCCCAACTTCGCAGTCGGGTTTCGGAAGTGTCATTGGCGCGGAGGGCGGCGTCGATCGCGTCCGTCGCCATGCATGCCGAGGTCATCGCCATCAATAAGCCAGAGGAGTAGAGCGGGTCGAGGAAGCCGAAGGCGTCGCCGATCAGGCACCAGCCGTCGCCGGCAATCTGCTTGGCCCGGTACGTGTATTCCTTCTGAATGCGGAACCCGTCGCAGCGGGTGGCATTGGCGATTCGCGGCTGCACGCCCGGCGCCTTCGCCACTTCCTCGAAGTAAATCGCCTCCGCGTCCTTGCTGTCGCGGTTCTTCAACAAGTATTCGTGATCGGCAACGACCCCCACGCTCACGATGTCGTCGTGCAGCGGAATGTACCAGAACCATCCCTTTTTCCCTTCGGTCTGAATCACCAGCGTGGCTCCCTCATCGCGGCCCGTCTCGCGCACCGCCCCTTTCCAGTAGGTCCACACGGCGGCTTTCTTCAAGTAAGGGTCCCACGCTCGCAGGCCGAAGCGGTCGAGGATCATGGTGCTCTGGCCGCTGGCGTCGATCACGACCTTGGCCCGCACCTCGCGCTCGGGGCCATCCTCCGGCTTCACGCGAACGCCGACGGCGCGCTTCCCTTCGAACAGCACTTCCAGCACGCGGGCCCCTTCATGCACTTTCGCGCCGTTTTCCTTGGCATGGTCGAGCGACAGCTTGTCGAACTCGCTCCGCCGCACTTGCCACGTCTGACTCGATTCGTGCGGCTTGTTGTCCCAGAAGTAAAACGGCTCGCTGAGTTTGCCGCGCTGGTTGATGAACTGCACGCTGTACTTCTTCGTGAAGTGGCTCCGTTTCATCTTGGCGAGCAGACCGGTGCGCTCGAGCGGAAAGTAAGTATTGGGAATCATCGATTCGCCGATGTGGAAGCGCGGGAAGTGCTCGCGTTCGTAGAGTTCGACTGCGTATCCCTTTTGGGCAAGCAAGGTCGCGGCGGTGCTGCCCGACGGGCCGCCGCCGATGATGACGATGTCGGTATTGGTCATGGGAATCCTCCTGAGAATCCGGTGATTACTTCCAGACGCTGCCTTCGGGTTCGTGCGGCGCGCGGACGGCTTGCAGCAGTTCGATCAGCTTGTCCAGGTCGGCGGGGGACATGTGGCCGAGTTGCCGGCCGTGGCATTCGCGCAAGGGGATGGCGATTTCATCGAGGAGTTTCAAGCCCGGCTCGGCGATCGCCACCAGTACCGAACGCCGATTCTCCGGCGGCCGCACTCGCGTGATCAGGCCGCGTTCGTCGAGTTTGTCGAGCAACCGCGTGATGTCCGGAGCGCGGGAGACGAGCCGCTCGGCGACGGCCAGCGTCGGCAAGGCTCCGGGATGTTCGGCTCGAAGCAGGCGCAAGGCGTTGTACTGTTGCGGCGTGAGTTCGAATCGGGCGAACAGTTCGTCTTCGTACGCGCGTAGGCGATCGTAGGTACGCCACAGAGCGAGGAAGGCCTCCTGCTGGGGCGAATCGAAGCGTCGGGTGATCTTGGGGCGTCGCGGCGCCATGCGGGCAATAATACCCTTCGGAACAATACTTGTCTAGACAAATTTTGTCACGGCGGCCCTTTCCAGACCATTCGAACAGAATCAGCCGACTCACTCCGCCACTTCGCCGACCTGACCGTCGCCGAATCAGCGCAAGCTTTTGGAATTTCAACCCGTACGGCGGAGTTCTGGGAGCGCTACGACACGGGCGAATTCAAGTGAGGGCCTGAATTTACTTCACATTCCCGAAACTCCGTTAACTGTGAGAATTCTCATGCCCTGTTCGGCTCGCGTCGGATAGACTCGCGAGTGGAAGCAATTCGGACCGCAGCCGCGCCCGCGGCACAGGTGGGAGGTCATCATGCTTGCAGTGAAAGAACTTCACGTCAATGGCATGGCCCGCCCCGTCGATGCCGAGCCGTCGCGATCGTTGCTCAGCGTTCTCCGCGACGACCTCAATTTGAGCGGCGCCAAATACGGCTGCGGCGAGGGACGGTGCGGCGCCTGCACCGTCCTCGTGGATGGCCGCGCGATCCGATCGTGCAGCGTGCGCGTGGAGACGGCCGCTGAGAAGAAAGTGCTCACGATCGAGGGATTGGCCGAAGGTGAGAAGTTGCATGCGGTCCAGGAAGCTTTTCTGGCGGAAGGATCGCTGCAGTGCGGCTACTGAACGCCGGGCATGGTGATGTCCGCTTTCGCCTTGCTCAGCGCCAATCCCACCCCTTCCCGCGAACAGATCGTTCTCGGCATGAATGGAAACGTATGCCGATGCGGAACGTATGGCCGCACTTCGCGGCAGATCCACGAACGTGGGAGTCGCTTTTCGAAGGCATTACTCGCTGCAATCACTCGACGTCGGCGCCGGGATGGTTTTCCGGCGCCGGTCGAAGCCTGCAAGCAGGCAGGCAGAGAGACCACCGTCAGAATGGAAGTGAAGGCAGCGAAGGACCGGCTGGATAAGCGCGGCGAGATCAGCCGCAATGGGGCCAGTTTGTCACGGGTAAGCCGATTTCGGCTTCGATGGCCAGCAACCGATTGTACTTGGCGAGCCGCTCCGAGTGCGCGATCGAGCCCACTTTTATCTGATCGCCGCCCCAGCCAACGGCGAGATCGGCCAACCAGTCGTCTTCCGTTTCACCGCTGCGGGCGCTGACGGTGACTTGCCATCCCGCGGCACGCGCCGCGCGGCAGGCTTCCAACGCCTCGGTCAGCGTTCCGACCTGATTCACTTTGAGCAACAGTCCGGTCGCGGCCTGGCCGTCGGCGGCCCGTTGAACGCGGGCTGCGTTGGTGCAGAGGAGATCGTCGCCGAGAACGATGACGCCGCCGCCGAGCGTTTCCCGCAATCGCGGCCAGTGCTCCCAGTCGTCCTCGGCGAGGCCATCTTCCAGGCTGACAATCGGGTAGCGACGCCGCCACGCGGCCAGGACATCGATCATGCCGCCGCTGTCGAGCAATTGGCCGTCGAGTCGGTAGCGACCGTTTTCGTAAAAGTGAGTCGACGCCACATCCACGGCCAGGGCGACATCGCGGCCCGGCTTAAAACCGGCTTCCGCGATGGATTCGACTGCATCGGCGAGCATCGCCTCGGTGTTCCGAAACGGCGGCGCCAAACCGCCTTCATCCGCGGTCAAAGCGCGGGCCGCATATTTTCGCTGGGTCAGTTTCGAGGCCGCCTGGTAAACGGCAAATGCACGACTGAGGCACTCGTCGATGGTCGCCGCGGTCGGCACGATCAGGACGTCCTGAATGCACACCTGCCCGCCGGCGTGTTTGCCGCCGCTGAACAGGTTGATGGTCGGCCGGGGGAGCGCCTTCAGGAGCGTGCCGGAATCCTCGGCAAGGCTGTGGTAGAACGGTACGCGGCGTTCGGCGGCGCGGGCCCGCGCGAACGCCAGGGAAACCGCCAGGATGGCATTGGCGCCGAGCCGCCCCTTGTTAGGCGTTCCATCCAGGGCGACAAGTGCGGCGTCCAACTCCGCCTGGCTATTGAACTGGCGGCCGCGAACGGCTTCGGCGATCGGGCCGACGACGTTCGCAACGGCCTTGCGACAACCCAGACCGCCGTAACGCGAGGAGTCGCCATCGCGAAGTTCCACGGCCTCGGCGGCGCCCGTCGAAGCGCCCGATGGCACCGAAACGGTCCCGATCGCTCCGCTCGCCAGTTCGCACGACGCCGCCACGGTCGGCCGACCGCGGCTGTCCAGAATCTCCCGAGCCGTCAGGCGATGGATCATCATTCCTCCAGGCCCGCCAGGAATTCGCCCACCAGATCATCGACGGAGGCCGGCGGTCGCGCGATCAGTGCGAGAACGACCCGGCGTTGCCGTTGCCGCGCGGGGGGCTCGAGGTATTCCAGCGGCGACCGGCCGGCAACGCGGGCCAGCAAGCACCCGAGGGTATGCCGCACGGCGCACGCTTCCAATCCATCGGACCACGGCACAGCGCCCAATGCTTGGCGGTAGCTTCGATAAAAAAGCGATGCCGCTCGACCGAACTCGGCACGAGAATCCGGCAAGTGATGCGCCTTGCTCAGCAAGTGGGTCAATCCGAAGCCGGTGTCGAACGCGGGGTCGCCCCAGTGGATGACCTCGAAATCGAGGAGCACCAGCCGGTTCGCGTGCACGAGGACGTTTTTGGGGCTGAAGTCGCCATGGACGAGCGCCAGCCGGCGGGCGCGGGTCTCGGCGATCAAACGATCGTAGAAAGCCGCCGCCTCCGGAACCCGCGATGCCGTGTACTGGTAATAAGGTTCCACCCGAAGCGATTCGAAGAATGAACGGTCGTCGAAGGCCGAAGCGGTATCGCTTCGTTCCAGGGAGGAACGGCGATGGACGGCGCCGAGCCATTCGCCGAACTGGCGAACGTGATCCTCGACGAGACGGCCCGCGAGGAGCAGATTCTTCCAGTTGTCGTGCGGGCGGGGAACGGCCTCCATACCGACGACGTGCTGTTCGGCGTCTTCGAAAATGAGTCGCGGCACGGATTCGGCGGGCGCGAGCCGCTCCAGATAGCGAAGCGCGAGGGCCTCGCGGTGAACGCGGCTGGGGTCGCTGAACCAATCGACCGCGACACGCAACTTCGGAAGCGCTTGCTTGAAAACGCAACTGCGTCCGTCCAGCCAATCGACCAATACGGTCCGGCTGGAGACGCCGCCGGGCAACACGGTAGTCGTCATCGGCTCGCCATTCTCGACAAGCCGCGCCGCCGTCAGGTAAGGCAAAAAAGCCGCCGGGTTCTCAATATCGAGCGATGGGGATGTCATGGCCATCTTCGTTGGCGCCAGTGGATCATCAATTATGATATTGCGACTCGGTGGGCTCGAGGCACCTTGTCGAGCGGAACGAGGTGGCTATTGAGGAGCTGCGGCCGCGACTGTCGCATCATTGTCGACTGGGTTGACAATCGTTGCGACATCAGAGTCTGAGACTACCTGCGAAATGCGCTGCGCCGACGCGGTCACTGGGCGAGCCGGCGGTGGTACTCGGCGCGGGCCTTGGCTCCAGCGTCGGATTCGCGCGAATAGCATTCCGCCAGCGCCGCGTGGCTCGGGCGGTGCTTGGGATCTTGCTGGAGGGCTCGCGCAAACCACTGCTTCGCGAATTCCGGCTCGCCCAGGATCAGGCAAAGGCGGCCGACCTCGTAGTGGCTCCTGGCATCGCGCGGCGAACGCTCGGCGGCCCGCGTCGCCGCTTCGAAGTCGCGCAGCAGGTCGCGACGAGCCTGGAACCGCGCCCTGGCGGAGTAAGCTTCTTCAGCCCGGCCGACGCGCTGGAAGAGCTGCGCGAGTTGATAATTGACGGCGACAATATCGGCGCCGGAGCGTTCGGCCGCCGACAACCAGCGGATCGCCTCCGCATCGTTGCCGGCTTCCGCTTCGATCGTTCCAAGCACGAGAGCAGCGCCAGGGTGATTGGGATGGCTGGCCAAGACTGCCGCGGCCAGTTCTCGCGCGCCGGCCAGATCGCCGCGGCCATGCCGGCACCGCGCCAGGGCCACCCGAGCATCGACGTGATCCGGATCGGCCTTGAGAAAACGCCGGAGAAACTCTTCGGCTTCGAGATAATCCGCCCGATTCTCCAGGGCACACATGCCGGCGCCGAGCAGTGCCCGCCGATAATCCGGGCGCAACTGCAAGACCCGCAGATAATCCGCCCGCGCTTCGTCGTACTTCTTGAAGCGTTCGAGCAGTTCAGCTTGCCACAAACGCGGCGGCCAGTCGTCCGGCGTTTGTTCCAGCCAGAGATGCAGCCACAACCCGGCGCGATCCCAGTTCTTGCTCTCCAGGTCGCCGCGGTACAAGGCTTCGAGGAGTTCGCGATCCAGCGGCCGTTCGCGAACTAGGAGGATCAGTTCGTTCGTGGAACGCTGGTGAATGCCTTTTTGTTGCAGGTCGAATAGGAAGCGTTCGCGGCGCGTTTTGTCGGAATCGCCGCCGAGGCGTTTGGCGTCGTCGAGGTGTGCAGTGGCCGCTTCGAAATCGCCGGCGCGGCGCAGCGTTGCGGCCAACAGAAGGTGCGTTTGAGGGGAATCCGAATCGAGCGCGAGAACGGCACGAAGGTGCTCGACCGCGGCCGGCAGATCGAGTCGGTCCAGGGCCGCCTCGGCTTCCTTGCGGTGCCGCGCGATGGACCGATCCCGGTGCAGGGTGTAGCCAATCGCCGCAAATGCCGCCACGAGCGCGAGGATGCCCCAGCGCACTCCGCGACGACGAAACAACGAGCCAATGCACGACCGCAGCTTGAGCATGAGTCTTCCGCAAGGTTACTTCGGGACTCGTACTCCGGGTTCTCCCTCGTGCAACTCGACGTACCGGTTGCGGCCGAGCGCCGCATCGTCCCACGATTGCTCCACGCCCGACGGCCACTTCACGATGAGGCGGAATGGCGAATCCGGTTCGAGAGCGAAGACGAGGCGGCGATCGCTGCTGGAAAGATAACCGCCCCCGCCGTTGAGGCTTTGTAAGCGGCGCCGGCCGTTCTGCTGCAACGTCAGCCAGGCGCCGGTGGCATCGCGATGGCTCGACCCGACAAGAGCGACGCCGAGCCAGTGCGAGCTCGGCGATGTGACATTGCGGAGTAGCGCGATCGGCTCGTTGATGTGGCTAATCACGAGATCGATTTTGCCGTCGTTATCGAGATCCCCCCAGGCGGCGCCGCGGCCGCGGTGCAGGGTCGCGAAGTAACTGCCCCCCGAAGCGGAAACATCGGCGAAACGAACGGCGCCGACGGGATCGGTTGCGTGCCGCTGGTTGCGCAGCAGCACCGCTTTCTGTTGCAGCGTCCCCAGCGCCGGGGCCCGCAAGATGTGGCCGCTGGTGATGAACAGATCCGGAAACCCGTCGCGGTCGAAATCCAAAAAACCCGTGCCGAATCCGACCAACCGGCGGCCGAGCGCGGCGATGCCGGCAGTGCGACTGGCGTACAAGAAGCCACTCTTCCCGAGGTTCCGATAAAGCCCGTGCTCCTCGCCTTCGAAGTTGGCGACGAAAAGCGAGAGCCGGCCGCTGCCGTCGCAATCCGCGGCGTCGGTTCCCATGCTCCCGGTCGGTCGGGCTTCACCGTCGTAAGCCACGCCGGCCGAGACTCCCACTTCCGCGAACTTCCCGCCGCGATTCATATAGAGGTAATTTTCAATGGTATCGTTGGCGACGTAAATGTCCGTGCGGCCGTCGCCATCGAGATCGGCCAGGACGACGCCAAGTCCCTTGCCCGGCTTGATGCCCGCGTCGCTTTGCCGAACGAACCGCGAGCCGTTCCGATTGAAGTAAAGGGCGTTCGGCAGCGATTCGAAGCGGTGCGGGGGACAAACGTCCGTCTTGCCGCTCGGGCCTTCACACGGCCGATGGGTCGCGAACGACCAATCGACGTAATGGCAAACGAAGAGGTCGGGCCAGCCGTCGCCGTTGAGATCGCCCCAGCCGGCGCTCGTGCTCCAGTGCCCGGCAGTTGGCGCCGGGTCGAGACCCATCGCGGCCGTGACATCCGTGAACTTCCCGCGATCGTTCCGATAAAGAGCCATGCGGCCGTAGCCGGTCACGAGGAGATCGGGCCAGCCGTCGTTATTGAAGTCGGCGACAGCGGCGCCGTGGCTGTAGAACGCGGCTTCCGTCGGTAAGCCGGCCTCCAAGGTCGCATCGCGGAACTTCCAGTTTCCCAGGTTCTTGAAAAGGCGGTTGGGATGGCCGCGAATCTGCTTTCGTTCCGGGCCGTCGAAGAAGCCGCCGCCAGTCGCGAACACGTCGAGGAGCCCGTCGCGGTCGAAGTCGATGAGGGCGATGCCGCCGCCGAGCGATTCCAGGAGCGCGTACTGGTTGGCTTCCTCGCCGTTCCGATAGGTGAAGTCGAGACCGGAACTGGCCGTCGCATCGGAGAAAATGGGACCGGGAAAAGCCGGCGCGGCGGCGGCGGCGTTGGATTCGGGTTCTGATTGCGCGATCGGTTCAGGCCGAGCGAGGGCGGCAACGAGAATGGCGGCCGCGATCAGCGCGGCGACGACCACCACGAGAATCGTATGCCTCGCGGCGAACATAGGAACGCTTCGAGCCAGGAGTTTGGACCTGTTGGAGTGGCCAAGGAGGGAATCGAGCCCACAATCCGTCACTTGGCCAAACCTTGAAACACTTCACAACATAAAGGTCGCATCAAAGAGCGACAAGAGGATCCGGCGGTCGCGCGACCTGTGAATCGGCGGATCGTCGGCGCCAGCGAATGCCCGGACCGAAATGATTTCACTTTTCCAAGAGCAGTCGGGAATCTCCGTGGACGGGGAACCCCGCAGGATCTCCTGGAACGCCGGTACCCAGAACTCGGCTGCAGGCACTTCATCGAATTGCTCGGATGCCCACTTCAGGGCAAGCATCGACGCGTGTGCCGCCAGTCGCGGCCAGTTCGAGTAGCCGATTCGTGACTTCGTCCAAGTCTCGCTTCTCCCCGAAACCCTTGACCACATACGTATCGCTTTCGAAGAGCGCAATGGCAATTTCCTGCGGAGCCAGTCGACCGAGCAGCATTGAGCAGAAACCAGCAAATAGCAATCGGCCGAACCGCACTCATGGACTCCCAACTTGAGACAATAGTTCCCCATCCGCCAATTCGCGGCAAATTCACGAACGTCGGAGTAGCTTTTCCAAGGCGTCACGTTCAGCGATCGCTCGACTTCGGCGCCGGGGCGGTTTTGAGGGCTCGCCAGTGACAATCCGTTGTCACTGGACCGGTGTTAGCGGACGGGCGTCGGTGATCCGCGCTCGGCTCCGCGGACTCCGCCTCGCGGCTACTAATCGGTACGGTTCGATCAATTTGGGTGTCGTAGTGGGAGATGAGTTCGAGGTCGGCGGCGGCACTGAGTTGGGAATCGTTCGGCGATGGCGGCCGTCCGGATGCCCTTGTAAGTCAACTTCTTCTCGAAGGGCGGCAGGTTGTATTGGCTGTTGAGATTTGCAGGTGGGTGATGAGTTGGGAACGATTCGCGTTCCACGTTCCGCATTCCGCGTTCATCAAGAGCCAGTACCAGGCGAACATGCATTCGCAGCCGGCGACGATTCCGTGGGGGTACGGGGCGATGGCGTCGAGGAAGGCTTTCTCGACCAGGGCCTGTCCCGGCGGGATCGCAGATGTGGAGGAAGAGTGTTCTGGCGTGTAGATCGACGCCGGCATAGTATGCGTGTTGTCGGCTGAAAGATCCACGCTGCGACCGGGGGAAACCCGCGAGCGCGTTATACTTGGCGACAGGTGCGGCCCGTCGCTCCGGAGGCCATGAGTGTTACCCAATTGCTGCACCGGAGCCGTCCTCAAAGCCGTGCCGGGCCGGTGAGTTTCGCTGTTCGGCGTCGGAAGACGGAGGGGTGCCGTGAAGCGAGCGCGTGTCATTGGCTTCGTCGTGTTCGCGGTTGCTGGGGTGGCCGGTACGGCCGGGTGGCTGCTTGCCACCCGACAACGGGCAGCCCCGCCGCCGGGAGACGTGCGTGAAGTCATCGCCTCATACCTCGCCGACGCGGAGGCGGCGAGGGAGAAGTACCACGATGCGCCCGTCACCGCGTTGGGCGTCGTCGACGGGTCGGAGCGTCGGGATGTGATGTACACCCGGGCGGCCGACCATTGGTCGCCGTACCTGGATGAGTTGTCAAAGCAGGCCGTGGTCGCGATCATCGTGGACAATCATCACGAGGTCTGGGCCAATTTTGGCGCGGAGAACCAGCGTGAGGCGCTCGCGCTCAGGAAGGGCGAGCGGGTGACCATTAAGGGCCGCCACACCGGGTATACCACTACGGGCGCCGTCTACGACGGCAAAGTCGTCTTGGTAGTCGACGGGTGCGAGTTCATCCCCTGATCCGCGTCGTCGTCGGGTATGTGGCGCGGCGAGTTTGGATCGAGTTGGCGACCCGCGGAGTGAAGGCACGCCGAACCGCACTCATGGACTCCCAACTGCACTCATGGACTCCCGACTTGAGAAAATAAATCCCCCGTCCGCAATTCGCTGCAGATTCACGAACGTCGGAGTAGCTCTTCGATGGCGTCGCTTGCTTCAATCACTGGACTTCGGCGCCGGGATGGTCCTTTCGGTGGTCTACGCCTTGCGGTCGAGACGCGGCGGGCCACGCACCGCCCGGCGCCCCCGGAAACGCGAAATTCCGGATACGGAACGGGAATGCGGAATGCGGAATGCGGGCCTGCCGTGCCCCTGTGGTTAATTCGGAACTCCACCGCGGAGATCGTGGATCACGCGGATCGATTCTTCTCGGTGAAGTCTCTGTGCTTCTCGGTGCCTTTGTGGTGAATGCCAACTCATTCGATGGGATCACTGATTCGGCGGGGCCGCTGGCTGGCGTGCGCGTGCTCGACGCGGCACGGGTACTGGCCGGGCCGTTCTGCGGGCAACTTTTCGCCGATCTCGGCGCCGACGTCATCAAACTCGAACGCCCCGGCCACGGCGACGACACCCGCGGCTGGGGGCCGCCCTTCCTCGGCGACTTCTCCGCTTACTTCCTCTCCTGCAATCGCTCGAAACGCTCCATCACGCTCGACATCGCCAAACCCGAGGGGCAGGTTCTCTTCCACGAACTGCTCGCCAAGTCGGACGTACTCATCGAGAACTTCCGCACCGATAGCGTGGAGAAACTCGGCCTCGGCGCCGAGCAACTGCTGGCCCGTCATCCGCGGCTCGTGGCCTGTTCCATCAGCGGTTTTGGCCGCGATGGCCCACTCAAGGATGCCCCCGGCTACGATTTCGCGATCCAGGCGATGAGCGGCTTGATGGACATCACCGGCCCGGTGGAAGGGCCGCCGAGCAAGGTCGGCGTTGCCGTCGCGGACGTGCTCACGGGGCTTTACGCCGCCACGGCCATACTGGCCTGCCTGCACGCTCGAAACCAGAGCGGCCACGGCTACGCTATCGACCTCGCGCTTCTCGATTGTGCCCTCGCCGCTCAGGTGAATGTCGCCCAGGCGTACCTTGCGAGCGGCGAAGTGCCCGCCCGTCAGGGGAACGCGCATTTGCAGATCGTGCCGTATCAACTCTTCGCCACGGCCGACGGCTGGCTGGTCTTGAACGTCGGCAACGATTCGCAGTGGCAATCGTTTTGCCAGGCGGCCGGGGCGAATGAACTCGGCGGCGAACCGCGCTACCTCTCCAATCGCCAGCGCGTCGAAGTGCGCGCGGAACTCATTCCCCAGGTCGAAGCATTGCTGCGTTCGTTGCCCACGCGCGAATGGGAAAAACGGCTGAGCGAGGCGAATGTGCCGCATGCCGTGGTGTGGAGCTACGCGGACTTATTCGCACAACCGCAGGTGGCCGCGCGCGGCATGAAGCTGACGGTTCGCGACGCTTCCGGTAACCCGGTCGATCTGGTCGGCAACCCGATTCACCTGAAAGGAAGCACGCTTCCGGAACCGCGGATGCCGCCGGCCCTAGGCGAACAGACGGCGAGCTTGCTCCAGGAACTTCTCGGCCTCGACGCCGCCGCGGTGCAAGAACTCCACCAACGCGGTGTGGTTTAAGGGTGCGACGACCATTCTTGGAGTTCTCCGAAGCGATGTCGGGCACAGCCCGACCTACGAGCGGGTTTTGTAGGTCGGGCTGTGCCCGACGATCTTCAAGCTGTGCCCGACGATCTTCAAGCTATGCCCGACGATCTTCAAGCTGTGCCCGACGATTTTAGATTCCGAGAACGGGTGTAAGCAGCGTGCGCCCGTGACGGATCGCGGCCGCGGCATAAGACATTCCTTGGTCCCGCACCCTCCGCCCATGCAGCCCATGAAAGCCGAACTGCTCTCCATCGGCAGCGAACTCACCAGCGGCCAGAACCTCGACACCAACAGCCACTGGCTCAGCCAGCAACTGGCGGGCGTCGGCATTCCCGTCGGCTTCCACACCACCGTGGCGGACGATCTCCGCGACAACATCGATTGCTTTCGGACGGCCTGCGAACGGGCCGAACTGGTCATCGCCACCGGCGGCCTCGGCCCCACGCAAGACGACCTGACCCGCGAAGCGTTGGCCGCACTCGCCGGCGTCGAACTCGAAGAAGATCCGGTTTCGCTCGATCACATTCGCATGATGTTCGCCGCCCGCGGCCGCGTCATGCCGGATCGCAACCGCGCGCAAGCACTGTTTCCCGCCGGGGCACGAGCCATTTACAATGTCGCCGGCACGGCGCCCGGCATCTGGATGACGTTTCAGCGAGCCCTCGTCATTGCCATGCCCGGCGTGCCGAGCGAAATGATGCGGATGTTCGCCGAGCAAGTGCGGCCGCGGTTGCTCGAAGCCGGGCTCGGCGGCGGCGTCCTCGTGCAACGCAAGATCAACACTTTCGGGGCCGGCGAATCGCTCGTCGAGGAGCGCCTCCTCGACCTCACCCGCCGCGGCCACATTCCGGAAGTCGGCATCACCGTCTCCGACGCCGTGATCTCGCTGCGCATCCTTGCCCGGGCCCCCACTCACGTCGATGCTCTCGAGCAAATCGCGCCGGTCGAGCACACCATTCGCGAACGGCTCGGCGACCTCGTCTTTGGCTGCGACGACGAGGAGCTTCAAGACATCGTCGTGCGGTTCTTGCACGAAAAGGAACTCACGCTTGCCTCGGCGGAGAGCATTACCGGCGGCCTCGTCGCCAATCGCGTTTGCCAGGTTCCGGGGGCCAGCGATTACTTCCACGGCGGCATTGTCAGCTACACCAACGACGTGAAGCATCGGGAACTCGGCGTGCCGCGCCACCTGCTCGACCGCTTCGGGGCCGTGAGCGAACCGGTGGCGCGGGCGATGGCCGAAGGGGTTCGCGAGCGCTTCGGGACCGATCTCGCCGTGGCGACAACGGGATTTGCCGGCCCTGGCGGCGGCACGGAGGAAAACCCTGTCGGCACGGCCTACGTGGCCATAGCCCACGCCGACGGCACGGATGTGACGCGCTATGGCTGGCTCGGCACGCGGAATGAAGTGATGAGCCGCACGGCCAAACTGGCCATCAACATGGTGCGCTTGCGGTTGATGCGAATGCCGAGTCGATAACGGTTAACTGACGCTCGGAAAAGCATGGCATTGACGGCCAACAATCAGAGCTGCGGATTCATGTCATTGTGGAGAACTAGCGTCTCACTCGCCGAGTGAATCTTCGAAGCGGAAGACGGCGGCGGTCTTCGCGCCGTTGTTCGGGTTCTCCAGCATCGCCCCGGTATAAATCACTCGGCGGCTACCCGTGGGCGTGAGTTCCACCACGACCGTCGGCGTCGTGTAAGCTTCCTTCACGGCCTTTTTCGTTTCCTCGCGAAGGTCGCGAGCCCAGCAGACTTTTCCACTCTGCGGGTTCAGGCAGACCATCGTGCCGTCGGTGGAAATGGCATAAACGGCGATCGGCATGCCGCCGACGGAGGCGACCGCCGGGCCGGAAGTGAACGTGGCGCCGACGCCGGTCTTCCAGCGAAGCTGGCCCGTCTTGCGGTCGAGGCAATGCACGGCGCCGTCGCGACTGGCGGCGTACACCGAGAACGCATCGGCCGCGAGCGACGTGTGCACGGACCGGCTCAGGTCGTAGCGCCAGGCGATCGCGCCGCTGTCGGCTTCGACGCAAACAATCGCGCCGGCCGGTTCCTTTTCTTCTCCCTTGCCGCTCTCCTCGTCGTACTTAAAAACGTCCGCGGCCATGTTGCCGGTGCCGAGGCCATAGACGACCCGGTTGCCGAGAACGAGCGGCGCGCCGAAGGAGCGCAGGTTCACCGGCGTTCGCCACAGTTCCCGACCGCTCTGCGCGTCAATGGCGAGCAACGCGAGTGTGTAGAGCCCGCTGCCGACGAAGATGCGGTTGCCCGCCGCGGCCGGCGGTCCGTCGATGTGCAACTGTTGATCGCGGCCCGGGAACTGCCATAACTTCGCGCCCGTCTTGACATCCGCACAGAAAAGGCCGTCGTCCCCGGCCGAAAAATAAACGCGATTCCCGACGATTCGCGGGTTTCCCTCGGTGTGGCTGGAGGTTTCGAACGGCTGCGGCCAGGCCGATTGGCCCGTGGCGGCATGGAGCGAAAACAGGCGGCATTCGCTATCGGTGTGCAGCCCTTCGCCAAAATAGACGCGGCCCCCGGCAACCACCGGCGAACAGAACACCGGCTTGAGATCGCCGTCGTTGTTGAACTTCCAGAGTTCGCGGCCGGAGTTGCGGTCGAGGGCGACGACGGCGCCGCGCGTCCGCGTTCCCGCTTGCCGGAATGTTCCGACGAAGAGCCGGTCGCCATCGACTGCGATGCCGTTCGACATCACTTGATGCGAGTCGGGGATTTCGAAGGTGCGGACATCGACGAGCCGCGGGCCGAAGCTTTCGTCCCCATCGCCGCCGACGGTGCTGATATCCGTGGTGGGTTTGGCACTCGCGCCGCCCAGGCAAAGTGCGATCACGCCGCCGAGAAGAAGCGTCGCCAGGCCCACGGATTCCCCGGAGACGCTCAGGTTCAAATGCCCCGCCGTCGGCCCCGCGGTGGCGACCCGGTAGATCGCGTACAGCGTGGCCATGCCGAGGGCGATGCCGATGATCGTGAACTCGCGCATCGGCAAATCGACCGCCTCTTGCCACGACGTTCCGAATACGCGGGTCAGGATGACCACGAGCGCCATGAGGCCCGTGAGGCCGGCGAGCGCGATGATTTCGCTGCGCGACGGAATGGCGGTAATGGCCGGGTCTTCGCCGGCCATGTTGCGATAGCGCAGGCCGGCCCAGAGCAACCCAATGGATGACGAACCGAGCAAGAGCGCGGTGAACGGCTTGTAGCCGGCGAACGGCGTATCGGGGAGCAATTGCAGGAACTGCAGCAGCCAGTAGGCAAAGGCGAGCGTGCTGTTGAGGCTGGCGATCACGAGGAAGGCCCGCCACCGCTTCATGCCGATGGCCATGCGGGCCGCCAACCCCGGGAAGAGCGCCGCGATCACGGCCATCGGGCCGATCAAGGCGATCGACGGAATGACGCCGAACAGGGCCATCGAGGTTTCGCCGCATTTCTTCGGGGCCTTCTTCTCGATGGGCGGGCCGTAACCCTTGGGTTCTTTTTCGTTGACGCCGGGCGGGTCGGCCTTCTTCGCCAAAGTGTCGGCGATCACCTTGTTCAGTTCCGCCGTGGTTCCCTTGAAGGTCCGCCGCAGGTACGGTTCGCAGTGCAAGAGCGCCCATCGCACTGTCTTGCCGTCGGCATCGATCCGCCCCTGGAAGGAAAACCACGTCCCTTCCATGAAGGCAGTCGCCTCGTATTTCTTCCCTTCCTTGTGGGCAAAGATGACGAGCTTGCGGCCGGCTTCGAGGCGGTCCAGAAGAATCTGCGTGTGGCCGTCCTTCTTGGCTTCGTTGTCGCCGGTCAGGTTCACCGGCATCCGGTCGAAGGGCGCGTTGCCTTTGAGCTTCGCGTCGAACTTGAAGACGACGCCCGGCTTTTCGGGAAGCACAGAATCGACCGTGGCCGTGAAGATGAGGTCTTCTCCGGCAATCACGTCCTTGAGCGGCAGCAGTTTCTGGATGACCGCGGCGGCTTGCGGGGCGAAGAGCGCGGCTGCGAAAAGGGCGAGGCTAGCGGGGACAGCAGTACGGCGCACTGAGGGACCTCCGTATCGGCAAGCGACATTCGCACCATCTTAGCCGGTCGGAGCGACAAGTGAAATGCGCGACTCGATATCGGCATCGGGATCGGGCATGACGCCAGTTTCGACGGCGATCCGCATGTCTTCGGGGCAATCCCGCCACGCCACCTGGTACGTCGATTCGAGCGGTACTTTCACGTGCTGCCCCGCCGACAAGAAGAGAGGCACCTCTGGCAAAGCCTCGCCCACGGCCAGCGGTTGAACGTAGGCCACTTTCTCTTCACTCGCCTCGTACGAGGCCAGTATGTGGTCCTTCCCGGGAGGGAATGCGAACGTATCGCTGCCGATTTCATCCCCGATCAACTGGTGAATTCCGAGCGGATCGCGCGGGCGCGGCAGTAGATCGATCAGAAGCACGTGGATCCCGGCACGCAGGAAGTCGATCGTCTTGTTCAAGAAATCCTGAACCGAGGCCCGGGTATCCTTATTCCCCGGCGAAATGATCTCGATAATGGCAATCGTTTTGCCGAGGTGATGCTTGATCGCGACCCGATTGGCGCGGCCGGCATAGATT
>DATNBQ010000047.1:0-5099 GCA_035571955.1 Urbifossiella sp. | reverse complement strand
GAGGGCTGGCGTCGTCGCTGCGGTCTTCAGGTGATCGCAGAATGCCTGGATGTGCCAAACGTAGCCGTCATACGTTCGGACGGCCCGATGCTTCTGGCACCATTCGAGGTACTTTTCGAACAGTTCGCCGAGCGTGAAGCCGGTTGCCGATGGAGTATTCGTCGGTTCGGGCTTCTTCGCGAGAAGGGAATGAAACTCCTGCCGGATTCCATCCGGTGCATTCCATTTGCCCTTCGTCTTCTTCGGGACAGGGGAATCGGGTGGGCGATCGCCCAGAAAGTGTCGGATGCCGTCCTTGGTCACATACCAGCCGTTTCGTTCTTCCCAGAACCACGGGTTCGGCGTGCGGGCCATCTGCTTTTCCTCGGGGGAGTCGCGGCCCCGGGAGATTCTGTACCACAATTCTGTACCATCATACGCTGCGACTCTTCCAAAACCCTAGTACACCCAGCAGGAGTCGAACCTGCAACCTTCGGTTCCGTAGACCGATGCTCTATCCAGTTGAGCTATGGGTGCGAATCGCTCGGCTGCGGGCATCGCCCACGCGCGAAATCGACTTACTCTTCTTACACAAACGCCGCCAATGGGCAATCCAAGAGACGCTCCGAATCCCCATCGGGTTCGCGGCCAACTCCATTCTCCCATTCCTCCGACTCAATGTTGCGGCTACCCTGTAACGCGGATGTAACTCCGGCGTTGGGCTTCCATCACCGGGGCAATCGCCCGCGTCTAAGCTATCAGCAGCGGTCAGTTCCCGGCCGAGTTTGTCCACGCGAACCGCTCTCTCCTCGTTCGAGGTCCCGTCATGAAACGATCGAACCGCCTGCTCGCTTTGGGCGCCGCGATCGCCTGTCTCGCGGCCGGAATCACCGTCGTCGTTTCCACGGCCCAGCCGCCAAGACCCGAACAGTGGAAGAAGGTGGACGACGCCGTGCGCAAAGGCCTGCCCAAGACCGCCATCAAGGAACTCGAACCGATCATCGCCTCGGCCTTGAAGGAAAAGGCCTACCCCGAGGCGATCAAGGCCATCTGCAAGAAGATTGTCCTCGAAGGGAACATCCAGGGGAACAAGCCGGAAGAGAAGATTACGCGGATGCAAGCGGCCATTGCCGTTGCCCCGGCCGAGATGCACCCCGTGATGAACGCCGTTCTCGGCCACTGGTATTGGCACTACTACCAACAGAACCGCTGGCGGATCGTACAGCGCAGCCGGGCCGGCGACGCGTCCGGCAACGATGTGACTACGTGGGACCATGCCCGCATCGTGACGGAGATCGAGCGCGTCTTCGATCTCGCCCTGGCCGCCGATAAGGAACTGAAAGCCACCCCGGTCGCCGCCTACGACGCACTGCTCACCAAGGGAACCATTGCCGACAAGTATCGGCCGACGCTTTACGATGTGCTCGCCTTCGATGCACTCGGTTTCTACGCCATCGGCGACCAGGCCAACGGCCCCAAGGTGGAAGACGCCTTCGAATTGACGGCAGATAGTCCCATCTTCGCCGATGTCGCGGCCTTCGTGAAATGGGAACCGAAGACCACGGACACCACGTCGCGAACCTTGAAGGCCGTCAAATTATATCAAAAGTTGCTTTCCTTCCATCAAGCCGACGCCGATAAATCCGCCCTGCTCGATACCGATCTGCACCGGCTGCGGTTCGGCCTCAACAAGGCCGTCGGCGACAAGAAGAACGACGCCTACATTGCCGCCCTCAAGCGGTTCACCGAGGCGAACGCCAATCACGAACTGGCCGCGATGGCTCGATTCCAGTGGGGCGGCACGCTGCAACAGGAAAACGAACTGGTGAAGGCTCGAGAGGTGGCCCTGGCCGGCATCAATGCCTTCCCCGACAGCCCCGGCGGCAAACTCTGCTTCAACCTCGTACAAGACATTGAAGCGAAATCGTCCAACATCCTCACGGAGCGCGTTTGGGCCGACCCGATGCCGGAAATCAAGGTGAGCTATCGCAACCTGACCAAGGTTTACTTCCGCGTGGTCAAGGCGGACTACCTGGAGCGGCTCAAGCAGGCGCGGTGGCGGCCGGAACAACTCGACCAGGCGCAGCAACAAGCGATTCTCAAGCAGGAGCCGGCACTCACCTTCAACCACGACCTTCCCGCCACGCTCGATTACCGCCAGCGCACCGAAGCGTTCCCGGCCCCCAAGGGCCTCGCCCCCGGCTTCTATTACCTCATCTCCAGCCACGACGAAGCCTTCGGCAAGGACAACAACGTCGTCACTTACACCGATCTCTGGGTCAGCGATCTCGCCATCGTCAACCGGACGGAGGGCGGCAAACTGCGACTGGAAGGGTTCGTGCTGAATAACAAGAGCGGCGAACCGCTGGCCGGGGCCAGCGTGCAGGTCTGGTTCCGCACCAACAACGGTGGCTGGTTCCCCGGCGACACATCGCAGACCGACAAGAATGGCATGTACGCCCTCAATGGCCGCAATCAGACCGCGCACCTTCTGCTCGCTTCCACCAAGGATCAGGCCCTTTCGACGGTGTTCGACAGCTATCTTTATCGCAGCGATGTTCAGCCGCGGCCGGCCGAGCAGACCGTCTTCTTCACCGATCGCTCGCTGTACCGTCCCGGCCAGACCATTCAGTTCAAGGCCATCTGCCTTCGCTATTTCCAGGAACAGGACAATTACGAAACCGTGGCCAATCGCGACGTGACGGTGCAGTTCAACGATCCGAACGGCAAGGAAGTCGCGAGGTTCCAGGGGCGGACGAACGATTACGGTTCGGTGGCGGGAAGCTTCACGGCGCCGCGCGATCGGCTCACCGGCCGCATGATGCTGCACGTCGTCAGCGGGCCTCCCGGCGCGGCGCAAGTTTCCGTGGAGGAATACAAGCGGCCCAAGTTCACGGTGGCCTTAAAGTCGCCGAAGGAACCCGCCAGGCTGAATGCCGACGTCAAGGTTCCCGGCAAGGCGACCGCATACACCGGCGTGCCCATCGGCGGGGCCAAGGTGCAATACCGCGTTGTCCGCGAAGTGCGCTATCCGGCGTGGTACGGCCGCTTCTACTGGTGGCGGCCGATTCCCCAGCGGCCGGCCCAGGAAATCGCGCACGGCATCGTTGCCACCGAGGCCGACGGTTCGTTCGTCGTGCCGTTCACAGCCAAGGCCGACCCCACCGTTCCCGAAAAGGACGAGCCGACATTCCGGTTCACCGTGACGGCCGATGTCACCGATACCACGGGCGAGACCCGCACGGGAACCAAGTCCGTCGAAGTGGGCTATGCCGCCCTGAAGGTAACGGCAACCGCGGATGAATGGCAAACCGCCGAGAAGCCCGTCAAATTCACGATCGCCACGGCCACGCTGGACGGCCTCGGCCAGGAAGCGAAGTGTTCGCTCAAGGTTTACCGCTTGAAGCAGCCGGCCCAGGTGGCCCGTCCCGCTTCGGACGGCCAGTTCCACTACCGCTTCCTCATCGACGACAAGGACCCGAAGCCCGATCCCGGCAAGCCCGTTTCCTGGGAACTTGGCGAAGCCGCCTTTTCCGCGGACTTCACCACCGACGGCAAAGGCAAAGCCGAAGTGAGCGCGAAGCTGCCCGCCGGCATCTTCCGCGTCATCGCCGAATCGAAGGACAGGTTCGGCAAGGCCGTGAAGAGCAAGGCCCAGTTGCAAGTGCTCGACCCTGCCGCGACGCACCTGAACATCAAGGTGCCGAACGTGGTCGAAGCGCCGAAGTGGTCGGTCGAACCCGGCAGCGACTTCACGCTGTTCTGGGGCTCGGGCTACAACGAGGGCCGCGTCCTTCTGGAAGTGGAACACCGCAACAAAACGATCCAGTCTTACTGGACGGAGCCGGGCCGCACGCAGGCGATACTCAAAGTTCCGGTGACCGAGGCGATGCGCGGCGGCTTCACCGTCCGCACCACGTTCGTGCACGAGAACCGCGCGTATCTCATCAGCCGCCACGTCGATGTGCCGTGGAGCAACAAGGACTTGACCGTGAAGTGGGAGACGTTCCGGTCGAAGCTGGAGCCGGGCAAGAAGGAGACATTCACGGCCATCGTGAGCGGTCCGGACGCCAAGCGGGCGGTCGCCGAGATGGTCGCGGCGGTGTACGACCAGTCGCTTGACGCCTACTTGCCGCACGATTTCCTGCACAAGTTCGGCATCTTCCGCCACGATTACTCGAACGTGCATTCGCAGTTCGAGAATGTCGACAAGAACTTGAACTGGATCCAGGGGCGGTGGCCGCACGACCGCAAGTCCGTCGATCTGCGCTACCGCGGCCTCCCCGGCGACCTGACGCAGAATTATGCCCGCTACGACTACTTCCGGGAGGGGGGTGGGCAGGGCGGGTTCGAGCTACAGAACTTCGGTCGGGGCGGCAATCGCCGGGGCTATACCGAACTCGCCGCCATGGACGGGGCGCCGGCGCCGATGGCCCCCGGCATGGGTTTCGGCGGCATGGGTGGCGGCATCAAAGAAATGGAGCAGTTCTCCTCCGAAAAAGGCGCGATTCTGCGCAAGTCCGACAAGCCCGGCGAACCGGGCCTGCCGCGCGAAGAAGCCCCCGGGCCCAACCTCGACAATGTCGCCGCCCGCAAGAACCTCAACGAGACGGCGTTCTTCTTTCCGCAACTCGTCTCCGATGCCGATGGCGTCGTTCGCATGGAATTCACCATGCCCGAGGCACTCACCAAGTGGAAGTTCCTTGGCTTCGCCCACGACAAGGAACTCCGCAGCGGCTACCTCACGGACGAGATCGTCACCGCCAAGGAACTAATGGCCCAGCCGAGCCCGCCGCGCTTTCTGCGCGATGGCGACATCATCGAGTTCCCGGTGAAGGTCAGCAACCAGTCGGCCACACGGCAAAAGGGGAAGGTGAAGCTGTCGTTCAAGGACGCCCGCACCGAACAGCCGATGGACGCGGCGCTCGGCCTCACCAACCGCAAAGCCAACGGAGAGTTCACGACGACGGAACAGGAATTCGACATCCCCGCCGGCGAATCCAAAACTTTCGCCTGGAAGCTCACGGTGCCCGACGGCACCGGGCCGCTGACGTTCAAGACCGTTGCCGCCAGCGAACGCCTCTCGGACGGCGAGGAAGGCGTGCTGCCCGTGCTCGCCA
>DATNBQ010000046.1:0-2294 GCA_035571955.1 Urbifossiella sp. | reverse complement strand
CAGCTCCGCCAGCTTGCGGAACAACTGCTCCTGCTCCGGCGTCAGTTGTGTCGGCGTCTCGACCACGACCTGCACCATGAGATCGCCCTGGCGGCCGCCGCGCGGGTTCGGCATCCCGTGTCCGCCCAGGCGAATCACCTCGTGCGTCTGGATGCCGCGCGGCAACTCGTACATCACCTTCTGCCCGGTAATCGTCGTGATCTCCAGAGGCCCGCCCAGCACGGCTTGCGCGATGGTGATCGGCCACTGGCAGACGAGGTTGTGCCCGTCGCGGTGGAAGAACTTGTGTTCGCGGACGCGGATGACGAATTCGAGGTCGCCGCGCGGGGCGCCGGGGTCGCCGGCGTCGCCTTCCCCGGAGTAGCGAATGCGGTTGCCGGTATCGACGCCGGGCGGCACTTCAACTTCGATGGTCCGCCGCACTTCGATGCGGCCGTTGCCGCGGCACGACGTGCACGGGTCGGTAATGATGTGGCCGCGCCCTTCGCAAGCCCGGCACGTTTGTTGAACGGAAAGGAAGCCCTGGTTGAGAATCACGGCGCCCTGGCCGCCGCAGCGGCGACAGACGGTGGGCTTCGTGCCCGGCTTCGAGCCCAACCCGGAGCAATCCTTGCACGCTTCCTCGCGGGGAACCGTCTGCGTCTTCTTGGCGCCGACCGCGGCCTCGACCAGGTCGATGTCGAGCACGGCCTGGATGTCGCGGCCGGGTCGCGGCCCGCCGCGCGGCTGCCGCCGGCCGCTATTGCCGCCGAAAAAGCTATTGATCACGTCGCCGAAGTCGGCGAACAGGTCCTGGAACCCCGCCGAGGCCTGCCCGCCGCCCATGCCCGAAAGGCCCGCATGCCCGTGGCGATCGTAAATCTGCCGCTTCTGGGCGTCGCGGAGCACTTCGTACGCTTCGGTCACTTCCTTGAAGCGAACTTCGGCCCCGGCATCGCCGACGTTGCGATCCGGGTGGTGCTGCATCGCCAGCTTGCGGTACGCCTTGGTGATTTCCACCTCGGTCGCCGTCCGCGAGACCGACAGCACTTCGTAATAGTCTCGCTTGTTCGGCATACTCGGGGATTCGATCTCGGGTAACGCAATGGACGGTCGATTTGTTCATGATACTGGGTAACGAGAAATGGTCAGAGGGGTGACTCCTCCGGCCCGACGTAAATGCCCGAAATCCTCGCTCTCAGGCCGCAGTGCTGGCGATTCCCTTTTTTCTTCGTCGAACTTCAAGGCAATGTCCACGGCAGGTTCCTCCACCATTTCGCGGCGCGGCTTCCCGAACGGCAGAGGCTGGATCATGTAGCCGAGGTAGGTGCTCGGGCTCGCCACGTTCAACCCGAACGACTCGGGCTCATGATCAGGGCAGCGATACGTGCCGAAGAGTAGATCCATCAGCGGAGAGACGTTGGCGTAGTTGCCCGCATCGCGGTCGCGAGAGTGATGCCAGTGATGAATCCTCGGGGAACCGAGAAGGTAGCGGAACGGCCCCAACGGGAGGTGGACATTGGAATGAATGTAGATAGCCCACAGCCCTCGAAAGGTGATGAAGCCGGCAAGCGACTCCGAGGGAAAGCCAACGAAAAGTGCCGGTAGGTTGACGAGACCCACGGTGTAAATCGTATCGAGCGGATGCTCGCGGTGGGCCGCGAGCCAGTCGAGGTGCTCGGCGCTGTGATGAACGGCGTGAAACCGCCAGAGAAAGCCGACACGATGCTGGAGGCGATGACCCCAGTAGACCAGCATATCGCTGACGAGGACGAGTAACGCAACCTGGAGCAACCACGGTAAAGCCCCGACCGCCTGGCGCATTCCGGACGGCACGATACCGCCGAGCCAGCCGTGGAACGCGGTCAGCACACCGAGAACCGCGCCGCTCCACAGCAGGTATTGGCCCAGAAAGAAGCAGAGGTCCGTGAGCCAGGCCGGCCGGAAGAATCGCTGCCCCGCCCTCGCCGGAAATGCGTATTCCAACGGGCGAAACAGGAGCAGCAGAAAAAAGAAGCTGAGGCCCGCCGAAACGATAAGGGCAGCGAAGTGCATCGAGGCTCTCCATTACTCAGGCATCGGCGGCTGATTCACGGGAGACGGAGGCGCGTCTGGTGCAGTGGTTTCACCGGCTGGAATCAAGCCCAATACGACGCCTTTGTTCGAGATCGACTTCGTGCCGGGCCAGAATTCGGGCTGTGCGTTCGAGGGCTTGGCATCCGGAGTGAACGTGCCGCCGTGCTTCGTGCCAGGCCAGAGTTCGGGTTGCCGTGGTTCAGCAGGTGGAGCGCTGGGATTCTCTTTGGCTCCGAAGA
>DATNBQ010000045.1:0-2099 GCA_035571955.1 Urbifossiella sp. | reverse complement strand
GATGCCGAGCATGTGGCCGCCGAAATAGCCCGGCACGAGGCCGATGCTGGCGGCGTGCGGCGTGCCGACGTAACCCGGCATTCCCGGCACGCGCGGGCCGATCTCCCGGTTCACGATCGCCCCAATGCCCGGGAACTTCTGGCCGTTGTTCGCCCCGCTGACGCCCATGTCCTTGGTCGTGAGCATGCGATGCCCGCCGGCGAAGTGGTCGCCCGTATCGTGGTGCAGCGACCGCACGATCGAGAACTTGTCCGTGACCTTGGCCTGTTTCGGGTAGAGTTCGGTGACGTCGAAGCCGGACACCTTGGAGCGGATCGGCTTCCAGATGCCGCGATACTCGGCCGGGGCGTCCGGCTTCATGTCGTACATGTCCATATGCCCGGGACCGCCGTCGAGCCAGATCAGGATGACCGACGTATTCTTGCTGGGCGAAAGCGATGGCGTGGAAGCGGCCTTCGCGCGCAGCACTTGCGACAAGCCGACGCTGGCCATCCCGGCGACGCCGAGTTGCAGGAAACTCCGGCGATCGACGCCATCGCAAGAACGGCGGGCAGCACCGAGATCGAGGCGAAACATGCGGAAGCTCCGAGAGCAGAGATTCAGGCGGGGAGCGGGCCAGGCAGGTGGGTTTAATTTCCCATAATGGGTGGTTTGCGTCAAGCAACAAACGGAATTCCCGGGCCAAGCTTGGAGTGGCGATTTGCCAGAAATGGTCGGTCCAACCGAGCCGCGCTCGGCTCCGCGGGCTCCGCCTCGCAGCTAATCGGTGCGGCGCGTTGCGCTATCGTACGGCGACTTGGCCCAATATGACACGGGGGACGCCGGGGACGACGCGGATCTTCTGCGCCAGGTCCCAGGCGTCGGCGGCCCGCGCCGCGGTTCCGGAAATCTCCACGGCACCGTTGGTCAGGCGCAGGTTCAAACCCGCGAAGCGGGCATCGGCCTTGCGAATCGCTTCGCACTCCGCCAACGCATCGGCCGGCCGCGAGGCGAGCAGTGCGGGGGCGGGCGAGACCGCCGCAATGTGGGGCGGGCGAGATGCACCGACCGGCGGCAAGAGAACGCTCGCACCCGGATTCATTGGACGGAGGGCGACCACCGATTTCTCGGTCGGTTCGACCGCCGCCGAACGCCTGTTTCCAGGGGCGGGGCGATACTCTTCCACGAGGCCGGTCTTGGGCGAGGCGACCACGCCGGGCAGTTCGGACGCCAGCAATCGCCGCGGCGGCAGGTGAGCCGCCATCGTCCGCAACAGCGGATCGCCGCCTTCCTGCACGAAGCAGCGGTTCTTCACTTCGACGATTCCCGGCACGCCCTTCACGATCGTCTCGGCCCGCTTGACGAGTTCGTTGGAAGCGACCGGCCCGCCGACGACGGCGATGCGATCGACGACGCTGACGAGCAAGTTGGCGTCGCCGAGTTTCGGGTCGGCGTCGATGGCCGCGAGGGCCGAGCGAGCCAGCACGATGTCGGTGATGGTGGGCGGGCGGGTCGCGGGGTCCGCCGCGGGGGCCGCGGAGAACGCCAGCCCCGCGAACAGCGCCACCAGAAGGAATGCACGCAGCGAGCGAATCGGTTGGGAAAACATGGTCGCCTCACTTACCGGCTCGGGCCTTTTGCAATTTGTTCCGATCGGTCGTGTGCTTGAATCTTCCAGCAAGCGAATGCGGCTCGGAATGCGACTTGAGCTCATTTCGCGAAATCTGTCGGTTGCAGGGTTCGGGTCGGACGGCGCGGGAAAGGGAATCGGATCGGCGAAGCGCGACCGGTCGGGCAAAGTGTGCCGGCAGATTATGACAATCCACAGAATGCCAAGGATGCCACATTGCCACACACCGATTTGGCATTCTGTGGCCCGTCAGATCGACAACGGACATGGAAACGGCGCCTCGAGGCCTGCGACGATGATTGGGTTGGGATTTCCGGTGGAGGGCATGAGGTGAATGAGCTTCGGGCTGCTCCTTTGTCGAGAATTCAGTCGGAACCGCTGCGCTGGCTGTGGGATTCGTATCTCCCGCGCGGGAAACTCACGCTGCTCGATGGCGATCCCGGCGTCGGCAAATCATTACTCGCTATCGACCTGGCGGCACGCTTGAGCC
>DATNBQ010000044.1:0-6806 GCA_035571955.1 Urbifossiella sp. | reverse complement strand
CTCGGCTTCATCTTCCGCGACGACCCGAAGGTGGCCGCCAAGTACCCGCTCCATCCCAAGGACGCCACCGACAAGGAGAAGGGGAAGGAGGCGACCGTGCTGATCCTGTGCGATCAGCGCGATGGCTTGCCGCGCGAACTCGCCGGAGCCTACATCGAACTGGCCGACAACATGAACCGCCAGCTTCCCGAGATGACCAAGGCCAACAAGGAAAAGATCAAGATGGTGGAGGAGAAGGCGCTTTCGAATTATCAGAAGCGGCACCCGAACTGGCGTACGCTGGAACCGGCCCAGATCGGCAAGGCGCTCAAGGCCGATTGCGTGATCCACGTTTACGTCGCGAGCGCCAATTTCTACGACCCGCAGACGGCTAGAATGATGTACAAGGGGAAGGCCAACGTCGAGTGCAAGATCACCTATTTGAGCGAAGCGAAGGACCCGGAAGTGCGCCGCTATTCGCATCACTTCGACTACAAACCGCACCGTTCGCCGGACGTGGATGAAACCAGCCCGAGCCTTTATCGCCAGGGTTACCTGGAGCAACTGGCGACCGAACTGTGCTGGTACCACGTCGAACATCCGAAACGCGATACTCTGGAGTGACGCTTCCGGAATTGAATCGACGCGAGCCGCGAGGGAATGTCGCGGCTCGTTTCCATTTGCTTTAGAATGCTCCGCAAAGCCTCAAGGCAATCACTGCGGCGATGCCGAGTAGAAGCGGCCCGGCAACTCTCTTGGCCAACGTGAATGGATTGGTCTGCGTTAGAGTCGCGCACATCAAGGTGACGGCGGCGACGGGGGACATGGTGCGGCCGGCCGCGGCGGCGACGGCGACCAGCGAGCCCACGGCCGTCGGGTCGTGGCCGAGCGCTCGCGCCGGCTCGAAGAAGAACCCGTACAGGCTTTGCGTGCTGGCCATGCCCGAACCGGCCAGGGCGGCGAAGGCGAGCGGAACCAGTGCGGCCAGCGGTTCGAGCAACCCCGGCGCCGCGGCAATGACTCGGCCGAGCGCCGCCGCCAACCCCGCCGATTCGATCGCCTTGCCGAAACAGGTCGCCGTCACGATCAGGCTGACGATGTTGGCGAAGCCGTAGCCTGCGCCTTCGAAGAACTGCTTGACGGCGCCGCGCGATTTGCCCGGCGCCGCCAGCATCGCCGCAATCACGCCGAGCAGCATCGCCAGGCCAATCAAGCGACTGCTGTACGCCGCTTTCTCCGAAGCCTGCTTCACCAGCCACTCTTCGGGAACATGGAAGACGTTGAACGGCGGCCCGGCCAGGAACAGCAAAACCAGGGGAACGAGCGGGACCAGGGCTTTCACGGGATTGACGCGAGCGGCCAGTTGATCCGCTTGCTCCTGGGTGGCACCGGCTTCCAGCCGGTGTTGCTTAACTTCCACCCGTTGGAAGCCGGTGCCACCCAGAAACGGTGAACCTATGGGTTCGCCACCGGAACGTTTCTTTGCTGTGGAAGCCGCTTCCCAGCGGCGGCTGAGCAGCCAGGCGGCCAGCGTCGCGACGGTAAGTTGCGTGAAGACGAGCGGTGGCAGGTATTCCTTCGCTTGCGTTTGCGAAGGCACGCCGGTTAAGGCGAAGACGGTCAGCAGTTCCGGGGCGCCGGGGTTGAGCAGTTCGCCGCCGACCGAGCAACCGAGAAGCAGGCAAGCACCGATGGTCGGCAAAGAGTAGCCGGCGGCGCGCATCAGCGGCACGACCACCGGCCCGATGCAGACGGCCGTGCTCGTCTGGCTGATGATCGGCACGTTGACCAGAAACCCGGCGACGATGACGCCTGGCACGAGCAAGCCGCGGACGCTTCGCAACGGCTTGAGCAACAACAGCACGAGATGGCGTTCGCAGCCGGTGTGGCGAAGCACGTAAGCAAAGCCCATCGCCGAACAGATGGGAACGACGAATTTCTCGTTGGAAAAGGTCGCGAGGAACTCGCGGACGACAAGTGGAAGTGCGGCAACGTGCCAGGCTGTGAGGTCGGCAACCGCGGCGATCAGCAGGGCGGCCAACAGCAGCACGAGCCGCACGTCGCCGCCGCGGAGGATCATCGCGATCGCGGCGACGACCACGGCAATCGCGACGACGCCGGCAATACCCATGCGGATCCCTGCGGATTAGCCGCGAGGCGGAGCGACGCCGAGCTGAGCGCTCGGGTCGCGGCTAAACAGTTATTATCGCCGGAGGAATTCGAAGGCGCCCGCGGCGAAGATGCCATAAGGGGCCGAGGAGATGCCGTTCCGCGTGGTTCCGGCGAACTGCTGCGGCGACGCCAGAATGCGCACGCGAACCACGGCCGAATGGCCCGGCTGCACGAACCCGGCATGCACGGCAGCGGCCCCCAAGCTGGAATCGAGCGTGTACAGGTCCGTGCCCCACACGCTTTGCCCCTGCCCCGTCGTCGGGCCAGTGACCGTGAATGCCACTTCCTTACCGATCTGATTCTGGTAAGTCATCATGTTAGTCGGCGCGATGCCTGCAACCGCCGTGTCCCCGCCATTACCGGTCATCGACTTCAGCGAGCGCACGTCGGTGAGGCGCAGCGACTGTTCCCCGAACATCAGGGTCTGCACGCGCAGCGAAGCCGTCGCCAGTTTCCCCGTGAACTTGCAATCGTCGGTGTAAATCACGTCGTTGTCGCGGGGTTCGAGTTGCCCGGCCGGCACCTTCTGCTGCAGGAAGCGAACGCTCTCCTCGGCGCGGCGGCTGATCTCCGCGTCGGCGTGCTTCATCGCCTTCACCAGCGCGGAGTACGACCGTTCGCGAAGATCGCGAAGTTCTGCCATCGCCTTCTCGCGCATGTCGAAATCGGGGTGGTTCAAATTGGAAATCAGGAGCGCGACGCGTTCGGCAACGTCCGCGGGAATCCGCGTGGCGAACTCGATTCGCCGAATCTCCGCGGTGGGAATCTCGAGACGGCCGTACTTGGTATTTACCTCGAGGCGGTCGTCGAGCAGTTTTAGTTTGAGGGTGCTGTCGTCCGCGCAGCGCACCTCGACCTCGGTCGGCGTCGCCTTGGCGGCCGATGTCTGCACGACCGGGGAAGCGCCGGAATGGCCGTTGGCGACTGCGATGAAACCGCCTACCAACACGGCGAGCGGCGTGAAGCGGGCGACCCGGTGGGTCGAACGTGCGAGGGGCATGGGAGCCCTCCGTAGTGGAAATGTGACCGGACGTGCCGCCATTCCATAGCGGGAAAAACCACGTCCCTGAAATCAGGCCGCCGCCGCGGGCCCTGGCAAAGGCCCGCACGGTCGCCAGTATCGAGAGGTCCGCCGGTAAGAAGTCTCTACCAATCTTACCTTATTATTTTGCCCAAGTTCCAGCCCACTTGGCGAATGCCCGGAAAAGCAGCATTCGGCAGTCGGTTTGCTGCATAAAAAGGACTCTTGGCGGCTTTTTTGGCTTGCCGCTTCCTCAACGCATTTGTCGTTCCATTTCTTTTTTCGCCCGGAGGAATCGATCGTGCCGCTGACCATTACATCGCCGGCGTTCGCCGCCGGAGCATCGATCCCCACGGTCTACACCTGCGAAGGGAAGGACATCTCGCCGGCGCTCGCGTGGTCCGGCGTGCCGGCCGAGGCCAAGTCCCTGGCCCTGATCGTCGACGATCCGGATGCCCCCGATCCGGCCAAGCCGAAGATGGTTTACGTGCACTGGGTGCTGTACAACTTGCCGCCGACCTCCGCGGGTTTGCCGGAAGCGGTGACGCAATTGCCGCCGGGGGCGCGCGACGGCACGAACGACTGGAAGCGGACCGGTTACGGCGGCCCGTGTCCGCCCATCGGCCGACATCGATACTTCTTCAAGCTCTACGCTCTCGATTGCACGCTGCCCGATCTTGGCCCGGCAACGAAGCCGGAACTGCTCCAGGCCATCGACGGCCACATCCTGGCGCAGTCCGAACTGATGGGTACGTATCAGAAGG
Organism: Urbifossiella sp.; assembly: GCA_035571955.1. Taxonomy (GTDB): domain Bacteria; phylum Planctomycetota; class Planctomycetia; order Gemmatales; family Gemmataceae; genus Urbifossiella. The sequence continues at coordinate 2,870 of DATNBQ010000044.1, read as the reverse complement.
TCGGCAAAGGCTCGTGAGCAGGGTTCAGCCACTAACGGAACCGAGCATTTTCTCATACCGCGTGCCGACTGCCGTCAGATCAAAGCAGCGGCGATCTTCATCGACTACGGTAATCGTAATTCGCAGATGCGCGGTCGGGATCACTGCTTCCACGCGGTCGGCCCACTCGATGAGGCAGACTCCCTCGCCGTTGAAGTATTCGCTGGCGCCGAGTTCGGCGAATTCGCGCGGACCGCTCAGGCGATACGCGTCGAAATGGTAGATCGGCAGCCGTGCGGCATATTCCTGGATGAGCACAAAGGTCGGGCTATTGACGGCGGCGGGATTCCGCACGCCGAGCCCTTCGGCGATGGCCCGCACGAGATGGGTTTTGCCGGCCCCGAGCGGGCCGACCAGAGCGACCACCGCGCCGGGGAACAACAGCCTCCCCAGTTGCCGGCCGAACGCTTCGGTCGCCGCGAGGTTCGCAATTGAAATGGAGCAGTTGGCCACGGCCGTCCGTTGGTCCAGGAAGCTATTTCAAAACTTCGAGTTTGATGTCCTTGAAGCGAACCTCGGTCGGGCCGCCGCTGTGCACTTGCAGGCCAACGACGCCGCGCCGCGACAGCTTCGCGTCCTCGTAATCGCAGACCAGGTTGCCGTTGATCCAGATCTTCACGTGCGCACCCTTCGCTTCGACGGCGTAGTCGTTCCACTCGCCGGCCTTGACGAACTTTTCGCCGCCTTCCTTGGCGAGCAAGCCGCGGCCGGATTCCTCGTACAGTTTGCCCCACCAGCCGGCGCCGATGTCGGCCTGCGGGCCGCGCATCTCGCCATCGGGCAAAGGTTCGCTCCGGAACTGCACGCCGCTGTTGGCGGTATTCGGCGTCAGTTTCACCTTGAGCGATAGCTTGAAATCCGCGACGGTTAAATGCGATTTCAAGAACGTATTCTTCTTGAGTCCCTTGTCCGTCTTGCCGACGATTTCGCCGTCCTCGACGCTCCAGACGGCCTTGTCGCCGTCCCAGCCGGTCAGGTCCTTGCCGTTGAAGAACTCCTTGGCGTTCTCCGTCGTCGCCAGCATCGGCACCTGGGCCGGGCTCTGCAAATAGGCAATCAGGTTGCGAAGCTCGTGCTCCGTGGTCGTCTTCAAGATGTCGTCCGGCATCATGGAGAGTTCGGACGGCTTGCGCGTCTCGATGTCGGCGAGCGGGATGATGGATGTTTCCGTCGCCGTGACCACCGTGAGGGCGGCCTTGGTTTCTTCCTTCACGATGCCGGTGACGACGCGGCCATCGACGAGCGCGATCCGCGTGGCCGCGTATTCCTTGGGAATGACGCCGCTTGGGTCCAAGATGTTTTCAAGCAGGTAATCGAGATTGGAACGGTTGGCGCCGGTGATGTCGGGGCCGACCTTACCGCCGATGCCATAGAGCGTGTGGCACTGCTGGCAGGTTTTTGCGAACACGGAGCGGCCGAGGCTCAAGTCGAGGGGCGGCAACCCCTTGTTGGTCATCTTCACTTTCCACAGATCGATGAGTTTCTTGCGTTCGGCCGGGGTTTCGCGAACGCTGCCCCATAGCGAGGCAATCGCCTTGTCCAGTTCCTTGTCCTGCAAGTTGCGGAGCTGGCGAATTGTCTCGGCGGAGACATCCGCGGCCGGGATTTTCTTCTCGGCCATCGCCTTCATCATTGCCCTGGCGTAGGGCAAGCGGGCCGACAATGTGGCCAGGGCGTCGCGCTTTTCGGCGGTGGTGAAGTTGCTGTAAGCCGCAAGAATCACGTCGGGCGTCTTGGGGTCGTCGAAGGCGGCGAGGGCGCGGAGGGCCGCTCCGCGAAGCGAAGGGTCGGCAACCAGCAGTTGCAGGATCGGCACGATCTCGGCATCGCGGGCCTCGACGAGCGAATCGAGCGCCGCGGCGCGGGCCGCCGCAACTGCCTTGGCATCGGTGACCACATTACGAAGCGCGGCGAAGGCATTCTTGTCGCCGAAGACAACGGCCAGCGCCTGCGCCTGGTTGCGAACGTCGCCACTCGCGGATTTCATGAGCGCCGGGAACGCGGCATTCCATTCCTTGGGCATGGGGAAGCGCCGCTTGCCGCGAAGGCCGATCTGGATGCCCTGGAGGATAGCGATCTGCTGTTCGGCGGATTTGGCCTCGGCCGCCGATTTCACGAGAAGGGAGATAGCTTCCGGCGTGCCGCTCATGCCGATCTTGCGCGCCGTCCAGCCGACGAGTTGCGGAATCTTGCCTTCGGTGACAATCTTCAGGCAACCGGCGGCATCGATGTCAGTGAGGGGTTCCAGAGCGTACCAATAGAGGTACGGCAGGTTAGGGTCGGTTGCGTCTTCACCATGAGAAAGAAGTTGTGCCAATACTCGGGGGCGAGATTTGATCGTGACGCGTTGAAGTTCCGAAGCAATGAATCGGCGTCCTACTGGAGTGTTTCCCGCCTTTCTTGCCTCCATGAAGTGAAGCATTTCATGGGCGTTAATGATCCATGTGCCATTGTTCTTCTCGAGATGCCGTAGATCATCCGCCGGAAACTCGATGCTTTGGTGCAGTCGTTCTAAATCGCAGTGCGTTCGAATAATCCAGCCCTGGAAAGTAGGGCTAGTATTTCGGTCGTCCAGGTACGCTCCGGCGCTGAAACTCATGGCACTGGCGCCGCAAGCGCGAATCGCCCATAACGCTCGCAGACGGTTCGATTCATTCATGTTTTCGGTCGCGATCTTAAACAAAACGCCGTGCACGGCCGCGCTCCGCTTCGCGTCGCGGCTAATCTCCGGTGCCCGTTCTTGCAATATGCGGCGGGCGTGGCGGACGTACCACTGATTCTCATGTAACTGATATTTCACCAACTCCTCGTCCGTGCATTTCTGCAAATCC
>DATNBQ010000043.1:0-15446 GCA_035571955.1 Urbifossiella sp. | reverse complement strand
CGCCAAGCTGAAGGTCTTTTGCGGGAAGTTCGCCGAGGCCGCGTTCCGACGGCCATTGACGGGCGATGAGAAGTCGACATTCCTCGATCGGCCATTTGCCGCGACGAAGAGTCCCGAGACCGCGGTGCGACGGTCGCTCGTGCAGGTATTGTTGTCGCCGCGGTTCCTGTATAGGGAAGTGAGCGGATCGGATTCGTACGCCGCGGCGGCGCGGCTGGCATTCGCGCTCTGGGATGCGCCGCCCGACGACGAACTGCTCAAGGCCGCAGCCGCCAGCAAACTTGCCACCCGCGCCGAACTCAAGGCCCAGGCCGAACGCATGCTTGCCGATCCGCGGGCCAAGGCGAAGACCCGCCAATTCCTTTTCAACTGGCTCAAGATCGATCAACCGCACGAACTGGCCAAGGACGCCAAACGCTTCCCGCGGTTCAATGAAGCGGTCGCCGCCGATTTGCGAACTTCGCTCGAATTGTTCCTCGACGACATCGTGTGGAGCGAGGGCTCGGACTTCCGCAAATTGCTGCTCGCCGATTACGTTTACCTGAACGAATCGCTCGGCCAGGTGTACGGCGTCGAGGTGCCGTCGGAGGCTGGTTTCTCGCGGATCGTGCTGAACACCGGTAACCGGGCCGGCGTGCTCACCCATCCGTATCTGCTGGCAACGTTCGCGTACCCCGCCGAGAGTTCGCCGATCCACCGCGGCGTATTCGTGGCCCGCGGCATCCTCGGCGTCATGCTTCGCCCGCCGCCGGACGCCTTCACGCCGTTCGCCGCCAGCCTGCATCCGACGCTGACGACGCGCGAGCGCGTGCTGTTGCAAACGAAGCCGGCCGCCTGCGCGTCGTGCCACGGCGTCATCAACCCGCTCGGCTTCCCGCTGGAGAGGTTCGACGCCATCGGCCGCTACCGCGAAAAGGACAACGCCAAACCGGTGGATGCCGCGGGCTTCTTCAAGTCGCGATCGGGCAGCGAGGCGAAATTCACGGGCGCCGTGGAAATGGCGAAGTTCCTGGCGGCGAGCGAAGAGGTCCACGCCGCCTTTGCCGAGAAACTGTTCCATCACATGGTGAAGCAACCCGTGCGAGCGTATGGTTCGAACGCGCTCGACGAGTTGCGAAAGGGCTTCGCGAAGAACGGCTTCAACGTCCGCAAGTTGATGGTGGAGATTGCGGTGGTCGGCGCCATGCCGCCCGACACGCATCGGGGCAAGCGGTAGACGAACTACTGGATCAAGTGCGCGTTGTTCGGGTGGGTTCGCAGTTCTTCCCATTCGCGGCGGACTTCGCGCAGACCGATCGCACAAATCTCGAACTGCTCGCTGAGCCGGCGGAACAGGGCCGCCTCGATGCGGTGGCTTTCTTCATCCAGACGGCTGGCGATCCAGTAGCCGCGCTTGCCCTGCACCGTGTAATCGACGAAGTGGTCCTTGCAGTAGCGTCGGGTGCGGTTGATGGCTTCGGGAAACAGGCCGGTCCAGAAGAGGGCGAAGTCGCCGATGTGGCGATAGTATTCGCGGCGCGTGCGGCCGCCCGGCGGCATCTGCTCGGCATCGAACACCATGTCGACAACTTCGGAGAGCGGGCGGCCTTCACCGGAACGCAGCCGGTAAATCGCGTCCATGTGCACGAAGCGCGACAGGAGCGCCGAGAGATAATCGATGAGGGGTGGGTCGGCGACGCCGAGGTGAGAAAGAAAGGCGTGCTCGGCCAACCCCGCGAACAGCCGTCGCAGCGGATGCTCCGCGGGTGGTTCCCACATGGGTTGGGTCCTCGTGAGGAGCTCCGGAATGATTGGAAGAGGGCGGAAGCAGCGTGCCCACTGGTATTCTGGAGCGGCCCCATATGAAATCAAGTTGTAGGTGTCCAGTCCAAAATTAGAACGAGAATCGAACGACTGCTTGCGCCGCACTTGCGGGCCAGCTGCGACCCAGTGGGGGAGCGCGGCTGTTGCGAGTTTGCAGCCGGATTGCATTTACGCTCTCACGGGAATAGTGAATTGGCCTGAGCGCGGACTTGATCCGACATGCGGTAGATCAGCGGATGGCCGTCGCTGCCCACTTCGTAACCCGGCGACCGCTGCGGCCCGATCACCGAGAACATCGGCAAGTCTTTTCCATGAATCGGGATGACCTGGTTCTCCGCGCCCGCGCCGAGCAGCAGCAAGTATTCCCCCGGCCCTTCGAAGCCAGTCGCGTCGGCCAGGTTCACGACGTAGATTTCGGTTCCGGCGGCCGGAAAGCCTGAGGTGAAGGTTTCGATGATTTTCGTTTCGGGGGCCGGTTTGCCGTTGGGTCCCGCGCTCAGTTCGACGACCACGGCATGAGCAGCGGCAGCCGCTTGCACTCGCGACACCACCGGCCCGCGGTTCTTCCTCAATGCCGTACAACTGAGGTACGACAGCCAACCGATGAACGCCGCCGCGGCCACCACGAGCAGAATCAAACGCGACTTGGCTTGGTTCACCGTTCACTCCGACGGGGCGCTGCGCCCATGACTTGATCGAATTCGTCGGCCAAGGCCTGTTCCAAGTTGAACAGGCCGCGGAAGTCCTCGGGGTCGTCCCGGTCGGACTTGCTCAGCTTCTCTGCCTCGATGAGGCGGAACACCATTTCGCCGAAGTCGTCCGTGGTGCGGATTCCCCACATCTTAAAAACAATCGGGGCCATCAGGCCGTATTCTTGCACGGCGAAGGCGCAGGCGCCGCGGAGCAGTTCCCCCCCGTTGACGTGTTGATCGACTTCGAGGCGGTCGTCGTCGATGACCCGGCCGAGCCGGTCCTGGGTGAAGTTCACCGCGTCGCAGACGAACTGGTAAGCTTCGTAGCTGTAGCGCGGCTCGCAGCGCGTCAATTCCATGAGCTTTGGGTCCACGGCAACTCCATGCTGTGGGGTTCGAAACCGAGCCGCGACCGTCAGGGAGCGACAAACTCAACCGCTCCCTAACGGTCGCGGCTCGGACTTCGCGCTTTTCTGAACACGGTTTTAAGGCACTTTCACAGCCGCGTCAACACATCATTGGCGGCGACAGGCAAGCGGCGGCCGTCCTCGAATTCCACCAGCAATCGCCGCGCCAGAATTTCCTGGGCCAGCACGCGGCCCTGCCCCTTGTCCGTCACCACGCGGGTTCCGATGGCCGGGAGCTCGCGCTGGAACTCCTCGTACACGTCCTGTTCGAAGCGCAGGCAGCACTTCAAACGGCCGCAGCGGCCCGAGATTTTCGTCGGGTCGAGCGTCGATTTCTGCAACTTGGCCATCCGCATGCTTACCGGCGGCATGACCATCATGTGCGAGTTGCAGCAGACCGGTTTGCCGCAGTCGCCGAAGTCGGCGAGCAGCTTGGCCTCGTCGCGGACGCCGATTTGCCGCAGTTCGATGCGGGTGTGGAACTCGCGGGCCATGCTGCGGACCAGTTCGCGGAAATCGACGCGTTGTTCGGCCAGGAAATAGAAGACGAGCCGTTCGCCGCCAAACAGATGCTCGACATCGACGAATTGCATGGCGAGTTTGTGCTGGCGAACGAGTTCCTCGGCGGCGGTGAACTGCTGCCGTTTGAGTTGTTCGAGCTGGGCGGCGCGGCTGCGGTCTTCATCGGTGGCGAGGCGGAGGATTTCGCCGCGGGTCGGGTCGGGGATCACCGCGACGGCTTGCGGTGTGGCCGGGCAGAGCACGTCGCCGATCTCCTGGCCGCGCTCGGTGCGGAGAATGGCCGTGTCGCCGCGGCGAACGGCGAGCCCGCTCGGCACGGCGAACTCGCCGAGAAACCGCATGACTCCATGGCGAACCAGATAGCTGGGCGCGCCGGGCGAATCGATGGTCATGGGACCATTTTCGGGAAAACATCGCCGGATGCAACAACTGTCTGAGCTTTGTGGCGAGCGGGGGGCGTAAGCCCCCTGATTCTTCCAAAGCTTTTAGAATCAGGGGGCTTACGCCCCCCGCTCGCCTTTCTGGTTTCCGCTTGCGTCCGTGTTCCCACCCTGGTATCTCGCGGGCATTCCTGCGGAGAGCGGCCATGCAGTTCGTGGCGGAGTTTGGGCCGCGGCAGATCGGCTGGCTGCTCGCCGCCGCCGCCGTCATCAACGCTGCCCTCGCCATCGTCCACTGGCACCGCCGCGAGACGCACGTCACGGCCCACTTCTCGCCGAAGGGCGGTTGCATGACCGCCATCATCGCCGAACTTGCCGCGGCCCGTTCCGAAGTGCTCGTCCAGGCGTATTCGTTCTCATGCCCGGACATTGGCCACGCTCTCATCGCGGCGGCCGGCCGCAAGTGCCGCGTCGTCGTCCTCCTCGACCGTTCCAACGAAGCCGAAACTTACTCCGAACTCGGCGACCTTGAAAAACACGGCATGGAAGTCTGGATCGACGCCATGCACGCCATCGCTCACAACAAGGTGATGGTCATCGATGGCCGCACCGTGCTGACCGGCAGCTTCAACTTCACGCGGCAAGCCGAGCATGAGAACGCGGAGAACCTGATTATCCTCAAGCACAACCGGGCGCTGGCGAGGCGCTATCGCGAGAACTTCCTGGCCCATCGGGAACATTGCCACGCCCCGGGCACGGGCAAGCCGGTGGCGCTCCACCCGCGCGGCAAGGACGCGGCGCATCCGGCGCCAAAGCCGCCTCACTTCCAATCCACTGCCGCCAAGTGATGCGGCGAACCGTAAAACAGAGTCGATGAAGCGCCTTCTGTGGTTCGGGATTCCGCTCGCCATCGCGGCGATCGCGCTGGCGGTCCGCTTTTGGCCGCGGGCCGGCGTGGAAGTCGCCGCGCCGATCCGCTTTATCGAGGTCACTGGCGCCGCGGGGATTCGCTTCCAACATTTCAACGGCGCGGTCGGCGACAAGCTGCTGCCCGAAACCATGTCCGGCGGCGTCGCCGTCATCGACTTCGACCGCGACGGCTGGCCCGATTTATTCTTTACCAATGGCTGCCCCTGGCCCGGCCAACCCGACCCTTCCGGCGGCCCGCCCACGCAGGCACTTTACCGCAATCGCAGCGACGGCACCTTCGAAGATGTCACGGCTGCTAGCGGCCTGGCGGTCTCGATCTATGCCATGGGAACCGCGGTCGGCGACTACGACAACGACGGCTGGCCCGATCTGTTCGTCTCCACGGTCGGCGGGCATCGCCTTTTTCGCAACATCGAAGGGAAGCGTTTCGAAGAGGCGACCGTGGCCGCTGGTTTCCCTCAATCGGAATGGCCGGCGGTTAGTTATGCCAGCTTCCGCGAACGCACCGACCCGCTGATCTTCCCGGCCTCGGCGGCATTCCTCGATTACGACGGCGACGGTCGGCTCGACCTGTTCGTGTGCCAGTATGTCGCCTGGTCGCCGGGCTTCGATCTCGGCGTCAAGGCGATCCTGACCGGCGGCAAGCGAGCATACGTTCCGCCGCAACTCTTTCCCGGCGCCCAGTGTCAACTCTACCGCAACGTCGATGGCCGCCGTTTCGAAGATGTGTCCAAGGATGTCGGCATCCTCGTGAGTGAAGCGAGTGATCCGGGGCGGCCGCCGCGGGCTGTCGGCAAATCGCTCGGCGTCGTCGTCTGCGACCCCGATGGCGACGGCTGGCCCGACTTGATCGTCGCCAACGACACAGTGCGGAACTTCTTCTTCCACAACATTGCGGGGGCGAATGGCCGCCGCTTCGAGGAAATCGGCCTGTACGCCGGGCTGGCTTACGCGGATGCCCGGCCGCGCGGGGGCATGGGTATCGACGCCGCCGAGGTCCTTTCCGATCAGTTCGCCGTCGTCGTCGCCAACTTCACCAACGAACCGAACTCGCTCTTCCAGCGGATGGGCGCCTCGCCGCTGAGATTCGTGGACGTGGCGGGGAACGTTGGGCTGGCCGGGCCGAGCCGCTCGCCGATGAAATTCGGGGCCCTTTTCGCCGACTTCGATCGCGACGGCCGACTCGATCTCTTTACCAACAACGGGCATTTGGAACCGGATATCGCCGCGGCCCAGCCGGGGCAATCGTACCGGCAATCGGCCCAACTGTATCACAATCGAGGCACTGATAAGCCGCAGTTCGACTTGCTGGAACTCCCGGAGAACCAGGGCTTCCCGCCAATCGTCGGCCGCGGCTGCGCTTACCTGGATTTCGACGGCGACGGCGACCTCGATCTCGTGCTCGTGGAGAACAACGGCCCCGCCCGGCTGTTCCGCAACGACTCGCCGCCGCGCACCGACTGGGTGCGCTTCCACCTCGCGGGAAGCAAGGCCAACCGCGACGCCATCGGCGCCGAGATTACCGTCGAGAGCAGCGGACAGATGCGGCGCTGGTTCGTGGCGCCGACCCACGGCTATCTGAGCCAAAGCGAGATCACCGCGACCTTCGGCCTCTCTGGCGGCGTCGATCGCGTGACGGTTCGCTGGCCGGGTTCGAGGAAGCAACAAGAATGGCGCGGTTTAGAGACGGGCAAGACGCACAAACTCAATGAGGAAAACCGACCTTAACGGGCGAGCCAGGTTTGCCGCAATAAGCGCGTCGGTGGGTTGGGGCCGCGGAATTGCCAGTTCCACGATTGCGACACCAGCATCGTGTAAAGCAGCAGGGCAAACTGGATCGGCTCGCGCAGCACTACCGGCAACGAACGCGCCAGGATTGGCAGCAACCGGTGCGACAGCAGGGCCCGCTTCACGCGCGCCAGCCATTCCTCCGATGTGCGGCGATAGTCGTCCGTACCATCTTCGTCGTGAATCAGTTCGAAGAGCCCCGACGCGCAATGCTCGAGTTGCCCGGCGACGGGATACCAGCCGCCGAACGCACGCGCCAACAAGGTGTAATGAAACTCATCGGATCCTCGCGGAAACGAGAACGGATTCCTCAAGAGATCGTTCGGATCGGGACGGCGTTCGAAGTGGATGATCGTGGTGGCCATGCGCCCGGATCGCGAGTCGGAATCGATCAGGCGGCGAGCGGTGCGAAAGAAGCCCCGATACACCGCGTCGTCCGTTCCGTGTACGGCATCCTTGACCTGAGCGAAGTGCTCGACCGACCCGTTGGCCACCACGGCATCGAACTGGCCGTCCCACGTATGCGGCAGATTGCGATAGTCGGTGAGGCGCACGTCGAGCCCGGCGCTGCGGGTACGGCGCACCTGTTCGCGCGAGAGCGTGATGCCGGTGGCGGCGGCGCGGCGTTCCGCGGCCTGCGCTAAGAGCGTGCCGTAGCCGCAACCGATGTCCAGAAGCCGCGTGCCGGGTCCGCATCCCACTTCATCCAGCAGGAATTCGCGCTGGTTCCGCTGCGCCTGTTCGAATGACACGGACGCCTGCCCGCGGTAAATCCCTTCGGTCAAGTCCCACAGATCGCAAGCCGGAAAGATGGCGTCGAACCCGGAGTAGCAGCCGGCAACAGTGGCTCGGGAGGCGGATTCACCCTCGCTCCTGGGCAGGGTCGCGGTGAGTGTCGCCATGGTTGCGGCTCCCTGTGAATGCAAGTGAGCCGTCCGTGGCGAGTTCGCGATCAGGCCGCTGTTGTTTCACCGCCCAGTTGCGCAATGACTTCGCCGGTGATGTAGCTGCTGTCGGCATCGGATGCGAGGAATACGTACAGCGGCGCGATTTCCTCGGGCTGGGCCGGCCGCTGGTACGGCGTCTTGGCCCCGAACTCGGCCACCTTCTCCGCCGGGTTGCCGCGATCGGCTGCATTCAGCGGCGTCCACACAGGTCCCGGCGCCACCGCGTTCACCCGGATTCCCTTCTCGATCAGGTTCTGCGCCAGCGCCTTGATGAAGGCGTCGATGGCGCCCTTGGTCGCGGAATAATCGAGGAGTTTCTTGCTGCCGGTCAGGCCGGTAATGGAACTGGTGGCGATGATTGCGGAGCCCGGTTTCAGGTGCGGCAAGGCGGCCCGCGACAGGCGAAACAGCGCGTCGACGTTGGTTCGGAAGGTGCGATCCCATTCCTCGTCGGTGATGTCGGTCAGGCTTTCCTTGCGGTCCTGATGGGCCGCATTGCTGACGAGCACGTCGAGGCGGCCGAACTCGCGGACCGTCCGTTCGACGATTTCCTTGCAGAAGGCGGCGTCGCCGAGATCGCCTGGCGCGAGCAGGCAGCGCCGCCCTTCCTTCTCGATGTGCCGCCGGGTTTCCTCGGCGTCGCTCTGTTCGTCGGGAAGATATCCGACGGCCACGTCGGCCCCTTCGCGAGCGAAGAGGATGGCCACGGCCCGGCCGATGCCGGAATCCCCGCCGGTAACGAGAGCGGCCTTGCCCGCGAGCTTTCCGGCGGCGCGATAGCGCGGCGCCTCGAAGCGCGGCCGCGGATCGAGTCGGCTTTCCAGCCCCGGCTTCTCTTGATGCTGCTCTGGGAACGGCGGCCGAGGTTCGTTCGCCGTTGCCGAGGATTTGCTGCGCGTCATTGGCCTTCCCCCTCTCGCGGACAAGGGAAAAGGGGTGGCAAACCTCGGGCCAGCCAATGTGCGGGGCGCGTCGGGAAAAGCGAGGGGGCGCCGCTCGGCGCCCCGGAATGCGATGCATCAGCAATCGTTGCTTACAACCCCGGAATCGTCGGGATTGTCGGCAAAGACGAAACTGTCGGAATGGTCGGCAACGGCGTCATCCCCGGCATGCCGCCGGGGCAGGTCGAACACCCGCCCGCGCCGCCGCCCATACCCCAGCAGCCGACCTGCGGCTTCTTGCACACGCCGCTCTTGCAACGCCGACCCTGGAAAATGCCTTCCAGCAAGCCGCGGCCAGGAACGTAAATCCGGTCGCCCGGCTGAATCTGGTAGTTCGTCGTGGTGTCGCCGAGCTGCACGATGTTGGTGTAGCAGACCGGGTAGACGACGCGGCAGCCATCCGGTTCGGTCGGTCGGCTGAGCACGATGTCCTGTTCGCCGGCCCGCTTGGTGACGCCGCCGGCCTTCACGATCGCATCGAGCACCGTTTCCGAGCCGACGACCGGGAACATGCCCGGCGCATTCACCTCGCCCAGCACGTAGTAGACCTTCGAGTTGCGGGCGACGAGCCGCACGGTCACGGCGATTGGCCCCTTGGACTTGTCGCGCGTACTGATTAACTTGTTGATCTCAGGTTCGATCTCGGCGAGCGTCTTGCCGGCGACGACCGGGCGGCCATAAGTGCCGAGGTCGATGGTGCCGTCGGCGAAGATGGTTTGATCCGAAGGCAAGCGGAGCGGCGAGTCGATGGCGACGGGCTGTACGGAGAGGGTGTCGCCGGGCTCGACGACATACGGGCCTTGCAGCGACTTGGCCAGTTCGCGCGGGATCGCCGGCGTCGGCGGCGCCGATTCGCGGATGGCCTTGGTTTCCGGAAGAAGCTGATTGGATGGCGGCGTGATTCCCAGCGACTGGCAGCCGGGGCCGGCCAATATCATGCTCACGGCAAATGTCAAAGCCACTGTGCGCATCACCGGCACCTCCAGGGTGAGCGTGTGTGGGCGTTACCGAAGTTATCGGTTCTCGGATTGGCGCTGCTTGAAGTGACTTTGCCAAGATTGGTGGATTGGAGAGAGCGAAGAGTCTACTGAGGCAAAGAAAGGTTTGGCATTCTGTTGAAGGTTGGGTGCTCTGATTTCGGATTCTAAACCTTTAAGATCCAGCGGTTTAAACACAGGATGCCAAGAATGCCACATTGCCAACACACCGAGTTGGCATTCTGTGGCGCGTTTGAATGTTCGCGGTCTATTTACTCAGGTTTCCCACGCTTCCCAATCCCAGGGCCGTGGCGGCGTCCGCCGGAACAACGTACTTCGTCAGGAAAAAGCGGACGGCTTCCTGCGTCAACAGTTCACCCGCGTTGACGCGAACCACCGGGTTGGAAACCGTCCCGGTCACGGAGAGCCGCACCGTTCGATTGGTCAGCAAGTCGCTGACATCGCGGATGACCGAGATGGGGACCGGGCCGAAGAGCGGCAACTTCGAGACGAGCAGGCGGAAGCCGGCTGCTTGCGGGCCGACGTTCCCCGTATGGGCCACAACGTTCAGATCGATGCGGCTGTTTTGCAGCGTGATGGTTCCATCCGCGAAGAACTGGGCGCTCGGGTTCGCAAGGGCGAGCCGCTGGATGCGGAAGATGCCGCGCGACAGCGTGCCGCGAATGTCGCCGGACTGGAACGGCTTCGCCAGCCCGATCGTGTTTAAGTACGGAATCGTTTGCTGCAACAGAGGAATTTCCTTGACGGAGGTATTGCTCAGCGTGGCGATCAGGACGCCGTTCAGGTCGTCGAGGGAGCGCATCTCCGAGCCCGCGAGGTCGAGGCGGCCGGTGATGCGGCCATTGCCTACCAGCGAATTCGAACCGAGCGACGGCGATAATGCGCGAATCGGGGTGTCGATCATGCGGATTTGTCCGGCCAGGCGCATCGTCTCCGTAACATTCAATTCCAGGTTGCTCTGGATTCGCCCGGTGCCGGCCAGGCTGGTGGCGTCGCGGATGGTGATGCGGCTGCGGCCGGGCGCCACGGAATAATCGAACGGAACCCGCAGTTCGGAAACGTCCGCGCCGCCGAGCGACCCGCGCGGCAAGGTCACCGACCCCGATCCGTGGATAGAGCGGCCGATCGTGCCGCGGACGGCGAGCGAGACCTGCCCGGATACCGCCCCGGCGGCCTGCGGAATTGGGGCCAGCAACCTCGCCGCGTCGGCGCGATCGAGGGCCAGCGAGAAATAGTTGCGGGCCGGCTGGTCGAGATTGAAGCGGCCGCTGCCGCGGAGCAGCCCGTGGGCGATCGTGCCGCTCAGTTCGCGCAGTTCCAGGAGGTGATCGTTCAGGATCAAGACGCCCACGATCTCCGGCGACGCCGTTTGCCGTCCCCACGACAAGTCGCGGATCAGCACGCGGCCTGACCCGGACGACAGATCGTTGGCGTAATCGAACGCGACGTCCACTTTGCCGGCGAGCGGCTTGAGCGATTGCGAACCGAGTGCCCCGGCCAGTCTCGACAGGTCGATGTCGTTGATTCGGAGCGAGCCGCGATCCTTGTCCGCGGGCGCCTTGGGCTTCCCCGCGCCGGGGTAGCGCCCCTTCACTTCGAACGAGCCGCCGAGCGTTTTCCCTTCCAGCGAATACTGGATCGCGCCTTGCTTGATCGCGGCCTTCCCCACCAGGCGTTCGGCTGGAATGTTCTGCACGGTCAGCTTGGGAGCGGTCAGGTCGATATCGAGGTCGCCGATGCGGCCCGTGCCGCTCCTGGCGGGAGCGATGGCGCCGGAGACTTTGCCCGAGATCGCGCCGGTGATCTTCACGGGCGAATTGGGAACGAACGCCGCCGCGGCCCCCGCATCCACATCCTTGAACGTGACCTGGAAATCGCCGGCCTTCGCGGCATCGAGCGGGTAATCGAGCGAGCCGTCGATGTTGCCGCCGAAAACGCGGGCCTTCAGTTCGCTGATCTTCAACTCCTGCGGCGTCAGTTCCCACGTTACGTCAACGTGGTTGGCAGCCGCCTTGGCCAGGGTCAACTTGTCCGCCGTGATCTTTCCGGAGACCTTGAACGTGAACGGCGAAAGCGTCCCCGAGGCCCGCGTTTCCAGGTCGAGCCTGCCTTCGACGGGCAGCGGCAGGTTCGCCTCGGGAACCAGCTTGCGGAAGTCCGCGAGGTTCGTGCCGGACGTTTTGACGACGGCCTCGAACGGATACTTGTCGCGGAGCGTCAGGGTGCCGCTGGCCGCAATCGGGATGCCTTCGACAGTGACGGCGGCCTTGGTCAAGGTCGCGATTCCCTTGGCCAGGCTGGCGTCGAAGGTAAATCCCGTGATGGTGCGCCCGGCAACCGTGAGGGTGTCGCCGCGCAGCGACGCGCTGCCGGTCCAGGTCTCCATTTGCTCGATCTTGTCGAAGGGGGCGTGGAACTCGGCGTGCCCCGAGACGAAACCGCTGGCCGAGAAGCGATTCTTGGGAATGGCCGCGACCACGGAACTCAGGGCGATGCGGTCGAGATCGAGCGTGGCGGAAACGGCGCCGGCCGGATCGATGGCCGCGTCGGCGCTGCCGCGAAACGTTCCCGGCGCCCCCTTCGGATCATCCGCCTGTGGAATCTTGGCGCTCAGATTCGTCAGGCTGAGCTTGCCATCGCGGTAAATCAGTTCCGTCTTGAGGTCGCGGACCGTGAGGCCTTCGAACTGCAATTCGGGCGAGGTCAGCGTCCCCTTCAGGCGGTACGACGAGCGGGTAGCGACCTGATCGAGCGGCACCCCGAACTTCGCCTGCACCGTGGCCTTGCCCGAGATTTTGTAGGGAAGCTTGATCTCGAGTTGCTCGATGAACTTGGCGATGTCGACATCGCGCAGCGTTATGGTGGCGTCGACATTGCTCGAGTCGGATTGCGCAGGGTCTGGTTTGGGCTGAAGGAGAAGGAGAATGGAGAAAAATTGGGAGGAAAGGTCGCGAAGATGATTTTGCTTTGGTGGCACAGGCATTCCTGCCCGTGCTGTTATCGCTTGCACAGGCAAGAATGCCTGTGCCACCGGCTCAGGTCTTTGCTTTGGTGGCACAGGCATTCTTGCCTGTGCTGTTATCGCTTGCACAGGCAAGAATGCCTGTGCCACCAAATCCCGAGCCTCAGCGCGCAATGCTTTAGAATTCGGTGCGTGGCTGAATTCGAGCTTTCGGCCGTTGCCGCCGAGCTTCACGGCGATGTCGAGCGTGCCGCCGTCGAACGCCGGGACGTGGATGGCGCCGGAGCCGCCGCCATACGTTTCCAATCGGCCGTCCGAATATGCCAGCAACTTGATCTTGGCCGATCCGCTGAGCACGCCGTTTTCGAGGCTCAGCTTGCCGGGAAGCTGGCCGCCGAGATTCTTCAACCCCCACTTCGCGGGTAACTGCTTCACGGCCAGATTCTTGACGGACACCGCAATGGGATCGCCGACGGCCGGGTCCTTGTCGAACTCCCAGCGGGCATGGATGCTGACGTCGCCGCCGGCCAGTTTCGCGGTCGCCTCGGAACCCTTCTTCGCTCCGCCGACCTCGATCACCCCGTCGTGAACGTGCACGGTGCCGCTGGCATCGGTCAGCGTGATCTCCGCGGGCGGAACGCCGAGCGACATGCCGTTCGCCTGGAGCGTGCCATCGTATTGAACGCCGTTCGTGCCCATCATCACTTTGGCCGAGACATCGACGTTTCCCTGCGGTTGAACGTTCGCCCACACGGACGCGGGCACCAGAGGAATCGCCTTCAAGCGATCCGGGGCAACCGCGATTCCCTCGGCGTGCGTTTGCACCCAACCGGTGTTGGAAGCCATCGTCCAGTCGCCGGAGAGCGACCACTTGCCCCAGGCCGGATCGTCGATTGTTCCGGAAATCGCCGTGGTATCGGCTTGCGAATCGGCCTTGAGATTGATTCCCGACAGCGCGAAATCGGGACGGCCGTCCTGGCGAAGCGTAATGCTGCCGTTCTCGACCGCGATGTTGGGCAATTGCCCCGGCTCGCCTTGGCCCGTTCGTTCCGGCAGTGCCGTCAACAGTTTTCCCGTCGAGTCGAAGTGGAGCGCCAGGCTGACCCCT
This sequence comes from Urbifossiella sp., assembly GCA_035571955.1. GTDB lineage: Bacteria > Planctomycetota > Planctomycetia > Gemmatales > Gemmataceae > Urbifossiella. The sequence continues at coordinate 1,968 of DATNBQ010000043.1, read as the reverse complement.
TTGAGTGTGATCTGCTTGGGTTCGGCCTGGCCGCTGACGACTTTCCAGAAGCCGACGTCCGCCGAGGCGTCTTGCACGGTTGCGACGGCCGCATTCGGATCGTTCGGGCTGACGTGGGGGTCGAGAATGCGCAGTTGAACGGACGAGTTTCCCATGCCCACGGAGACGCTGGAAACTTCGACGGGCATGCCGACCATCGCCTGGAGCTTCTCCGCGACCAGTTGTTTACCGGCCGATGTGTGCAGATAGATGCCGACGCCGATGCGGACGAGCACGAAAAGCGCGACAATTCCGATGACGACGAACAGCGCCCAGCGGCCAATCCTTCGCGCCATGGCTCATCTCCCGCAGTCGCAGAGGACGAAACTCGCCAACTTTGGGTGACTTGCAACTTGCGCGCCTTCGGAGGCAAATCAACCACGCAGGCATACGGACGCAGAGAAGAAATGAGAAGAACAGAAGCCAGGGATGGCACGGATGCAACGAGACAGGCCGAAGGCTTTTCGAGTGAGACCCACGGGCCTCATCCGGCAACCGCTCGCCGGTGCGAATAACCAATCCGTTGAAGCACGAAATAACAGACGGGCGTCAGAAAGATGCCAAAGAGCGTGACGCCGAGCATGCCGCTGAAGACGGCGACGCCGAGGCTGCGGCGCATCTCGGCGCCGGCGCCGGTCGCCATCACCAGCGGCGCCACGCCGAAGATGAACGCGAAGCTCGTCATCAGGATCGGCCGCAGCCGCAACCGGCTGGCCTCGACCGCCGCCTCGCGGGGCATGGCCCCTTCCTCCTCACGCTGCCTCGCGAACTCCACGATCAAGATCGCATTCTTGCACGCCAGACCGACGAGCACGATGAAGCCGATTTGCGTGAAGATCGTGACATCCAGCCCCGCCAGATTGACGCCGAGGATGGCAAAGAGCAAGCACATCGGCACGACCAGGATCACGGCGAGGGGCAGCTTCCAGCTTTCGTATTGAGCGGCGAGCACGAGGAAGACGAACACGACGGCCAGTAGGAACGCATAGATCGCGGTGTTGCCGGCCTCGTTCTGCATGAACGCGAGTTCGGTCCAGTCGTAAGCCATCGAGTTCGGTAAACTCACGGCTGCGATGCCATCCATGATGGGAACGCCTTCGCCAGTGCTAACGCCGGGTGCGACGTTCCCCGTCACCATCGCCGCGGAGTAGAGGTTGTAGCGCTGCACCAACACCGGTCCGCTGATGTCGCGGACTTGCAGCACGGTTCGCAGGGGAATCATCTGCCCTTGCGCGTTGCGCACTTGCAGGCGGCCGACATCCTTGACGCGGTCGCGGAAGCGCGGATCGGCCTGCACGTTCACCTGCCAGTTGCGGCCGAACTCGTTGAAATTATTCACGTAGTAAGAGCCGAAATTGTACTGCAAGGCGTTGAACACTTCGGTCATGGAGATGCCGAGGGCGAGGCACTTGGTGCGATCGATTTCGAGGCGGACCCACGGCGTATCGAAGCGGGAACTGTTGAAGAGCCCTTGCAGCTCGCCGCTGCGATTGCCCTGACTCACGATGGCATCGCTCGCACGCTGCAGCGAATCGAGGCCGAGATTGCCGCGGTCCTCGACGACCATTTTGAAGCCGCCGGTCGTGCCGAGCCCCTCGATGGGCGGCGCCAGGAAGGCTTTCACTTCCGCCCCGCGGACCGCGCTGCGGCAGCGTTGCTCGATCGCGGCGGCAATCGCATCCGCCGACTGGCCGCTCCCCGTGCGTTCATCGAACGGCTTGAGCATCACGTACATCGAACCGAGATTCGGGGCGTTGGCGTTGAGAATGAGCGATTGTCCGGAGATGCCGACGGTGTGGGCGACGCCGGGAATGCCCTGAGACGCATCGCGTTCGCCGCTCTTCGGATCGCGCGGGCCGAAGATTGCGTCGTCGATCTTGGCCTTGCGGTTCTGCGTCCGTTCCACCGAGGCCGAGTCCGGCAATTGCA
>DATNBQ010000042.1:0-4894 GCA_035571955.1 Urbifossiella sp. | reverse complement strand
ACTGGCGAACTTGGCGGCGAAGGAGGATACTGATTTCATGGCATCCGGGTGGTTTCAGGTGACTGTGTGGTAACAATCATTCTGGGGAACCGGATGCCTACTTTCTTCTTCTTGGGGCGGTGGGCAAAGCCCACGTTAAGTTTTCGCAAGAGAATGCATTGTTACTTTGCCGCGAAGTTGCTGGCTCCGACGGCTGGCGCGATGCCAATTCTTTCCTCGCGGACGTGCTGGTGGCACTTCACGCAAGTGAGCGTCAGGTCCACGTAAGCCAGTGCGGCGGCATCCACGTTCTTGTCCTTGGCCGCCTTCTTCATCCCCTCCAGGTCGCGCACGAAATCGTTGCTGTATAGCCGATATTTGGGCGTCGCGACTGCCATCCAAGACGCTTCCTGAGCGCACAGTCGCAACTCCTCAGCCCCCTTGCCGATCTTGTCGAAGTCCGCCAGGGCCAGACCTTCGAGCACTTTCTGGGAATGAAGCAGCTTACGCGGCATTACGGTCGGTTTCTTCGCCTCGGCGCGTCTCTTCACGTCCAGCTTCTGCTCTTGAGCCGCGCCAAGAGTCGCGATGGCGACTCCCAGTAGGACAGCGGTAACGCCGGCAAGTACAAGTCGAGCTTTCATGGGGACCTCGAGGGAGGAGGGAGGAAAAAGGGGTCATAGGCGGCGAACGTGAATGCGGGCGTCCGCAATTTGGCAACCCGCGCCGGGGCTGAACGCGAAAATCGGATTCAGATCGATCTCGTCGATCTCGGGCAACTCTTCCGCCAGCCGCGACAGGCGGAGGAGAGCCTCTTCGATGGCGGCAATATCGGCGGGAGGATGATTGCGGTAGCCTTCGAGGAGGCGGAAGCCGCGAAGATCGCGGAGCATCTCGCTGGCGTCGCGGTCCGTGAGCGGGGCGACCCGGAACTGAACGTCGGCCAAGATCTCGACGAAGATGCCGCCGAACCCGCAGGCGACGAGCGGCCCGAACAGAGGATCGTGAGTTATTCCCGCCATCACCTCGATCCCGCCGAAAAGCATGGGCTGAACGATCAGGCCTTCCATGGCGCCAGCCTCGGAATGAGTCATTACGGCGCCGAGGATCTCGCGACAGGCCGTTCGAACCTGATCGGCATCGGTGAGATTGAGCCGCACGCCGCCCGCTTCCGTTTTGTGAATCACTTTTCGCGACGCCAGCTTGACCGCGACGGGAAACCCGAGCTGTCCCGCGGCCGCGACGGCCTCGTCCATGGTGCGTGCGACGACACTCGGCACGACGCGTAGTCCCATCGCCGTTAACACGGCCTGGGCATCGCGGGCGGAAAGCCAGCCGGCTCCTTCGGCGAGCGCCGAACGGCAGATCTTTCGGGCAGCGCGGATGTCGAGTCCTTCGAAATCGGGGAAAGTCCCTTGCGGGCGATTCTGCCAGGCGCGGTACGCCGCGGCTTTGCCGAGTACGCGGGCCGGCACCTCGGGAAACGGAAAGCATGGGACTCGCTCGTTCGTGAGCTCGAGATGCGAGCGCTCGATCCGTGGGTCAATGAGACAGGTCAGCACCGGAGCGGTCAAACCGGCGCGGCGCGCGGCCGCCAACCCCTCCGCGATGCCCCGCGTGACATCCTTCGTTTCCGCAAGGCCGACCGGCGTGAAAATAGCGATGAGAGCATCCACCTCGCCTGAGACAAGCACGGCCTCGAGGCACCGGCGATAGGCCTCGGGCTCGGCGCCGGCGCCCAGGTCGATGGGATTGCCGATGGAGGCGCCGGCGGGAAAAAGTGAGGTCAGCTTTTCCCGTAAATCGATGGACAGTTCGAGAACGGTCAAGTCGGCGGCTTCGCAGGCGTCGGTGCACAGAATTGCGGGGCCGCCGGAATTGGTCACGATTCCGACTCGTCGGCCGGCCGGCAACGGTTGGTCGCCGAGAAACAGTGCCAGGTCGAACATTTCCTCAAGCGAGGCGGCGCGGATGATTCCGGTCTGCCGAAAAAGGGCTTCGACGGCGGCGGCATTGGTCGCCAGCGCCGCGGTGTGCGATCCAGCGGCTCGTCCACCGGCCCGGGTTAACCCGCTTTGCAAGACAACCACCGGCTTGGTTCGACCCACCCTCCTCGCGATTCGCGAGAACCGCCGCGGATTACCGAACGATTCGAGGTAGAGTAAAATCACGTCCGTGGCCGGATCGTCTTCCCAGTATTGCAGGAGATCGTTGCCGGAAACATCGGCCTTGTTGCCGACGCTGATGAATGTAGACAAGCCGAGGCCAAAACGCTTTGCGGCATGGAGCGCAGCCACGCCGACCGCTCCGCTTTGCGAGGACATGGCAATCCGGCCCGGCGGCGGAAAGACCGGCGCGAAGGAGGCATTCAGCCGGACAGCGGGATCGGTATTGAGCAGACCCAGACAGTTCGGGCCGACGCGCCGCATTCCATGACCGCGGACTCTTTCCACGAGTACTTTCTGCAGTTCGCTCCCAGCTCGGCCCGTTTCCGCGAACCCCGCCGCCAGGACCACAAGAGCCCTGATTCCGCGAGCGGCACAGTCATCGACGACGCCGAGGACCGCGGCCGCCGGCACGGCGATGATCGCCAGGTCGACTGGATCGGGAACGTCGCGCACATTCGAGTAACATTTCCGCCCCGCGAGTTCCGTTGCCTGCGAATTGATTGGATAGACCGGTCCGGTGAAGCTCGCCGCCAGCAACCCGTCAAAAATGCAGCGGCCAACGGTTGCCAACTGTCGCGAGGCCCCAATCACTGCGACGCCGCGGGGCTTGAAGAACGGCGCCAGGGAGGCAACCGTGGCAGCGCGATCCCGGGTTTCCAGACCGGCGACGCTCGCCGCCGTCGCGGCAATATCGATTTCGATCTCGATCTCGCCTTTCTCCGGCTGTTCCTTCAGAGTGAATCCCGACAGTCGGAGAACTTCGTGCATTGGCGCATCGTCGATGGCCATCGTCGTGGTGAATGTCGAGAACCCATGAGTTGCCGCGATCGCGGCGAGCCGTTCGAGAAGCAAGGTTCCGAGACCCTTGCCGAGGTATGCATCGGCAACCGCCACCGCGACCTCGGCAGTACTTGAATCGCGGCTGAAGTACGACCCAACGGCGATTACCTGCGGCATACCGTTCGATTGCCGCAATACGATCAGCGACAAATCCCCATCGGCGTTGTCCGCAGAGACCAGTCGTTCGATCAGTTCAGGAGCGGGTGGCGTGGGAGAGAAGAATCTCCGCCGTAGGGACTCGATGGAAAGACCGCGGAAGAAATAGGCAACGGCCGCCCGGTCGGCGAGGCAAACGGGCCGAATCTGGGCGCTCGTTCCGTCGCGAAGAATCAGGCGGCCGCGTTCCATCGCATCCTGACTGGGCGGCGTGATGAAGCGCGGCTGCGCGGTACTCACCGGACAAAAGGTTCGAGTGTCCATGGCTGCTTTTCCCTGCGGTTGGCTGTTTCGTGACCGATTGACGAACGCCTTAAAGCAACCGCGGGGCCAATCCGCGGAGATTCAATTTCGACGTGCAGGTAAGACATTTTTGTGTGCTCGTGCGAAGTCGCTGATGTGCGACATCGGCGAAGTGAGCGTCGCAGCGTGTCACCGCCGCACATCTCTTCAAGGACTGTACGGCGATACTGCGTTTGCCGGCTGCATCATTCGTTCTCCAACCAAAGTGTCACATGAGAGAGTCGCCACGTTAGCAATGTGCCTTTGTGGGTCGCGACAACCGCTCCGAAAAGCAGAACAGCCGATTCCCGAGCCGGGAGCGAATCAGTTACTCATCGAGTTGCCCGCCCACGCACAGTCGTTACACTCAGAATCATGCACGATGTGACCCGTCTTCTCGACGCGGCGGCCGCGGGTGACCCGCGTGCCGCCGCCGACCTGCTGCCGCTCGTCTACGACGAGTTGCGCCGCCTGGCCGCCGTCCATATGGCCGCCGAGAAGCCCGGCCACACGCTCCAGGCCACCGCGCTCGTCCACGACGCGTACCTCCGGCTGGTCGGTTCGGACGTTGGCCGAACATGGAACGGCCGTGGACACTTCTTCGGAGCCGCGGCGGAAGCCATGCGCCGCATTCTCGTTGAAGCGGCCCGCCGCAAGAAGCGGCAGAAGCACGGCGGCGGCCATCGGCGTGTCGATCTGGACGACGTCACGGCGGACCCGGACGGCTGCTCCGAGGAGCTGCTGGCACTCGACGAGGCGCTGGAATCGCTTGCCCGCGAAGATGCCGCCAAGGCGGAACTCGTCAAGCTGCGGTACTTTGCCGGGCTGACGCTGGAAGAGGCGGCCGAGTGTCAGGGAGTATCACTTGCCACAGCCAAGCGGCGCTGGGCGGTGGCCCGCGCCTGGCTGTTCGATGCCATTTCGATGATTCCGCCGAATTTGTGAGCCGTTTCTCGGCGAGAAATCGCACTATCAGAGACCGCGACGATCCCGCCGAGGGTGCGCCCATGCCGAACGCGACGCCGAGCCTGGACACAATCTTTTCCGAAGCCATCGAACTGCCCGATGCCGCGGAGCGCGACGATTATCTCGCCCGCGCCTGTGGCTCCGACGACGCTCTCCGGCGACGAGTGGAGGCACTGGTCGCAGCCCACTTCCGGGCCGGCGGCAGTTTCCTGGAACAGCCCGTTGCCGGTGCGGACGCGACCGCCGCGTTCGCCCCCGCTTCGGATGAGACGCCCTCACCGGACATCGGCAGCGCGATTGGGCCGTACACGCTTCGCGAGCAAATCGGCGAAGGGGGCATGGGGCTGGTGTTCGTCGCCGAGCAGGCGCAACCGGTCCGCCGCAAGGTGGCACTGAAGCTCATCAAGCCAGGGATGGACTCGCGCCAAGTGGTTGCCCGCTTCGAGGCGGAACGGCAAGCACTCGCCCTGATGGACCACCCGAACATCGCCCGCGTGCTCGAC
>DATNBQ010000041.1:0-4291 GCA_035571955.1 Urbifossiella sp. | reverse complement strand
GCACTCACAGGGTAGCCGCGCTCCCCGTTGGGTCGCGGCTACGCGTATTCATGCAGGCTTCTTGGCGAAGCAGTAGAGGTGCTTTGAGCCCCGGATGAACAGCTTGCCGTCGGCCAGGGCCGGCGACGCGAACACCGGCTCGCCGAGGTTCGATTCGCGGATCAGTTCGAACTTGCGATCCGCCTTGAGCACGAACGCCTTGCCCGCCTCGTTGATCGTGAGGATTTCGACGCCGACCAGGATCGGCGACGCGGTTACATCCTTCACCGACAGGCGATCCGCGTCCCAGAGTTTCTTGCCCGTTCTGGCATCGACGCAGCCGGGCACGCCGTTGTCCGCGATCCAGTAGACCAATTCGTTCTGAGCGATCATGCACGGAACGTACGGCGTGGTGCTCTTGACCAGTTCCCAGGTTTTGGTCGGCTGCGTGCCCTCGGGGTCGATGGCGATGGCATAGCGGGAGCCGTTGCCGTCGCCGCAGGAGCAGACGATCACGCCGTTGGCGTAGACCGGGGAGCCGACCATGCGCAAGGGCATCGTTCCTTCGGGCCACTCGATGGCGTGCGACCAGAGCACCTTGCCGGTAGCGGGGTCGTAGCCGGTCACGGCGGTGGTGGTGCCGAGCACGAGCGCGGCCGGATGGTTCGGGCGTTCAAGCAAAAACGGCACCGTGTAGCTGGCGCGGTACGGCTTGCGGGCGACGGCCCACTTCTTGTCGCCGGTCTTGCCGTCGAAGGCCGAGAGTATCGCCTTGCCGCCGAGGTTGGCGTCTTCATCGACATTGACGAAGACCATACCCTGATAAACGGAGGGCGAATTCGCGGGTCCGTGCTGACTGACGAAGCCGCCGAGCGGTTGCTGCCACAGTTCTTTGCCGGTGAGGTCGTAGGCGAGCAGGCGCTGGTTTTCGCCGTCCCACGAGGTGCAATAGACGCGTTCGCCATCGCAGGCCGGGGTCGCCGAGGCGAGGCTGTTCTTGTTGTGCGTCTTGGCCTTCGTGCCGAATTGTTCCCTGGTCCACAGCGTTTTGCCGGTGGCAGCGTCGATGCAGAGAAGGAATCGCTTGCTGCCGTCGTCCGACGCCGATTGCAGGAAGAGCTTCCCGCCGACAACGATCGGGGACGAAACGCCGCGGCCGGGAATGGCGACTTTCCACGCCGCGGATTTGGCGTCGATATCCGGAAGCGTTCCGGCGGCGATGCCGGTGCCGTTGGGCCCGCGGAAGCGCGGCCAATCCGCGGCCGAGACGGACAGGGCGACTGCCAGCGTGGAGAGAATGGCGGCGCAGTAGCGTTTCATCGGCGGCTTCCCTGGCGGTGATGGTGGCGGGCTGTCCTGCCGATTATCGCAAAGCGCCCGCCGGATGCAATGCCGCAAAAGGGGAAATCGCGTTGTCAATCCGTATGTCCCCAAGGCTCCTTGGAATCAAAGAACGTCGGGCACAGCCCGACCGACAGGGCGGTTTTGTAGGTCGGGCTGTGCCCGACATTCTTGATCCAAGATCATCCTCACTTCGGGGGAAGCTGGTAGCCCACTTTATTGGTGGCGATGCGATAGAGGCTCTTCCCCGCGGTAATGTATAGCGTCTTGCTCTCCGAGCCGCGGCCGAAACCGACATTCGTCGGCAACTCCGTCTTGATGTACGACAGCGGCTTTCCCTCGGGGGAATAGACGTACACACCGGGCTTCGTGGCGTCGCGGACCGCCGCATAGACGTTCCCTTCCCCATCGCAAATGAGGCCATCCGGGCCGTCCTGCGGCGAATAGTCGACGAGCGTCTTGCGGAACCTGGCGGTCCCGTCGGCGGCGAGATCGTAAGCGTGCAGGGCCATGGCGCCCTTGCGGGCCGGCGCATCCGGATCGATTCGGCCAATGCCATTGTGGCCGTTGTCGTTGCTGACGACATAGAGCGTCTTCTGGTCCGGCGACACCGCCACGCCATTGCACTTCCCCGCGTCCGTAATTATGCGATGGATCGAACCGTCGGTGTCGATTCGGTAAACGGCCTGCACCGGCTGGTCGATCGGTTCGTGGCCGAGGTAGCGTGGATCGCTGAAGTAAATGCGGCCTTTCTCGTCGATGGACAGATCGTTTGGCGAATTAAAGCGGCGGCCTTCGAATGTGCTCGCCAGGATGTAGGCTTTGCCGGTCTTCATGTCGGTGCGGGTGATGCGGCGGCCGCCTTCGTCCGCCCCTTCCGCCGCGATCAGATTTCCCTGTGCATCGAACTTCAACCCGTTCGACATGCCGCTCGGCGAGCGAAAGATGGTCGCTTTCAGCGTCTTCGGATCGAGCTTCCAGATATGGCCGGCTTCGATCGCCTGCTTCTTCTCGCGGGAGACATGGGTGAACGTGATGTCGCTGAAGTAGATGGTGCCATCCGGCGCCGAGGCCACGCCCTCGGTGAGGACGAGCCCGCCGTCGAAGACGCGTTCGAGTTTGGCGTCGGCCGGAATGATGTCATCGGCTTTGGCCGCGGCAACGGAGAGCAACAGCGCGGCGACGGGAAGCAGCATTCGCATGGAGAACTCCTGAGAGGATGGCAACGCGGTTAATTCGGTGGCACCGGCATTCTACTTTCCCACGAGAGGCGGTTCCTTACCCGGGCCGAAACCCACGTTCCATGCCGATTCGCACTTCACCTGGTCGTCCCCATAGGTCAGGCGCAGCGTCAGAACGAATGGCGTCTCGATGAAGCAGACTTTGGCCAGCAGTGTCTTGCCATCGATCCAGGCGGCGCGGGCGGCGGCCGGTTGCTCGCTCAGGCGGCCCCACGCAACCCGACCTTTCGTCCAAGAATCGGCGCCGCAGGCGATCTTCCGTTCCTTGCCATCCACTTCAAAGACCAGCGATAAGCCGTTCTTCCCTTCCTCGACGTGGATCGATTCGATCTTGCGATCGTTGGCGGCGAAGGCGTACTTCTTCGCGGCGGCCGCCGGCGCTGACCCCCGCGCTTCCGGCATCCGCAATGACAAGCCCTTTAGCGCATTACTCAGTTCCTTGGCCGCGACTTCATCCGTCGGCAGCGCCGTGGTATGAAGCGCCGGCAGTAGCTTGTTCCAGATGAGGTTCAACACGGCCTGCATGTCGCGAACGCCGGAGGTAATGGCGATGACGGCGTCCTGTTCCGGAAGGACGATGCAATACTGGCCGAAGGCGCCGTCGCCGCGATAGGCGCCGTGGCGGCACCGCCAGAACTGGTAGCCGTAGCCCTGGTCCCAGTCGCTGGCCGGGTTGCTGCCGTTGGAGGTTTGCCGGGCGGTCGCCGCCTTCACCCATGCTTCCGGCACCAGTTGCTTGCCGTTCCACTTGCCTTTTTGCAGGTAAAGCTGCCCGAACTTGGCGATGTCTTCGGTGCGAACGCTCAGGCCGTAGCCGCCGGCCGAAATGCCCTGCGGGCTCGCTTCCCAGGTCGGCTTGGCGATGCCGAGCGGTTCGAACAATCGCGGCGTCAAGTAATCGAGAACCGTCTCGCCGGTGGCCTGCTGCACCGCTCCGGAAAGCATGTACGTGGCCGACGTGTTGTACTGGAAGTGCGTGCCCGGCTTGAACGGCACCGGGTGCGCGAGGAACGTCTTGGCCCACGGCTCCGCGTTGCGGCGCGGCGGCTCCGTCTGTTGTCCCGTGGACATCCTCAACAGGTCCGCGAGCCGCATCGCCTTCAGGTTCGCGCTCGGTTGTTCCGGGGCTTCCTTGGGGAAGAACTTCAATACCGAGTCGTCGATGCTCAGTTTGCCCTCGGCGGCGGCGATGCCCACGGCCGTGGACGTGAAACTCTTGCTGAGGGAATAGAGTGCATGCGGCGTGGCGGCGCTGTACGGCGCCCACCATCCCTCCGCGACGACGTGCCCGTGGCGAACGAGCATGAAACTGTGCAGCGAATCGATCTCTCGATCCGCGGCCTTGATGAACGCCAGGACGGCAGGTGAGGAAACACCCTGGGGCTCGGGAGCGCTGCGCGGCAAGTCCGCGGCCGCGGCCGGCGCAATGCCGAAAGCCAGAATCGCGAGGGAAAGAAATCGCATGGCGAAATCTCCGGAAGTGGTGGTGTTGGGTAAGCAGCTGGAAAGTGGGTGGGTTTTATCCGCCCAGCCGAATTCATCGTTCTTGGAACCGCCAGTCAAGCCGATTCTCGGCCGTAAATGGCCGTTAACACCCCCTCTTTGCGGAAATCCTCGATCTTTCGCGGCAATTAAAAATTGGAGGCCGCTTTTTTTGTTTCGAGGCAGTCGCGCATTTGCCGTAAGTGCCATGATGCCTGTGCCTTTCGCGACTTTCTTCGCTTCGCCGC
>DATNBQ010000040.1:0-4306 GCA_035571955.1 Urbifossiella sp. | reverse complement strand
CGAACGGCTCTTCGATCTTCTTGCGGCGCGCTTCGTACTGCAGCTTCGAGCCCTTGGGTGCGCCCCGTTTCGTGAGGAAATCGCAAACGAACGGGGCGGCCTTCGCGATATCGAACAAATCCAGGTCGATTCCGCAGTATTCGATTTCTCCAGTCTCCAAGAGGCTCGTGCCGCCGCCGGTAACAGTACCAAGGCCATTTTTCTCGAGGGCATCATCCAGGGGATCTTCGTACCGGTCGCCCCGTTCGAGAGGCATCATGCGGACGTTCAGGTAGGCGTAGGCGGGAATCGCTTTCATGCCTCCTCCATCACTTCGTGAAGATCACGCTGCCGGGGCCGAGGATCATTTCCAGGTCTTCGGCGCGGAGGTTGGCGGCGTTCACGGCGAAGCCGTCGCCCAGCTTCAATTTCACCTGCTTTCCCTGAGGGTCGCGGACGCTCAGGAACACCGGCGTCTGGCCGCGGTTCCGCTTCAACACGGCCCCGAGCGAATCCAGTTTCATGAGCGCTTCCTCATCCGTGGCATAAGGAACGCGCAACAGCAAGCTGCGGGTCATCTCCTTGCGGGCGTCGTCGATGGTGAGGATCTTGCGGACGATCACGTCGCCGGCCGTGCCGCCGTCGCGCCATTCCACCGCCCCTTCGAACAACAGCACGGCATCGTCCACCACCTGATCCTTGAACCGGGCATACTCGTCGGACCAGAGAATGCACTTGCACTGGCCGGTGAAGTCCTCGAGTTGGAACATCGCCCAGCGCTTGCCGTTCTTCTGCACGGTGCGCATTTGCATTCCGGTGACCATGCCGGCCAGGAGCACCGGCGAGCCGTGAGTCAGTTTCACGGCCTGGGCGGCGTCGTGGGTGCGGAACCGCTTCAACTGGTCTTCGTGCTGCGCCAGCGGATGGCTCGACATGTAGAAATCGAGGGCTTCCTTTTCGAACTTGAGTTTCTCCGTGTCGGGCCATTCGGGAATGTCCGGCAGGCCGGGATCGGGGCTGTCGGCGGGGCCGCCGTCGTCAGCGGCGTCGGCGGCGAACATATCGAAGATATTCTTTTGGCCGCGGCGGCGATCGCTGGCCCGCTCGTCCGCGGATTGATAGGCCTTGGCCACCGCGGCAAAATGCGCCGAACGGCGGCCGAAGGCATCGAACGCCCCGGCCATGACCAGACGTTCGACAGCGGACTTGGGCACGATGCGACGGTCGACGCGCTCGGCGAAATCGTAGAGGTCCTTGAACGGGCCGCTCTCCATCCGAGCGCGGACGATCTCGTTGGCGGCGCCGCGGCCGAGCCCCTTGATCGCCGTCAGGCCGAACAGGATGCGGTTGTTCACCACGTCGAAGTCGGCCATGCCGCGATTGATGTCCGGGGGCAGCACGTCGACGCCGAGCTTGCGGGTATCGGCAATGTGATCGACCATGATATCGCGCTTGCCGCCGTCGTCGATCTCGCTGGAAAGCAGCGCCGCCATGTACTCGGCGGTGTAATGGGCCTTGAGGTAGGCGGTCTGGTAGCCGATCTGCGCATAGGCGGCGGTGTGAGAATTGTGAACGATCAGGCCATCGGCGACGAAGTTGTGATCGACGTCGACGGTCAGGTCGTAAGTGTCCTGGATGCCGAGCGGTTCGATGGAAACGATGCGGTCCCAGTAAAGGTCGGACTGGGCCGCGTCGGCGAGCCGCTGAGAGTTGAAGTACGCGGCCAGCTTGGCGATCGTTGAACGGCGGAAACCGCGTTTGCCGACCGAGGGCGTTCCAAAGAACTCTTGCGTCGACACGTTCGATCGTGTCTCGAGTTCCGCCCACGTTAAGCCAGCATTCTTGCGTTCATCGTCCACCCACGAGCGGATCTCGAGGGGAACGGTGTCCTTGCTGCTGCAACCGCGAGGCGTCGCGGCGATGTAAGCGTCCAGGTGATTGACTGCCTTCTCGCGACCGAGGCAGTGCGGCCCAACGCGGCGTACAAATGCTTCCACGCTGCCGTCGCCGAGAACGTGGACGGCGTATCCCGGCCGCGCGTCCCCCTGGTAGTTGAATGCCTTGACGTGAATGCGGCTGACGATGCCGAGCCGCAGGAGGAGATATTGTACGTCCTTGGCCAGCTGGGGAGACGACGTGGCGTAGAAGGGTACTTTGAGCGTGCGGTTGGCGATGAAGCCGTCGCCGGCCCAGAGCCGCCCGAGGAACAATTCGAGGTCCGAATCGCGGAGCCCGAAGACGGGCGCGGGGACGAACTTAGCCGTGGCGGTTTTGCCGAGAATGCCCAGCGCTTCCGCCCAGCGGTACGCGCCCGAGCGTTTCGGAGCGGCCTTGGTCACCACCCTTGAACCTTTTCGGCCCGGTTGGAAGCGAGAATCGATCCCGGTGTTCGCTTGCACTTCGAGGCAAGCGCGGTCTCTTCGCGCGTAAACCTTTGCGACCGTGTCCGGGAACTTGCCGATGGCAGCGGCGAAATCATCCACGAACACGCGATCGTTGCCGTAAAAGTACAGGGTGCTCGGGTGGCAGGTGTTGCCCTCGGAAAGCAAACCGGCGAGGGCGATAACCTCGTGTGCCGGCCAGGTGGCCGCGGTGGGAACTCGGAGCGCACGCGGCGCAGCGATGCGTTCACCTGGCTTGAGTTCGTTTAGTTTCTTCCATCCGTTCCAGACGCGGAACGGATGGTTCCCCGTGGCGACGATCTCGTGGCCCAGTTCGGTACGGAGGCGATACACTTTTTTTCGACCGTTCCACATGACATCGGTTACTGTCCGGGGCACCAACTTGCCGCCGTCGTTCATGGCGTGGATGGTGAACGTACGGCGCGTCGAGAAGAGTTCGCCCACGGTGGTGCGTTCGCCAGTGCGGGCATCGGTAATCACGGTGCTGGCCGCCACGCATTTATTGAAGCCGTAGCCCGCGAAGAAGACGATCTTCTCGAAGATGTCCTCGGCGATGGCTCCGGCGACGCCGCGCTCCTGACAGCCGGAGAGGAAATCCGTTTTCGTTGAAGCGATCTTCTCCTCCACCTTCTTGCTGATCGCCTTGATGCAGGCATACGATTTGGAGAGATCGATCCCGCCCAGGCGGTTCAAGATCCGCATGATCTGTTCTTGGTAGACCATGACGCCGTAAGTTTCGTCGAGGATGTCTTTGAGAACCGGGTGCGGGTAATCCCAGGTTTCGCGGCCGTGCTTGCGGTTCACGTAGCTATCGACCATGCCGCCGGAGAGCGGGCCGGGGCGATAGAGTGCCAGCACCGCGATCAGGTCGCGGATGTTGTCCGGCTTCATCCGCTTCAGCAAGTCGCGGATTCCCTCGCTTTCCAGCTGAAACACGCCTTTGACGTTGCCGCTTTGCAAGAGGGCGTACGTGTGCCGGTCGTTGAGATCGAACTGCATGGGGTCGATCTCTTCGCCGCGGGTCCGCTTGATGAGCTTGACGCACTTGTCGAGCACGGTGAGGTTGCGCAGGCCGAGGAAGTCCATCTTGAGCATGCCGACTTTTTCGAGGACGCCCATTTCCCACTGGGTCGTCACGGTGTCGGTGTCGGGCCCGCCGGCGGCGTCGTCGTTCTTTTTCGGCGGCCGCTGCACCGGCACGAAGTCCGTGATCGGGCCGTCGGCAATCACCACGCCGGCCGCATGCGTGCCGACGTTCCGGTTGCACCCCTCCAGCTTGATGGCGATATCGACCAGTTGCTTCACTTCCGGGTCTTGATCGTATTCCTTGCGGAAGTCCGGGGATTTCATCGCTTCGTCGAGCGAGCCGGCGATGGCCCCGTGCATGGGAACGAGTTTGCAAAGGAAGTTGACGCGGTCGAGCGGCACATCGAGAACGCGGCCGACGTCTTTGATCGCGGCCTTGGCCGCCAGGGTGCCGAACGTGCCGATCTGGGCGACGCTTTCAGCCCCGTACTTTTCCTTCACGTACTGGATCACTTCGCCGCGGCGATCCTGGCAGAAGTCGATGTCGATGTCCGGCGCCTCCTTGCGGTTGGGGTCGAGGAAGCGTTCGAACAGAAGGTCGTATTCGATGGGGCAGACGTGGCTGAGGTAAAGGGTATAGGCGACGATGGCGCCGCAACCGGAGCCGCGGGCTGTGCAGGGGATGCCTTTCTCACGGGCGAAGCGGACGAAGTCCCAAACCACGAGGAAGTAGCTGGCGAACCCCATGCGTTCGATGATGCCAAGTTCGTGATCGAGCCGCTTGCGAACAAGCTCGGCAAACGCATTGTCTTGGGTGGCACCGGCATCCAGCCGGTGTGTTTTGTCTTGGGTGGCACCGGCATCCAGCCGGTGTGTTTTGTCTTGGGTGGCACCGGCAT
>DATNBQ010000039.1:0-2080 GCA_035571955.1 Urbifossiella sp. | reverse complement strand
CAGGCGCACCGCCCAGCCGCGGGGTGCGACTTTGTCGGCCCAGCTGCGATTGGTTGAGGGTTCGTCGATGTCGTTTGCGCAGTACCTGGATGCCGCCAGGACCGTGGCCGCGGAAAACCTGCCGATTCTCTCGGGCGGGGTAGTGGCGATATTCGTGCTGACTTATCTGTTTTGCAAGCGGCGCCGCCCGATCCCGCGCACCCTCGAAGAGGAAGCGGTGGCGGCGACGGCGCCGTCGAGCCGGGTGCTCGAGGACGAGAAGGTCCACACCTGGGCCCCGCCGGAGCAGTCGTACGCGGATCGCCGCGGCGCTGTTCGCCGCGATGGCGGACCCATTCGCGTTCTGCTTTCCTCCACGACCTTCCGCAACGGCGTCAACGACGGTTACGTCGTCGATCGCTCCACCGGCGGCCTCCGCATCCTGATCCAGACGGCCATGGCCCCCGGCAGCACCATGCAGGTGAAGGCCGTGAACGCGCCGGATACCGTGGGCTTCGTGACGGTGATCGTGAGAAGTTGCCGCAAACACCCCGACCACTTCGAACTGGGGTGCGAATTCGAAAAAACCCCGCCCTGGAACGTGCTGCTGCTGTTTGGCTGAGTTCGCACTCTCGCGCTCCCCTTCGGGTCGCGGCTAATCGAATCAATCGTTCGCTTCGGGGTGCATGTTGAGGGCGCGGCCGCCCAGCCGCGCCATGAATCGCGCCTTCTGCGCCGCCGTCAGTTCCCCCGAATAGCGCTTCCGCACCGCCTCGATCCAGCGAATCTTCCGCTTGCCGTAGTCCGTGGCGATCCGCACCAGCACCGGCCCCGGATAGTCGATCGCTCCACGCACCTTCGCATCCAGTTCGCCCTGGTGGCAGACTTCCTGATAGGCCACGCCGAAGGCCTGAGCTAAAGCCGCGTAATCGATGCGGGCCAGTTGCGTCGCCGTCGTTCGCAGGTAGGCGGCCTTCTGAAGCATTTGCATGTAGTGATAAGCGTGGTCGTCGAGGATGAAGAACTTGACGGGCAGGCTTTCGCGGGCGGCCGTGGAGATTTCCATCGCGCTCATGAGCATACAGCCGTCGCCGGTGAGCGTGGCGACTGCGACGCCGGGGTGCACGCGCTGGGCGCCGATCGCCGCCGGGATGCTCCAGCCCATCGCCTGGTTATCGACGGGGTTAAAGTACGTCCGTGGCTTGCACACCTGGAAATGCTCGGCCGCCAGATGCTCGCTCACCGTCACATCCGTGAAGAGTAGGGCATCGCAAGGGAGGTTCTTCCGCAGCGAACCGATGACAGCCAGCGGGTCGACGCCGCACTGGCCGGGTTGCACGTTGCACAGTTCGCGATTCGCGTCGGCCTTGGTTTGCTGAATGCGAGCGACGAGTTTCGCATTGACGGGGCGGCGGACCGCATCGCCGCAATTGAGCAGTCGGCCGAGAAAGATGCCGGCATCGGCATGCACGCACACATCCGTTTCCAGCACGCGGCCCAGGTTGCACGGGTTGGCGTCGACATGGACCACGTGCTTCGGCTGGAAGTCGCCGTAATAACCGGTCGAGACCTCGGAGAACTTCACGCCGATGGCGAGAAGCGTGGTGATTCCGGACTTGGGATGCCCGCGTTCGCCGGCGAAGACGATCTCCGCCGGTTCCGAGGCGTGCGGGCCGTAACCCCAGCCGACGGCCAGCGCGTGGTTCTCGGGAATCGCCCCTTTGCCGGAAACGCTGGTGGCCACGGGGGCCTGGAGCAACTCGGCGGCGGCGGCGAGTTCGGTTCCGAAATCCATGCAGCCGAGCCCGGCGTAAATGCCGATCCGTTGCGATTTGTCCGCGAGGATTCCCAGCGCTTTCTGGAACGCCTCTTCGTCGAAGGGCGGCAACTCGGCGGCCGGCGGCGGCGAGCGGAAGTCCGCCGTTTCAATCAGCAGGTTGTACGGCACCACGACCGCCACCGGGCCGGGTTCGCCGCACATGGCCGTGAGGAACGCTTGCCGCACGGCGCCGGGAATCTGCTCCACGGTTTGCACGGGGTAGACGCACTTGCACACCGGCTTGAGCAGATCGACGTTTGCCAACGCATGCACCTGGAACGG
>DATNBQ010000038.1:0-13220 GCA_035571955.1 Urbifossiella sp. | reverse complement strand
GCATGACTTGCCGCGTTTACATGGGCAGCGAAGACGTTCGCCGCCAAGAACTGAACGTCTTCCGCATGAAGGCGATGGGCACGGAAGTTTACCCGGTCACATCCGGAAGCAAGACGCTCAAAGACGCGACCAACGAGGCGATGCGCGAGTGGATGAGCACGGTCGAAGAGACGCATTACATCATCGGCAGCGTAGTCGGGCCACACCCGTTCCCCATGATGGTCCGCGATTTTCAATCGGTGATCGGCGCGGAAACGAAAAGGCAATGCCTCGAACAGGCGGGGCGTTTGCCCGATGTCGTGGTGGCTTGCGTCGGCGGCGGCAGCAACGCGGCCGGCATGTTCTATCCATTCGTCGAAGAGAAAAGCGTGGAACTGGTCGGCGTCGAAGCGGGTGGCCACGGGACAAAACTGGGCGGGCACGCGGCCACGCTCAGCTTCGGGCAGCCCGGCGTCCTCCACGGCAGCTTCAGCTACGTCTTGCAAGACGACGACGGCCAGACGGCCCCGGTGCATTCCATCTCGGCCGGCCTCGATTACCCCGGCGTCGGCCCCGAACACAGCTACTGGCACGATTCCAAACGCGTCCGCTATTGCAACGTGACGGATCGCGAGGCGCTCGAGGCGTTCCAGCTCTGCGGCCGATTGGAGGGAATTCTGCCGGCACTGGAGACCGCCCATGCGATCGTGGAAACGATGCGCGTCGCCGGAAAGCGCAAGAAGGACGACATCGTGGTGCTCTGCTTCAGCGGCCGCGGCGACAAGGACTGCGCCGAAGTAGCGAGGCTGTTAAAGGGATGAAACCCTCTACCAAAATCGCCACCAGCGGCGCGGTAAGTTCAAGGAGATTCGGCCGCGGACAAAATCCGTCGTGAGGATATGCCTGCGCAGAAAGTCGAGCCCCAATAAACCATCGATGCGGGTTGACGGAGGAATGGGAAGCCAAAGGAGCGGGAACTCGACGCGCACAATTCCAAACGCTGAGAACCGACTCACGGCGATAGAACCAGCGGCCAGCCCACCGCTTCCCGTTCGAACCTGCCGATGGCCGCGCGTCTGGTCCTGCGGTAACCCAGCGCCTCGAGAAATAAACCGTTCAAGGACGAGCGGCTTGCTCCGGTATCCACGGCGAAATCGAAGTTCTGGCCACCTTCCGGTCCGGCAACGAATACTGGCACGACTACCAGGCTCTTGCGCAGATCGAATGTGAGCGTCACTGGACGAGATCCACGTTGAGCAGAATCTCTTCACCCGGTTCGATCACATCGCCAATGTAGCGCACGGCAATGTTGTACGGCCTGGGCAGTTTCTTCATCGCTTCGAAGATCGCCGTCTTGTCGAGATCGTGGCTGACGACATAACCGCCAATAAGTTGGTGACAGCCCCCGGTTGCCGGTTCGTCGATTAGCACCCACTCATTCGGATAGCAGTTCTCGATTTCTTCCAGTGTCTGGTACTGTCGCGCCATGGATTCCCCCGTCTTCATTTTGCCACCGCGATGGGGTAAATCAAGCGGCCGGTGACCCGGTATCACACGTAGGAATCGAAAACGCGGACGCCGGCCCAGGTCGGCTTGTTCTCCGTCACGAACTTCACGTGGTTCGGATCGTCCTGGTAGCTGTCGTGCGAGGCCTTCGAATCGAAGACGATGTGCAACCCCACGTCCCAGTTTTGATCGTTCACGGGGCGGGCCAGTTCCTTGCAAATCGGGCCGGCGGCGAAGAAGACGATCCCCGGCTGCACGTTCAGGTACTTCTTGCAGGCCGCAACCAGCGCCGCGACGTTCGCTTCCGAGGCATCGCTGAGCTTGAAGAAGACGTTGTGGGCGAGTCGCGCCGTGGACATATGCATCTCCGGTTTGGTATGAAGTTCTTGACTGGGATATGCGTTTTCGGGCGCGGGGTCAACGCGCGGTACGTTTCGTGGTAGAATCAGCTTGCCGCCAGGGGAGTTCCGCCAATGATCCGACTCGACGCCGACCGGCCCGCGACCTTCTGCGATGGCCATAGCCGCCGCGATTTCCTGCATGCCGGAGCCATCGCGCCGCTCGGCCTCACGCTGCCCAATTTCCTCAGCGCCAGGGCCGCCGCAGCCAGCCGCGATAGCGACGTCAACTGCATCATGCTCTTCCTCGTCGGCGGGCCGAGCCAGATCGATACGTTCGACCCCAAGCCAAAGGCACCCGCCGAAGTTCGCGGCCCGTTCACCACCATCAAGACCAACGTTCCCGGCATCGAGATCAGCGAGATTTTCCCGAAGACCGCCAAGCACGCGGACAAGTTCTCGCTAGTTCGCACGGTCTATCACACGGCGGCGGCCGTCCACGACACCGGCCACCAGATGATGCAGACGGGCCGGCTCTTCACCGGCGGCGTCGAGCATCCCCACGTCGGCTGCGCCCTCGGCTACTTGAAAGGCGGCCGCGGCGAACTTCCCCCGCACGTTCTCTTGCCCAAGCCGATCGGCCGCACCGGCGGCAACCTTCCCCACGGCCACTCCGCCGGCTACCTCGGCAAGACCCACGATCCGTTCATTCTCAACGCCGACCCGAATGCTCCGAACTTCAAGGTGCCGGACCTGCTGCCGCCCGATTACATCACCGGGCTGCGGGCCGAACGCCGGCAGAAACTCCGCGACGCCGTCGATGAGGCGACCGGGGCGTTCGAGAAGAACGCCGCCGCCAAGCAACTCGACGACAACTTCAACCTCGCCTTCAAACTGATGGCGTCCGCCAAGGCTCGCGAGGCATTCGCCCTGGAAAAGGAACCGGGCAAGGTGAAGGATCGCTATGGCCGAACCCGCTTCGGGCAGTGCTGCCTGATGGCGCGTCGCCTCATCGAAGCCGGCGTCCGCTTCGTTACCGTCAATATGTTCGAAACGGTGTTCGACGAGGTGACGTGGGACATCCACGGTTCCAAGCCGTTCACGGACATCGTGCAAATGGCGAAGGAAGTGGCGCCGAACTTCGACCAGGCATTCACGGCGCTCATCGAGGATCTCGGCGAACGCGGCTTGCTTTCCACGACGATGGTGACGGCGCTGGGCGAGTTCGGCCGCACGCCGAAGGTGAACCCGGCCGGCGGCCGCGACCACCATCCCGGCGTCTGGTCGATTCTGATGGGCGGCGGGCCAATTCAGGGCGGCCGAGTCGTGGGCGAATCGGATGAACTCGGCTACGCGCCGAAGAGCCGCCCCGTCACGCCGGGTGAAGTCGCGGCCACACTCTATCGCGGCCTCGGCCTCGACCCGCACAAGGAACTCCCCGGCCCGCAAGGCCGACCCATCCCGCTCGCCGACTTCAGCGTCAAACCGATCGGCGAACTCTTCTGAGCACCCAAGCCCACCCGCGGCCGCGGGTGGGCTTCTGATCTCAAACTGGCCTAGGCGAGACTGCCCAGGTTAGGTAAGTTCCCCCTCCGAAGACGATCTTGCGCCTGGGGTCACGGATGATCCAGCACTTGACGGCGATCTGGAAATTTCGCCATTTTCTCTACGCCTTGGTCCGCCTCGACTTGCGGCTCCGCTATCGCCGGTCGATCCTCGGCGTCGGCTGGTCGCTTCTCAACCCGATCGCCATGACGCTGGTGTTCGCGGTGGTGTTCAGCAGCTTGCTGGGCGGCGGCGACGTACCGCGCTACGTCTCGCATCTCCTCATCGGCATGGCGGTTTGGGGCTTCTTGCGGGAATCGGCCGTGTCCGGGTGCCGCGCCCTCATCGCCAACGAATCGTACATCCGCCAGAGTCCGCTGCCTTACAACCTGTACACGCTGCGCACCGTGTGCGGGCAGGCGATCCACTCGATGATCGCCCTGGTCGTGGCCGTGCTCGGCATGGTGATTGTCACGGCCGCAACGTCGCAGCCGACCGCGCAGACGATGCTCAATCCGCTCGCTCTCCTCTGGATCGTGCCGGGGTTGATCCTTTCGTTCATCGCCGCGTGGGCCGTGGCGACCACGTTCGCCTTCATCAACGTCTACTTCCAGGACACGCAGCATCTTCTGGAAGTGGCGGCCCAGGTCGTCTTCTTCATGACGCCGATCATCTACTTCCCGTCGAACCTCGAATCGAAGGGATACTGGCTGCTTTTGACGATGAACCCGGTGAATCTGTTCCTGGATCTGATCCGAACGCCACTGATGAACGGCCAGCCGCCGAGCGAGCAGATTCTCTTGGCCGGCGCCGCGCTGACGACCGTGCTGGTGGGGCTGGCGGCGGGCACCACCGCCTGGCTCCAGAAACGCGTGGTGTTCCACTTGTGATGAGCGCCCATCCGTTGCCACGGGTGGGCTTATGTGAAACCTTCACAAGCCCACCCGTGGCAACGGGTGGGCGCCAGTGGCCGAGAGATGGCGAAGATCGAACTCGACGACGTGCATCTGACGTTCAAGGTTCACCAGCAGAAGCGGGTGAGCTTCAAGGAATACATCGTCCGCGGGCTGTTCCGCCGGGGCGCCAGCGCCGTGGCGGTGCACGCCCTCGCCGGGCTCAATCTCGACGTCCGCGACGGCGACCGCCTCGGCATCATCGGCCATAACGGCGCCGGCAAAAGCACGCTCCTTAAACTCATCGCCGGCATCTACCCTCCCACGGGAGGCAAGCGCGATGTCCACGGCTCCATCTGCTCGCTTTTCGATATCTCGCTCGGATTTGAACCCGAAGCCAGCGGCTGGGATAACATCACCTATCGCGCGTATCTCCAGGGCGAAAGCCCGGCGAGCCTCAAGGGGAAGATCGACGCCATCGCCGAGTTCACGGAACTGGGCGATTTTCTCGATCTCCCCGTGCGGCACTATTCCGCAGGCATGTTAATGCGGCTCGCCTTTTCCATCGCCACGGCCATCGAGCCGGAGATCCTTCTCGTCGACGAGGTGCTTGCCGTCGGCGACCTGGCGTTCCAGAAGAAAGCCCAGACGCGGATGAAGGAACTGATGTCCACGGCGCGGATCATGGTCCTCGTCGCCCACGATCTCGGCACCATCCGTGCGATGTGCAATCGGGCCGTCTGGCTCGAGCACGGCGTTGCAAAGATGGCGGGCCCGACGGAAAAAGTGGTCGAGGCTTACATCGCCAGCGTGACGGGGAAGCCGGCCAGGGCCGCGGCGTAGAGGCTCAAGCGAATAAAGTTCCGTCGCCGTTCTTCTCTTTGCGCGGCGACTTGCCGTCCACCTCGTCCCAGTTCACCAGTTCGATCGGCGGCGGGATCAATCGCGAGAAGTTGGTGCGGACGCCCGGCTTCTCGCCCTTGCCGCCGCGATTCTGAATCTTGATCGCTCCGGGCCCGAAATCCTGCGTCTTGCCGCTCTCGGTTTCCACGGTCAACTTGGTGAAGCGGCCGCCGACCAGCACGCCGCCCAGGCACTCGTCGCCCTCGTCCAGCTTGATACCCATCACGCCCTTGCCGACGCCGGCGAGGACGTTGACCTGTTCGATGAGGAAGTGGATGAGGTGGCCGCGGCGCGAGCCGAGCATGATGCTCTCCTCATCGGAGATCAGTTTCGCCATGACGGCCTTGTCGCCATCGAGCTTGACGAAACGGCGGCCAGCCTTGGTCGATTCCGTGCGATATGCGGTCAGCGGGATGCGGAGCACGTTGCCGCCGCTGGTGGCGACCAGCACGTACGGGCCGCCGGGCAGGTCATCCCTGGCCGGTTGATCCGACGGCGTGAACCGCGGATCGGTCGTGATGGCATCGATCACTTTCACTTGATCGGCGAGCTTGAAGAACTTGGCGAGCGGTTCGCCGTATCCCGTCGTTGCCGGAACTTCGTTGATCCGCATGGAGTAAGCCGTGCCGTCGTCGGCGAAGAAGATCGCCTGGTCGAGCGTGCTGCCGGGAGCGACGGCGATGACCTCGTCTCCTTCCTGCACGCGCGTCGTTTCCACGGACGCCAGCTTTCCGACCCGCTTGATGTAGCCGTTCTTCGTCAGCACGACGTTGGAGTTCTCGCGAACGATGTACGCCTCGGGGTCGAACTCGAGGACGTCCTCGTCGGAGGCCATCCGCGTCTTGCGGCGCTCGGAGAACTGCTCGATCAACTTCTCCATCTCGTCCTTGATGATGTTCCACATCTTTTTCTTGGACGCGAGGATTCCCTCGATCTTCTCGGCTTCCTTGCGCTTCTCCTGCAATTCGTCGATGATTTTCTTGATTTCGAGCTGGGCGATCTTGTAAAGTTGCGCGTCGAGGATGGCGGACGCTTGCTCTTCATCGAGCTTGAACGCCGCTTGCAATTTCTGGGAAGCGTCGGCTTTGCCCTCGCTGTCGCGGATCATCTTGATGGCCCGATCGAGGGCGTTGAAGATGATCGCGAAGCCTTCGAGGATGTGAATGCGCTTGCGCAGCTGCCGCAGGTGGTATTCGAAGCGGCGGCGAACCGTGATGAAGCGGAACTCGAGGAAGTGGCGAAGGATGTCCTTGAGGCTCAGGCCGTCTTGCGGCACCATCGTCTTGCCATCCGACCCCGGCACGAGTGCCGTCATGTTGTACGAATAAGTTTTCTGCAGGTCAGTGTGCTTGTACAGATAGGCCATCACCAGGTTGGGATCGGTGTTCGGCTTGGTTTCGAGGACGATCCGCATACCGTCCTTGTCGTTGGTTTCGTTGGCCTGGCCGAGCAGTTGCGGCAACTTCTTATCCTCGATGATCCCGCCGATCGCGATTTCCAGCTGCCCCTTGTCCACGCCGTAGGGAATCGAAGTCACGACGATCTGCGACTTGCCGCGCTCGAGCTTCTCTTCCTTCCATTCGCCCTGGACCTTGATGCTGCCGGTGCCGGTTTCGTAAATGCCGCGAAGCGTGGCGCTGTCGGTAACAATCTTGCCGCCGAGGGGGAAATCGGGCCCCTTGATCTTCTCGCGGAGCATGGCGACGGTGGCGTCCGGGTTCTCGATGAGCAGGATGCAGCCGCGGAGCACCTCGGCGAGGTTGTGCGGAGGAATGTTGGTCGCCATGCCCACGGCGATACCCGACGTGCCGTTGACGAGCAAATTGGGAAACTGCGCCGGGAGCACGACCGGCTCTTGCCGCGTGCCGGTATAGTTGTCGCGGAGGTCCACGGTTTCCTGGTCGAGCTCGGAAAGCAGATACTCGGCGGCGCGAGTGAGCTTCGCTTCCGTGTAGCGATGGGCAGCGGGCGGGTCGCCGTCGACCGAGCCGAAGTTCCCTTCACCGTGAACGAGCGGCACCCGCATCACCCAGTCCTGGGCGAGCCGCACCATCGCGTCGTAAAGCGCGACGTCGCCGTGCGGATGATAATCGCCCATGACCTTGCCGACGATCTGAGCACTCTTGGCCGGCCGACGATCGAAGGTGAGGTTCAAGTCCTGATACATGCCGTACAGGATGCGCCGCTGTACGGGCTTGAGGCCGTCGCGAATGTCCGGCAGGGCTCGCCCCATCACCACCGACATGGCATAGCGAATGAACCGCTTCCGCGCTTCCGCCGCGATCGACACCGTTTCCACAGGCATTACGAGTCCGTCCCTGAAGCAGAAACAACCCCCGCAAAACGCGGAGGTTGTCGGGTGGCATTGTAGTCGTCTCGGGGCGTGCGGCGACCCGTCACGCCGAGCGGCCGATGTCCGCGGGGGCGGAGTCGGCGGGTTGATGGTCGTCCGTTCCCTGCTTTTCGTGTACGAGTTTCGGGTCGGCGGGGTAGCCGTGCGCTTCGGGGCCGGCCGGGTCGAGCCGCGTCGGCAACGGCTCGTCGTCCGGTCGCGCCATCTGCTGATCGATCGGCGGCAGTGCGTCCCTTTTCGATTGTGTCTTGCGAGACATGATTATTCTCCGGTTTCAGGTTCGTCCGGGGCGTCTTCGATGGATCGCGCCTCGGACATGTTCACGTCTTTTCGCGCCAGCTCCACGAGTTTGCTGAAGTGCTGATGCAACCGGTTGATCTCGGCTTCCGTCATGTCTTCGATGTTGATGAGCCGATTGCTCGGGCCTTGCAGCGATGCCAGCAGTTCGTTCAACTTCAAATGGAGGGCCACGCTCTCTTTGTTCTGGCCGCGCTGGATCAAGAAGACCATCAGGAACGTGACGATGGTGGTTCCGGTGTTAATGACGAGCTGCCAGGTATCGGAGAAGTGGAAGACGGGCCCAAGAGCGGCCCAGACGACGATCACCGCGACGGCCAGGGCAAAAGCATGAGAGCTGCCGGTCCACTTCGTCGCCCAGCTCGAGACGCGTTCCAATAATCGGGGCTGTTCGGGCATGGCCCCCTCACTGCAATGTGTCGTCACAAAAAAAGGCCCCTTTCGGGGCCCCGAAGCTCACTTTTTTAACCGCAGGATCCACATCCCGCGGCTTCGGACTTCCAGTTACGCTCCGTGTCCATTGAGTTCTTCTTCAGATGGACCGAGCTATCCACGCGTTCCACCCATTCCGTGGGAATGAAGTGGTGCTGGTGGTCCTTGCTGTCGTTCTTGGTCAGTTTGATGGCGTTGCCCTCGACGTGATCGACCACGCCGACCTTGGTGCCGCACGAGGCGATCACATCCATCCGCTCGCGGATGTTCGAAGGACAGGTTCCCTTGTTGAAATCTCCTTGGCTCGCCGAGCCACTACTACAGCTTTGGTTGCCGCGATTCTGAGTATTGGATTGGCCGGTCATGACTGTTCTCCTTTCGAGCGTGCAGGCGATTCCTTCCCCGTAAAGTGAAGTCGCAATCATCGTGCCAGGGATAAAAGAAGCGGGCCGACGACTTTTTGGTCGTCGGCCGCCGGGACTGGGCTGCGTTCGTGTGAGGGGAGGTGGGTCCACCCAGGGGCGCACCTGGATGTCGGGGGTGAATCGCGTCGGGGATACGAATCAACGCACGGGAACCGGTGAGTCTGCGCCGCCTGGTTGTCGCGTGTTGATGGCATCGGGAGAGTGCACGCGTCGTGCCAAATGAGGCAGAATAGCAAATCGCCTCAAGTTTGGTCGAGCTGGGCCGCGAAACAGGCCGCAGTTTCGCGGCCCTGCGCAATCCAGTTCGCAGCGCGGGGAACCGCTCGCATCGCCTTGTTCCTCCGCCTCCGTCCCGCTATCAGTATTGCTGCCCGTCATGATTTCCCGGCGTCTCTCCGAGCTGCCGATGAGCGACAACTTCGCCAACGCCTACAACCGCGACGCGCTGGACGACGCCTATCGCCGCTTCCGCGCCGACCCCGGTTCCGTCGAACCGACGTGGCGAGCGTTCTTCGCGGGAATGGAGTTCGCCGGGGCTGCGCCGCCAACAACATCTGCCGACTTCCGCCTGCAAACCGGCGTCGTGCGGCTCATTTTCTGGTATCGCCAAGCCGGGCATCTGCAAGCGCACATCGACCCGCTGCACGAAGCTCCGCCGCCGCATCCCTTGCTCCGGCTCGAAAACTTCGGGCTCGCCGAAAGCGATCTCGGCGCCGTCGTCGATGCTTCCATGTTTTCCGGCCTCGACGGGCCCGTTCGCCTCGCCGATCTGGTGGCGGCCCTGCGCGAAACTTATTGCCGCACCCTCGGCGTCGAGTATATGCACATCGATTCGCTCGACGTCCGCCGCTGGTTCGCCGAGCGCATGGAGCCGATCCGCAATCGCCCCGGCTTCGCCTATCGCCGGCAGTACCGCATCCTGTGCACGCTCCATCAAGCGGAACTCTTCGAGAAGTTCCTGCACACCAAGTTCGTGGGCCAGAAGCGCTTCTCGCTGGAAGGCGGCGAAACGCTGATTCCCGTGCTCGATGCCCTGGTCGAAAAGTCGCCGGGACTCGGCGCGAAAGAACTGGTCATCGGGATGGCGCATCGCGGCCGCCTCAACGTGCTCGCCAATGTACTCCGCAAGCCGTTCGAGGAAATCTTCAACGAGTTCGAGGACAACAATCTGCCCGATTCATTCAGCGGCGACGGCGACGTGAAGTACCACCTCGGCTTCTCGGCAGACGTTCCCGCGACGGACGGCGGCACCGTTCACCTTTCGGTTACTCCCAACCCTAGCCATCTGGAGATCGTCAACCCGGTGGTGGAAGGCCGGGTTCGCGCCAAGCAACGGCTTCACAACGACAGCCAGCGCACCACCGGCATCCCCGTGCTCATCCACGGCGACGCGGCCTTCGCCGGCCAGGGCGTCGTCATGGAGACCTTCAACCTCGCCAACCTCGCCGGCTACTCCACCGGCGGCACTGTGCACATCGTCGTCAATAACCAGATTGGCTTTACCACCAACCCGCGCGATTCCCGCAGCACGGAATACTGCACGGACATCGCCAAGTTCGTGCAAGCGCCAATCTTCCACGTCAATGGCGAGGACCCCGAGGCGTGCGTTTACGCCGCCGAGTTGGCCCTGGAATTCCGCCAGAACTTCCGCCGCGACGTCGTCATCGACCTGGTTTGCTATCGCAAGTGGGGGCACAACGAAGGCGATGAGCCGGCCTTCACGCAGCCCCTGGAATACAAGAACATCCGGGCCCGCGAACCGATTTCCAAGGTCTATAGCCAGCGGCTGGTCGAAGGTGAATCGGCATTCACTCCGGAAGTGACGGCGGCGCTCGAACGCGAGTTCGAGGAAAGGTTGCAGCAAGCGATCCGCGATGCCGACGCCGCGGCAATCGAATACCGCGCCAAGATGGATCGCGCCTTGAAAGCGGTAAGGGAAGGAGCGTCGCGGCGGCGCGGCATGGAAGGCTTCACCGGCCGCTGGAAAGGGCTCGACCGCGATTATTCCCACGACCCCGTCGAGACCGGCGTTTCGCTGGACGTGCTCGACCGCATCGCCGACGCCATCGGCACCTTCCCCGCCGGCTTCACGCCTCACGAAAAGCTCGCCCCGATCCTCGGCAAACGCCGCGATAACATCCGCGGCCGCAAACCGGTCGACTGGGGCACCGGGGAAACGCTCGCTTATGGTTCGCTCGTGCTGGAAGGAACCGCGGTGCGGCTCAGCGGCCAGGACACCCGCCGCGGCACCTTCACCCATCGCCATGCCGCCGTCATCGATTTCAACACCGGCCAGCCTTACTATCCGCTCGCCAATCTCGATCCGAACCAGGCGTCGTTCCACGTTTACGACAGTTCGCTCTCGGAGGCCGCCGTGCTCGCCTTCGAGTTCGGTTATGCCCTGGACGACCCCGCCAGCCTCGTCATCTGGGAGGCCCAGTTCGGCGACTTCGCCAACGGCGCCCAGGTCGTCATCGATCAGTTCCTCACCTCATGCGAATCGAAGTGGAACCGTTCGAACGGCCTGGTGCTCTTTTTGCCGCACGCTTACGAAGGGCAAGGCCCCGAACATTCTTCGGCCCGGCTCGAGCGCTTCCTGCAGATGTGCGCCGAAGACAACATCCAGGTGGTCTACCCGACGACGCCGGCCCAGATGTTCCACCTATTGCGGCGGCAGATGCGGCGGCCATTCCGCAAGCCGCTGATCGTCATGACGCCGAAGAGCTTGCTGCGGTTGCCGGCCGCCACTTCGCCCACCGAGGAGTTCGCCACCGGGCACTTCCGCGAAGTGATCGACGACCCGCTCGACGCGAATGAAGTTTCGCGAGTGCTCGTCTGTTCCGGCAAGGTCTATTACGATCTGCTCGCCGAGCGCGACAAGCGCGGCGCGAAGGCGGCCATCATCCGCCTCGAGCAGTTTTACCCGTGGCCGGAGGCCGCCTTGAAGAACGCGTTCGGCAAATATCGCCGGGCCCGCGAGTGGCTCTGGGTGCAGGAGGAGTCGCAGAACATGGGCGGCTGGCAGTTCGTGGAACCGCGATTGCGGGCGCTCGGCTTCCCGTTTGCCTATGTGGGCCGCGACGCCAGTGCCAGCCCGGCCACCGGCTCGCACCACGCCCACGAGCGCGAGCAGCACGAACTCGTCGATGCCGCGCTGGCGTCCGAAGCGCCGCATGTGGTCCATCACACGATTAGCCGCGAGTCGAAGACGAGCGCGCTGCCTGCGGAGGTCTCCCATGCCGGTTGAACAGGTCAAGGTGCCGCGAGCCGGCGAATCGATCACCGAGGCGACCATCAACCGCTGGCTCAAGGCGGATGGCGCGTTCGTGAACGTGGACGAACCGCTGTTCGAACTCGGCACCGACAAGGCGACTCAGGAAGTGCCGGCGCCGGCCGCGGGCGTCTTGAAGATACTGGCCAAGGAAGGCGCCACGGTCGCGGTGGAATCCGTGGTCGCCGAGATCAACACCGACGCGAAGGCGCCGGCCGCCGCATCGCCGAAAGCTCCGGAGAAGCCGGCCGCCGTTCCGCCCCCTGGCCCCGCGGCCACGCGTTTGCTGACCGAATCCGGCCTGAAACCGACCGATGTTCCCGGCACAGGGCCCGGCGGCCGCGTGACGAAAGGCGACGTGCAGGCCGCTCCGCGAGCGCCGGAACCGCGGCCGCAACCAGTCGAGCCGGCGCGGCCCGCCGCCAACCTGCGCACCACGCGCGAGCCGATGTCGCAGATTCGCCGCCGCATCGCCGAACGCCTGCTCGCTTCGCAAAACGCCACCGCCACGCTCACCACATTCAACGAAGCGGATCTTTCGAACCTCATGGATTTGCGAACCCGGTACAACGACCGCTTCGAAAAGAAGCACGGCGTGAAGCTCGGCTTCATGTCCGTCTTCGTCAAGGCGGCCGTCGAAGCGCTCCGGGCGTTCCCACTCGTCAACGCCCGCCTGGAGGGCGGCGACATTGTCCATCAACACTTCTACGACATCGGCGTCGCCGTCAGCACCGAGAAAGGGCTGATGGTTCCGATCCTCCGCGATGCGGATCGCCTCGGCTTCGCGGAAATCGAGAAGAAGATCGCCGAGTTGGCCAAGCGGGCCCGCGAAGGAAAGATCGCCGTGACGGACCTGGAAGGGGGAACGTTTACCATTACCAATGGCGGCATCTTCGGTTCGATGCTGAGCACGCCGATCTTGAACCCGCCGCAGTCGGCGATCCTCGGCATGCACAACATCGTCAAGCGCGCCGTCGTGGTGAACGACGCCATCGTGATCCGGCCGATGATGTACCTGGCGCTGAGTTACGACCACCGGCTCATCGACGGCCGCGAGGCGGTGCAATTCCTGGTGCGCATCAAGGAATGCGTGGAAAACCCCGAGCGAATGTTACTGGGGATATGACGCTGCAAACATCGCGGGTAAGCGTCTCAATTATGGGGTAACGCTAACGAGGCTCAGCCTCGGACCGTCGAGCGATGCTCGGCGTGCATTCGGTTGACCATTCTTGCGGGAATGTTACGCTTTTTACGGCTCAATTCCCGGAAGGAGCATCG
>DATNBQ010000037.1:0-12186 GCA_035571955.1 Urbifossiella sp. | reverse complement strand
CGAAGGACTGGCCCACGCCCACGAGCGTGGCATCGTCCACCGCGACCTGAAGCCGGCCAACGTACTGCTGACCGACGACGGCTTACCCCTGCTGCTCGATTTCAACCTGGCGGAAGATGTCAAAGCG
Source organism: Urbifossiella sp. (assembly GCA_035571955.1). Lineage (GTDB taxonomy): Bacteria > Planctomycetota > Planctomycetia > Gemmatales > Gemmataceae > Urbifossiella. The sequence continues at coordinate 12,059 of DATNBQ010000037.1, read as the reverse complement.
CGCGGCGGCGCTGAACGGGCCTCCATCGGCGGCACCCTGCCCTACATGTCGCCCGAGCACATCGACGCCTTCAGCGGCGCCGGGCCGCGGACGGTCGATGCCCGCACGGATCTCTTCTCGCTCGGCGTAATCCTGTTCGAACTGCTCACCGGTCGGCATCCCTACCCGATCCACAAGAAGAAGGTGCGCGAAGCGATCCCGGCGATGGTGGCCGATCGCCGCCGCCCGCCGCCGAGCTTGCGCGATTTGAACCCGGCCGTTTCGCCGGCCACCGCGTCCATCATTCGCAAGTGCCTCGCGGGGAACCCGGACGAGCGGTATCAGAAGGCCGAGCACCTCCGCGAAGATTTGAACCGGCAACTGAGCGGCCAGCCGCTGCGCCACGCCGGCAACCCGTCGCGCCGCGAACACTTCAAAAAATGGGCGAAACGGCACCCGCGGCTCGCTTCCTCTGGTACCGTGGCGGCCGTCGCGATGCTCCTCTTGCTCAGCGTCGGGGCCGGGGCGGTCTATTCGCGCGAACGCGCCCACGACCTGCAGGCCCACGCTCAGTTCGTCGACCACGGCCGCGCGTTCGACGATGCGCAACTCTTCTTCGACGACCGCAATCAGTCGCGGGCCCGCTTGAGCGAATCCTTGGATCAACTGCGCGGGGTGCTCGCCCGCTATGGCATCAACGAAGTGAATTCCGACGAGTGGTTGGCCGACGATGCCGTTCGCCGCCTGCCCGCGGGTGAGCGCGATCGGCTCCGCGGCGACATCGGCGAGACTTTTTATCTGATGGCCGAGGTCGCGCTCTTGCAAGCCTCCGCCGAGCCGCTTTCTCCCGAGCGGGAGCGGTTTCTTGGCGACGCCGAGCGTTGGCATGCCAGCGCCGAGCGGTTGGCGGCCGACCGCGTGCCGCGGGCGCTGCGCTCGCAGGGCGAAACGCTCGCCGCCTGGAAAGAAGGGCGGCAGGAGCTACCGCGATCAACCGATTTCGAGATCGCCACGATGAACGCGCCGCGCGATCTCTACCTGCTCGGCGCCCGCTTCACCCAGAACGGCGAGCACGCCCGGAGCCGCGAATTCCTCGAAAAAGCGACGCAACTGGATCCGCACAACTTCTCGGCATGGTTCGTCCGCGGCACCATGCACCTGGCGCTGTCGCAGCCGGAACTGGCCGTGGCTGCGTTCACGGGCTGCCTGGCCCTCCGCGACGACTTCGCGCCGGCCTGGCTCAACCGCGGCCGCGCCTTTTCCGCCCTCCGCTTCCACAAGCTTGCCGTCCCCGATTACGACCGAGCCATCGAGTTGAAGCCCGACTGGTCCGAGGCATACATCCAGCGTGCTCAGGCGCGCGCCGCGCTCGGCGATGCGATTAACGCCGAGGCGGACTACACGATGGCTCTGAATACCGGAGGTGCTCCGGTGCGGGTTTACTTCCTGCGTGCCGATGCCCGCCGCCGCCTCGGCCGCGCGAAGGAAGCGGACGCGGACCGCACCGCCGGCATGAAGCTGACGCCGAACGATGAACTGAGTTGGATCGGCCGCGCCGAGATGCGCGTTGCCAGCAATCCCACCGGGGCCCTCGAAGATGTCGAACAGGCCTTGAAGTTAAACCCGTTCTCGGTGTTCGGCTTCCAGATGAAGGCACACATCCTCGCGGAGCGGCTCAAGAAGCCGGAGGAAGCGATTACGGTATTGGACCGCGGGGTGAAACTTCACCCGGATCACGTGCCGCTGCGGGCAGGCCGCGGCGTGCTCCTGGCGCGGGCCGGCAAGCATACCGCCGCCATCCGCGATGCGCGGGAGGCTCTCCGCCGCGATAGCCGCCCGCCGAATCTGTATCAGGTGGGTTGCATCTACGCCCTGACCGCGGCGAGCCATCCCGAGGACAAACCCGAGGCTATCGCGCTCTTGTGGGCCGGGTTGAAAACCGGCTTCGGAATGGACTTCGTCGATACCGACACGGACCTCGATGGCTTGCGAAAGGATCGCAGCTTCCGGGAAATGCTGGCCGACGCCAAGGCGCTGGAGGCCGCGCGAAAGAAGAAGTAAGTCCGAAGGACTGGGATCACATAGCCATGCAAGATCCCTCGGCATCGATCTATTTCGCAGTCAGTTTCACCGCGGGCGGGTGGACGAACGCGGCGGCCATCGCCTCGCACTGCTTCACCGTCATTTCCCCTGCCTGTATCCAGACGCGATACTTCACCCGCAGCGGCTTGTCCGGCGTCACGGTGTACTCGAAGTAATCGCCGAAGCGGCCGTAATCGCGTTCGCTGCCGCGCGATTCCTTCGGGTTATTCGGATGGTCGATCCGCAGCACCGTGTAGCGTTTCCCTTCGGTGACGAAACTCATGGCGTTCCACGGCAGGTTGACGGTGCGCGGGTCGGGCTTCTTCGCGTCCCAGTTGCGGGTCTCTCCGGGCTTGCCCTTGCCGTCCGGGCGCAGGTAATAGGTGTTCTGCTTGCCGTTCTTGGCGACTTCCTGGTTGGCGCGGAAGTGGAAGCCGGCGTGCTGCGGGTCGCCATCCAACTTCACGCCGGCGAGATTGGTTTTCAGGGTGCTGGCGAAGTCGATGAGCGTGCCGCCGGGAACGGCGTAGGCGGTCAGTTCGCGCTCTTCGGAAACGAACGTCTGGCCGTCCTTGCCGTGCCAGGAAATGGCCGAGACCTGCCGGCCGAACGCTGGACCCGCTTCTTCGTGCAGCGTCTTGTCGTGCTGGCTGAAGACGTTGTTGGTGCCGTGCCAGATGTCGGCGGCCTTGCCGTCATAAGTGATTTTGTTCCAACCGAAGAAGAGGCCGCGATGGTGCGGATAAAGCCCTTCCTTGCTGGTCTTGGTGGCGCCGCTGGTGAGCAGCGTCTTGCCGGTCGCGGGATCGAACACGTTGTGGAATGGCTTGAACGTGTAGAAGTGGTCCTTGGGATCGTGCGCGGCGTTGATGTAGCGGAGCACCGGGCGGTTGCCGTAGAGCAAATCGGTGTGATGGCCCTTGTCCTCGACGAATTTAAAGGTGGTCTGTGCGGCGAGATCGACGATGGGGGCTTCGAGTTTCAGCGTTTCCCCAGCTTTTAATTTCGGGATGACGAAGACCAGGGCGTCGCCAGTTTTTCGATGCATCAGTTGTACGGGAACCACGGTCTTGTCGCCGACGGCCAGCACGCCGTTCATCGCGGCGGGGTCGCCGGCCTTGACGGGCACCACGCAGACGGCGTTGGCCTCATCGACCTTGCCGCCGGCGACCTGGGCCCACGGCGCGGCGAACGCGAATGACGGGCACACGAACAGAACCAGCGCGGAAGCAAATCGCATAGTGAGTTTCCAAAAGGATTAGCCGCGAGGCGAAGCCGAGCGCTCCCCTCTGCGGACTTACTTCGCGAAGACGAATTTCTCGGGGTTGCCGGCGCCGAGCGCGGTTGTGTTCGGCCGCCACAGCACCACGTCCTCGATCTTGCGGGCCATTTCGAAATCCTTGTCGGTGATGCCGCCGGCCGAGTGGGTTTGCAGTTTCACCCAGAGCTTGGCGTAAGTCACCGCGAGGTCGGCGTGGTGGTAGGCGGCCTCGCAGAGGTAGCCGATGGCATTGACGGCCATGAGCGTTTGCGGCCAGCCATCCGTGTTGTACTTCCGCCGCAGCCAGCCGTCCTCCAGGTACCAGCCGGCAAGGCCGAGTTCCTGAATCTTGGCCGCGATCTCCGTCTCGTTATAAGTGCGTTCTTTGGCAGCCGACATGGTGGTTCTCCCAACGGGCGACCGCGGGGTTGAGCACCGCTATCATCCGCGAGAACCGGGTTATTGGCAACAGAATCGTCTCGCCGAATTCGCCCGCGGTCGCTATTTCTGCTTCATGCGCACTCTCATCACCGGCGGGGCCGGGTTCATCGGCTCCCACCTTTGCGAACGCTTTCTCGCCGAGGGGCACGAGGTCGTCGCCGTCGACAACCTGCTCACCGGCAACCTCGAAAACCTCGACCCGTTCCGCGGCAACCCTCGCTTCAAGTTCATCGGCCACGACATCTCGAACCCGCTCAAGGTCCGCGACCTGATCGACAACGTGCTCCACTTCGCCAGCCCGGCGAGCCCCGTCGATTACCTCGAATTCCCGATTCAAACGCTGAAAGTCGGCTCGCTCGGCACGCACAATGCGCTCGGCCTCGCCAAGCACCACAACGCCCGCTTCTTGCTTGCCAGCACCAGCGAAGTCTATGGCGACCCGCTCGAACATCCGCAAACCGAACGCTACTGGGGGAACGTCAATCCGGTCGGCATCCGCGGCGTCTACGATGAGGCCAAGCGCTTCGCCGAATCGATGACCATGGCTTATCACCGCGTCCACAAGGTGAACACGCACATCGTCCGCATTTTCAATACCTACGGCGAACGGATGCGGCTCAACGATGGCCGCGTGCTGCCAAACTTCATGTATCAGGCGCTCAAGGGTGAACCGCTGACGGTTTACGGCGACGGCCAGCAAACCCGCAGTTTCCAGTACGTTTCGGACCTGGTGGAAGGCATTTTCCGCCTGCTCTTCACCGAAATTCACGACCCGGTGAACATCGGCAACCCGGCCGAGATCACGATTCTGGAGTTCGCCCAGGAGATTCTGAAACTGGCGGGAAGCCAGAGTCGGATCGAGTATCGGCCGCTGCCGCAGGATGACCCGAAGGTGCGTCAACCGGACATCACGCGGGCGAAGAAGTTGCTGAACTGGGAACCGAAGGTCGGCCGCGACGAGGGGCTCAAATGCACCATGAATTACTTCAAGGGTAAACTGGGTGTGTGAACTTTGACAAGCCCACCCGTGGCAACGGGTGGGCTTATTGCTTCACTTCCGGCGTGTGGATGTGTTCGGGGCGGAAACCGACGCCGATGAGGCGGGCCGGGATGCGCCGCAGCCAGGGAAACCAGGCGAGCATTCGGAGCAAGAAGTTCGGGCGAAGCGGCCGCCGCGACGACAGCACCCGATTGAGGATGCGCGTCTGGATGAGCACCTGAATTCCTTGCGTCATTTGCGTGGGGAAGGTTCGCCGCCGCTGCACTTTCGCGAGGTCGGAAAGCCTGAAGCGGCCGGCGCGCAGCGGCCCGGCCAGTTGGTTCGCCGCCGCCACGGCATCTTGAATCGCCAGGTTGATGCCGACGCCGCCGACGGGCGACATCGCATGGGCCGCGTCGCCGATGCACAAAAGCCCCGGCTTGAACCAGCGCGTCAAGCGATCCACCGCCACGGTTAACAGTTTCACGTCATCCCACGATCGCAACTCGTCCACGCGATCGTGCATCACCGGTGCCACTTCGACGATGGCTTTCCGGAAGGCCTCGAGTCCTTCGGCGCGGATTGCTTCGGATTTCCCCTTGGGAATGACGAACCCGCACTGCCAGTAGTCGCCGCGAAAGAGCATGATGAAGATGCGGCCGCGATCGAAGCGGCCGAGCGGCTGGTCGGGGTCGCTGTCGCGGCGCGGCAAGCGCATCCAGAGCACGTCGATGGGGGCGCCGAGATCGCGGACGGTCAGCCCGGCCCGCTCCCGGACCACGGAGCGGCGGCCATCGCAGCCTACAGTTAGCGGCGCCCGCACTTCGATTTCCCCTTCCGGCGACTTCGCGCGAACGCCGACCACCCGGCCGCGCTCCTCGATCAAGTCGGTTGCTTCCGTTCGCATTCGCAGATGAAACGACGGATACTTCCGCGCTTTTTCCACCATGAAATCGAGGAAGTCCCACTGCGGCATGAAGGCGATGAACTGGCATTTGGTGGGAAGGTGCGTGAAATCGGCGACGGCGATCTCGACGTTGCCGATGTAGCCGCGCGGCTGGCGGGCTTCTTGGTGCGGCCGCTGCAAGAATTCATCCAGCAGGCCCAGTTCATGCACGATTTCAAGGGTGAACGGGTGAATGGTGTCGCCGCGGAAGTCGCGGAGGAAGTCGGCGTGCTTTTCGAGAACGATGACGTCGACGCCAGCGCGGGCGAGGAGGAAGCCGAGAACGACGCCCGCGGGCCCGCCGCCCACAATGCAACACTGGGTGTGGATCGGTTGGGGCATCGCGTTTCTCGTAATTCACAGCGGAGCGCTCGGCTTCGCCTCGCGGCTAACCCGTGCAATTGAGCGCGTTATTTCTATCCTGAACTATGGTACGCATTCCGCCCGTTTCGCCGCATCGAGGTACTATGCTTGCCAGCCCCGACGCCTTGGCTCGCCAGGGCCGGCTGCCCGACGACGCCGACCCGCAGGAAACCGCTGAGTGGCTGGAATCGATGGACGCGGTGCTCCGCGGCGCCGGCCCCGATCGCGCGCAATTCCTGCTCAACGCTCTCATTAGCCAGGTCGCCGTCACCGGCCTCGGCCACATGACGGTCACCACGCCGTACGTGAACACCATTGCCGCGGACGATCAGCCGGCCTTCCCCGGCAACCGCGAGATCGAACGCCGCATCAAGAGCCTCGTCCGCTGGAACGCCATGGCCATGGTGCTCAAGGCGAACAAGAACACCAACGTCGGCGGGCACATCAGCACGTTCGCATCCGCCGCCACGCTGTACGAAATCGGCTTCAATCATTTCTTCCGCGGCCGCACCGACGCCTTCACCGGCGACGTGGTCTTCTTCCAGGGGCACGCCAGCCCCGGCATGTACGCCCGGGCATTTCTGGAAGGCCGCCTCAGCGAAGCGCAGGTCAAAAACTTCCGCCAGGAACTGCGCGAAGGGGGCGGCCTCAGCAGCTACCCGCACCCCTGGCTCATGCCCGACTTCTGGCAATATCCCACCGTGTCGATGGGGCTCGGGCCCATCATGAGCATCTACCATGCCCGCTTTAACCGCTACCTGAACGATCGCCAATTGGCATCGACCGAGGGCGTCCGCGTCTGGGCATTCCTCGGCGACGGCGAATGCGACGAACCGGAGACGCTCGGTTGCATCGGCCTCGCCGGCCGCGAGAAACTCGACAACCTCACCTTCGTCATCAACTGCAACCTCCAGCGGCTCGATGGCCCCGTCCGCGGCAACGGCAAGATCATCCAGGAACTGGAAGGCATCTTCCGCGGCGCCGGCTGGAACGTCATCAAAGTGGTCTGGGGCAGCGACTGGGACCCCTTGCTCCAGGCCGACCGTACCGGGGCGCTGGCTCGCCGCATGATGGAAGTCGTCGATGGCGAATATCAGGAATACATCGGCCGCGATATGCGAACGCCGGACGAGGCGCGGAACAAGACGCTGCTTTCCGAAGAGGAAGACGTGGAGCGGCGCGGCGCCTTCATCCGCGAGCACTTCTTCAACACGCCGGAATTGAAGGCCCTGGTCGAGCATTTGCCGAACGCCCGCATCGCGGGACTGAAGCGCGGCGGACACGACCCACTGAAAGTCTATGCGGCTTACAAGGCCGCCGTGGAACACCAGGGGCAGCCGACGGTCATTCTCGTCAAGACGGTGAAGGGGTACGGCGTGCCCGGCACCGGCGGCGCGGGGAAGAACACCACGCACCAACTCAAGAAGCTGGCCGTCGAGATCGAACGCGAACCGAACCTCGCCCCGGAAGAGATCACCAAGCGGCAAATGGTCGCCGCCCTCCGCCAGTTCCGCGACCGCTTCGACTTGCCGTTCACCGACGATCAGCTCGGCGACGTGCCACTCTACAAGCCAGCCGAAGATTCCCTGGAGATGCGTTATTTGCGCGATCGCCGCCGCGTCCTCGGCGGCTACCAGCCCTTCCGCAATACGGATTTCCGCCCGTCGCACCCGCCGGAACGCAAGGCTTTCGAAGGTTTGTACAAGGCCACGCCGGCCGGCAAGGGGCACTCCACAACCCTGGCCTGGGTCGTGCTCATGAGCCAGTTGATGCGCGACCCGCACGTCGGCAAACAGATCGTTCCCATCGTGCCGGACGAGGGGCAAACCTTCGGCATGCCGCCGATGTACAAGGCCTTCGGCATCTATTCCACCATCGACCAGGCCTACAACCCGGTCGACAAGGGAACGCTCACGGAGTACCGCGAAAGCACAACGGGGCAGGTTCTGCAAGCTGGGATCAATGAGGCCGGGGCGACGGCCGATTTCATCGCCGCGGGAACGGCGTACAGCACGCACGGCGTCAACACGATTCCCTTTTACATCTACTATTCGATGTTCGGCTTCCAGCGAGTCGGCGACCTGATCTGGGCGGCGGCCGATTGCCGCACTCGCGGCTTCCTCCTCGGCGCCACCGCCGGCCGCACCACGCTCAACGGCGAAGGGCTCCAACACGAAGATGGCCACAGCCACATCGCCGCACTCACTGTTCCGACCTGCCGCGCTTACGACCCCGCCTTCGGCTACGAACTCAGCGTGATCATCGAAGACGGCATCAATGCCATGTTCGTCCGCAACGAGGAGTGCTTCTACTATCTCACGGTTTACAACGAGAACTACGACATGCCGGCCCTGCCCGGCGACAGTGTTCGCGACGGCATCATCAAGGGAATCTACCCGCTCAAGACGCGGAAACCGGACGGCGCGAAGCACGAGGTTCAACTACTCGGCAGCGGCGTGATCCTCAACGAAGCCTTGCGGGCCCAGAAGCTGCTCGCGGAGAAGTTCAATATTGCCAGCACGGTCTACAGCGTGACCAGTTACCAAATGCTGCGCCGCGACGCGATCGAGTGCGAACGCCTAAACCGGCTGCGTCCCGGCGAACCGGCCAAGGAACCGTACGTGCGGCAAGTGCTGGCCAACACCGCCGGGCCGATCGTGGCGACTTCCGATTACATGCGGACGCTGCCGGAACAGATCGGCGGCTATCTCGACGGGCGAATCGTGGCGCTCGGCACGGATGGCTTCGGCCGCAGCGAGACGCGCAAAGCCCTCCGCCGCTTCTTCGAAATCGACGCCGAGCACGTGGCGCTGGCGTCGCTGAGCGCCCTGGCCCGCCGTGGCGAACTGGACGACGACACGGTCAAGAAAGCCATCGCGGAGTTAGGATTGCAAGCCGACGCCCCGCCGCCGTGGACTGTTTAGAAATCCGGAGGAAAACCATGGACTATGAAACGGTGCATGTCGTCGTGGACGAATCCGTCGCTCTTGAGGGTGATGTATCCGTTGTGGTCGATCCCGTGTGGTGGCGAGCCAACATTTATGACGGTCCAGGCGAGTACGAAGCCAGTCTTGCTTCGTTCACACGTCCTCAACGCTGCTTCCATGCGATCTGTTGGTACTGTTCGGAAGTGAATAATGGCGGGCACGACCAGTTCTACAGGGATCACACCGGCGTTGTGTGGAAGTACGCACTTGAGGGATTTCGAGCGATCGGGCTGGATGACTATTCAGCAATTCTACAAAAGAGCGCCGACATGCTTGGTGGAGCACCTTCTCAAGAACATGAGGAGCGAGTTGGGCAAATGGCCAAGCACCGGCCGGATTTTGAGGCCCTGGATTTAGCTTTTTACGAGTTGGAACACTCCGAAAAGTTATCGGCAGCCATGAGTGACTTTCTTCGCTCGAACCCCGCATCGTTTCTATTCGATGGGATGGTTCGCAGGCCGATTTTTCCTGCGTTCGAGGAATAACTCATTTGCATTAAGTGCGCATTCGGTCATCATAACCGATGCCGCGGCACAACAATCAGACAACCACCAGTTGGTGCGTGCGGCTCTTGACGACCCCTTCCAGCATGGCGATGAACTCGGCGACGGGTTTGGCGCCGAGGTCTTCGCCGCTGCGGAGCCGGACCGCGGCCGCGTTCGCCGCCATTTCCTTGTCGCCGATCACCAGCACGTACGGCACCTTCTGCAACTGCGCCTCGCGAATCTTCGCGTTCATCCGCTTGTCGCTGAGGTCGCTCTCGACGCGGAAATCCTTGGCGCGAAGCTGGGCCTCCACCTGCTTCGCGTATTCGAAATGCCGGTCGGCAATCGGCACGATCACCGCTTGCACCGGGGCCAGCCACGGCGGAAACGCTCCGGCATAGAGCTCGATGAGATACGAAAGCATCCGCTCCATCGTGCTGATGACGCCGCGATGGATCATCACGGGCCGCTTGGCGGTGTCGTCGGCATCCTTGTATTCCAGCTTGAACTGCTCGGGCAAATGCTGATCGGCCTGGATCGTCGAAAGCGTTTCCTCGCGGCCCATTACGTCCTTCACCTGGACGTCGATTTTGGGGCCGTAGAACGCGGCTTCGCCGTCGGCTTCGAAAAACGGCAACCCGGATTCCTGAAGCACGCCGCGCAAGAAGGCGATGCTGCTCTCCCACATGGCCGGATTGTCGACGTATTTGCCCGTCTTGTTGCCGGGGTCATTCTTCGAGAGCCGGAAGCGATACTCGGTGATGCCGAGGTCGGCGTAGGCTTTCTTCATGAGGTTCATGACGCCGAGGATTTCTTCGCGCACCTGATCGGGCCTCACGAACAGGTGAGCGTCGTTGAGCGTCATGCAGCGGACGCGCGACAGGCCGCCGACCACGCCCGAGCGCTCGTAGCGGTACATTTTGCCGAGTTCGGCAATGCGGATTGGCAGGTCGCGGTAACTGCGCGGCTTCGCGTTGTAGACCTGAATGTGGTGCGGGCAGCACATCGGCCGCAGGCAAAGTTCGTCGTCGTCCTTGCCGCCTTCGCCCAAATCCATCGGCGGGAACATGCTGTCCTGGTAATGGTCCCAGTGGCCGGAGATCTTGTAGAGTTGCTTCTTGGCCACGTCCGGGGTGTAAACGTGGAGGTAGCCGGCCTGGCGTTCGTAATCGGTGATGAACTGTTCGAGCAGCCGGCGGACCGTCGCGCCTTTCGGCAAGAGCATGGGGAAGCCGGAGCCGAACACCGGTTCGTTGGCGAAGAGTTCGAGTTCGCGGCCGAGCTTGCGGTGGTCGCGTTTGGCGGCTTCCTCGACGCGGGCCAGGTGCGCCCCCAGGTCTGCCGCCGTGGCCCAGGCTGTGGCGTGGAAGCGCTTGAGCGCCTTGTTCTTCTCGTCGCCGCGCCAGTAGGAACCCGTCACCTGTGTGATCTTGAACGCCTTGGGATCGAGATTCGCCGTGCTATCGACGTGCGGTCCGCGGCACAGATCGCTAAATGTGTCCTGTTGGTAAACGGTGATGGTCGGGGCAGCGGCGGCCTGGGCGGCGTTGCCGTATTCGTCCTGCCCGGACGCGAGCCCCTCGATCAGTTCCACCTTGTACGGATTGCTTTTGAAGAGAGTCTTCCCCTCGGCGGCGGAAATCTCGCGCACCTGGAAGGCATGCTTCCCCTTGATGATCTGCCGCATGCGGTCGCCGATCCAGTTCAGGTCGGCATCCGTCGGGTTGTCGTCGATGTCGAAATCGTAGTAGAAGCCGAATTCGACGGGCGGGCCGATGGTCGGTTTGGCATTCGGGAAGCGTTCGACGACGGCCTGGGCGAGGACATGCGCGAACGAGTGGCGGATTTTGTAAAGGGCCGGATCGTAGTCTTTGGGGATATACTTTTCGCCGGCCGCCTTGAGTTCGGCTTCGCTTGCCATGAGGATTCCTTTGAATCGCGATTTCGCACGGGAACAGCGGAAATGATATGAACGCCCACCCGCTGCGGTAGAAGTTATGCTGGTCTATGGTGCGAGTGCGTCCGTTGCAGCAATGCGTTCCCCAACGAAGACTGAGGTCGGGATCGAGATGCTTCCGCGCTTGGATGTGCTGGCCCTCCCAATAAGCCCAAATCTCGGCGTGCGGGTAGTTCACATCGAGAGGGATGTGGGCGGGGATGAACGTATAAACTTCGGTTTGCTGGACCATGCGTTCTGGAATGCTTCTCACCTCGAAGTCGATGATGCCCCATTCTTGGAATTCTTCGCTTTCGAGTAGCAGCCATTCCGGCTCCCCCAGTGGCGGGTAAGCAGCTGGAAAGTGGGTGGGTTTTATCCGCCCAGCAGATCGAGCCGAATCTTGGAACCGCCAGTCAAGCCGATTCTCGGCCGTAAATGGCCGCTACACCCCCTCTTTGCGGAAATCCTCGATTCTTTCGCGGCAATTAAAAATTGGAGGCCGCTTTTTTTGTTTCGAGGCAGTCGCGCATTTGCCGTAAGTGCCATGATGCCTGTGCCTTTCGCGACTTTCTTCGCTTCGCCGCGGCGCGGCCGCGC